>JAJZQV010000069.1 GCA_021803025.1 Actinomycetes bacterium | reverse complement strand
GCAGGTCACCCGCGACCAGGCAGGACGGGCCCCGGCCTGTCACGATGAGCTCGTGGCCACGCAGGTGGGAGCCTCTGGCTCCGTCGTCTCTTCGATCGCCCCGTCGGCACCGTGTTCGCGTTCTTCGCGGACGCGGAACGACCCGGGGGGCTCCGGCGTCGTGTCCATCGCACGGCACGGTGATCCCGCGGTCGGCGCGACCCATACGCGGCAGGTCGTCGGCCCCGGGGGCCGACCGGAGGCCGCTGACATCGAGGTGACCGCATACGAACCCGGCCGTCGCGTGGGGTTCGTCGGCACCGCCGGGCCCGTGCGTCCCTGAGGGGAGTATGACTTCGAACCCGCCGAGGACGGCACGAAGGTGACGTTGTCGCTGTCCGACGAGCTGTCCGCCGCCCAAGCGATCTTCATGGCGTCGATGGTCCAGAGGACGATGGACGCCGAGGTCGCGGCCCTGCCGGAGGCGACGCGGTCCTCGAGAGCTCCTGAGGTCCCCGACTGAGCGGGTGCGCTGAGAACCTTGCATCGGTCTTGGGTGCTCCGTCGACACGGCAGGTCCCCCTGGACCTGGCGCGACGGGCGCGGGGCGTGTTGAGGCCCGCGGGGGCGCGTGCTTGCATGATCCCCAGACCGTGAGTAATCATCCGCGACACGCTGGAGGCGACGGTGCCTGTCATGACCTTCCCGGACCGGGTGTGGCCGACCATGCTCACGACGTTCGCGAGGGACGGCGAGGTGGACCACGCGGCGCTGGAGGAGCTGACTACGTGGTACATCGACCAGGGGTCATCGGGCCTGTTCGCCCTGTGTCAGTCCAGCGAGATCTTCACGCTGTCGCTGCGCGAGAAGCTCGCCATACTCGCCACGGTGCAGCGGGCCGCGTCGGGACGGGTTCCGGTGATCGCCTCCGGCCACACCTCGTGGGCTCCTTCGGCCCAGGTCGACGAGCTCCAAGCGATCGCGGACCTCGACCCCGCGGCCCTCATCCTCATCAGCAACAGGCTCGCCGCGCCGGACGAGCCCGATGCCGTCTTCCTCGATCGCCTCTCGGCGATCATGGACTCGCTGCCGCCCGACCTGCCCCTCGGGTTCTACGAGTGTCCCTTCCCGTACAAGCGGCTCCTGTCGAGCGAGATCCTCCGGTTCATGGCCGACAGCCAACGGTTCTCCTTCGTCAAGGACACCTGCTGCGACATCGCGACGATCCGGGGGCGCCTCGCGACCCTCAAGGGCTCCTCGGTCAAGCTGTTCAACGCCAACACGACAACTCTTCTCGAGAGCCTCGACGCCGGAGCAGCTGGCTACTCCGGTGTCATGGCCAACTTCCTCCCCGACGTGTACGACTGGCTATGCATCAACCACGCTGCACATCCCGAGATCGCCCGAGAGGTCCAGAGCCTGCTCACGATGTGCTCCTTCACGGAACTCAAGGGGTACCCCGCGAACGCGAAGTGCGCGCTGCAGCTCGCCGGACTGTCCCTGACGACCGTGACCCGCTCGGTGGTCCCCGAGCTCACCGCCACCCACATCAAGGAGCTTGAGCACCTGGCCGTCGCCGCCAGCCACCTGCGCGGCCTGATCGCGGCGGCGTAGCCGGCGCTGCCACTCTCGGGCTGGCGGTCGGTTCACCATGTTAAGTAGGCAAACCGGAGGTTCTCATGGCAGATCTGCCATGAGAACCTCCAGTTCACCTGGTTAACGTGGTAAACCGACGCCCCTCAGCACGAACCGACGCCCCCGGCACCCGAGTGCGCGCCGGCCGGTTCACCTCGGGGCGGCCCTAGCGGCGCAGGCCCTCCGGGGTGAGCGCCGGGTTCACGTACGCGCTGTCGAACGGGTTGGGCGTGGTACCGGGCGGCACGATCTCGTCGACGCGGTCGAGGACCTCGCTGGACAAGGTGATGTCGCCCGCGCCGAGCTGGGTGGTGAGCTGCTCCATGGTCCGGGGGCCGATGATCGCGCTCGTGACCGCCGGGTGGTTCACGACGAACGCGATCGCGAGCTCCACCAGCGTCATCCCGTTCGCCTCGGCGAGGGTTGCCAGCGCGTCGGCTGCGTCGAGCTTCGGCGCGTTGGCGGGGTCGTCGAGGTCGTACCGGTGGGTGAACAGGCCGCCGCCCGAACGGCCCGCGGACGCCTTCGGCGTCTCCGGCGCGTCCTTGCGCCACTTGCCGCTCAGCCAGCCGGCCGCGAGCGGCGAGTAGCAGATGACGCTCATGTGGTGGCGCAGCGCCGTGGGGAGCACGTCGATCTCGGGCGTACGGACGAGCAGCGAGTACGAGAGCTGCTCGCTCACCGGCCGTACGAGCATCCGGTCCCTCGCCGCCCACTGCGTCTCGACGATCTGGCTCGCCTGGAACGCGGAGTGGCCCACATACAGCACCTTGCCCTGCCGGACGAGGTCGGTGAGGGCGCCCAGCGTCTCCTCGATGTTCGTGCCGGGGTTGGGACGGTGCAGCTGGTACAGGTCGATGTGGTCGGTGCCGAGCCGCCGCAGGGAGCTCTCCACCTCCGCGACGATCCACCGGCGGGACGCGCCGCGGTGGTTGCGCTCGTCGCCCATCTGGCCCTGGAACTTCGTGGCGAGCACGACCTCGTTGCGCCGGCCCTTGATCGCCTTGCCGACGATCTCCTCGGACTCGCCCTGCGAGTACACGTCGGCCGTGTCGACGAAGTTGATCCCTGCGTCGAGGGCGGTGTGGATGATGTTCACGCAGTCGTCGTGGTCGGCGTTGTTCATGCCGCCGAACATCATCGTTCCCAAGCACAGGTTGCTGACCTGGACGCCCGTGTCACCCAGCATGCGGTACTGCATCGCGTACACCTCTCGTCGTCGGGGGTTCCGTACCCTCGTACATCCCAGTCCTACCCGAGCGTCAAGGGAAGGGACGAAGCAGGTACGGCCGGTACCCCTCTCGACGGTCAGCCGATGCTGCGCCGGAACGTGACCATGGCGAGGGCGTACGCGACGACGAGGATCCCCACGCACCACGCGAGCGCGACGTCGCTGTCGTCTGTTCGCCCACGAACCGCTCCTCGACTACTCGTGAGTAGTGGGGGCCGGGAGGTGCACGTGCTGAACAGCGAGCGGCCGAGGTGCATCCGGGCGCACCTCTGAACCGTCGGTCGCGGGTGGGCGTTCCCAGAAGTGGGAGCACCGGACGAGACTGGTGCCAGCGACGCGTTGCCCGGCCCTCAGACGTGGGCCCGGTCCCGGCGCACGGCCGAAGGAACCCACATGGAAACGTCGTACCGTCATCCAGCTGCTCGGCATCAGCGCCCTCGCCATCGCGGGAGCGTCCGCCTGCAGCAGCACGGCCTCCTCGGGTGGGGCGGCCCCGTCCAGGAGCACGTCGGCCTCGAGCGGGTCGGCGGCGGTGAAGATCCCGCTCACCGACATCCCGGTGGGCGGCGGCGTCATCCGTGACGCCGAGAAGATCGTCGCGACACAGGCCACGGCCGGCCAGTACAAGGCCTTCTCGGCGGTGTGCCAGCACCAGGGCTGCACGGTCGGGTCCATCGAGGGCCAGAAGATCGTCTGCCCGTGCCACGGATCGGCCTACTCGATCGTCGACGGCTCCGTCGTCAACGGGCCGACGACGAGGCCGCTCATCGCGAAGTCGTCCAGCGTCGAGGGCAGCGACCTCGTCGTCTCGTAGCGCCCCTCGCCCTCGCGGCCCACGTGGGGCCACCGGTGGAAGGATGGCCGGCATGCGGGTACTCGTGACGGGGTCGGCCGACGGGATCGGCCATGTGACGGCGACGGAGCTGAAGCGGGCAGGGCACGAGGTCGTCGTGCACGTACGCAACGAGGCTCGCCGCCACACGGTCTCCGCTCTCGTCTCCGCCGGCGCCCAGGTCGTCGTGGGCGACCTCGCCGAGCCCGAGCAGGTCATCTCCCTGGCCGAGCAGGCGAACGGCATCGGCCGCATGGACGCGGTCATCCACAACGCGGGCGTGGGCGACGGCGCCTCCGTCCTGCCCGTCAACGTGGTCGCGCCGTACGTGCTGACGGTGTTGATGCTGCGCCCGGCGCGGCTCGTGTACCTGAGCAGCGGCATGCACCGGGGAGGACGCCCTCGCCTCGACGGGCTGGACTGGTCAGGGCGCCGCGCCACCTCCTCGTACTCGGACAGCAAGCTGTTCGTCACGGCCCTCAGCGCAGCCTTCGGTCGGCTCTGGCCCGACGTCCTCGCGAACGCCGTGGACCCTGGCTGGGTGCCGACGCGGATGGGCGGTCGTCACGCGCCCGACGACCTGCGTCTCGGCAGCCTCACCCAGGAGTGGCTCGCGACGAGCGACGAGCCCGAGGCTCTCACGAGCGGGGGCTACTGGCACCACCAGCGGCGGGTCGAGCCGAACCCTTCGGTCCACGACGAGGCGTTCCAGAGCCGTCTCCTCGCCGCTCTCGCCGACGCCACAGGTCTCTCCCTGACCTGACCCGGTCGCCATCTGTACGAGCCCCCGCGAACCGCCAGCGGCAGCCGAGGCCCAGGGTCAGCGTGGACGTGACGGCACTGTCGCCGGCTTCGTCCTGGAGGCTTCCATGGCCCTTGACCACCTCTTCTCCCCGTTGCGGGTCGGCACGCTCGACCTGGCCACCGCGGCATCATGCCGCCCATGGTCACGAACCTGTGCGGCACCGACGGTTCGGTGACGGACCGCTTCATCGCCTACCAGGTTGTCCGGGCACGAGGCGGCGTGGCCCTGATCCTCACCGAGGCCGCCTACGTCCACCGCCGGGGCAAGGGGTTCCCGAACCAGCTGGGGATCCACGACGACGCTCTCATCCCCGGCCTGCGACGGCTCACGACGGCGGTGCACGAGGCGGGCGGCAAGGTGGGGATCCAGCTCTGCACGTCCGGCTGTACGAGGCCACGGCGGAGCTGGGCGGCCACGTGATCGCCGGGGTGATGCCTCCGTACACGTCGGAGATCGCGGCGTGCATCGCGTACGAGTCCCGGTCGCTGGCGGCGAACCGCGTCGACGTGTGCATGGAGCACCCGGTGGACGCGCTCGCCGGGTGCGGCGCCGACGAGGTCATCGTCGCCACGGGTCCCGGGCCGTCCGGCCACCGATTCCGGGCATCGACTCCCCGTCGGTGACGACGGCCGAGGATGTCCTGCTCGACAAGGCCGTGGTCGGCGACGACGTCGTCATCCTCGGCGCGGGGTCGGTCGGGGTGGAGACGGCCGAGTTCCTCGTCGAGCGGGGCAAGAACGTCACGGTGGTCGAGATGACCGACGACATCCTGCAGGACATGGCGCCCACGCTGCGGGCTCCCCTCGAGACACGGATCAGGAAGACGCCGACCCGGTTCGAGCTCGGGCAGAAGGTCCTCGAGATCCGCGGCGGTGAGGTCGTCACCGACAAGGCGACCTTCGGCCCCTTCCAGACCGTATCGCCGTCGGGTACGAATCCGAGCGCGCTCTCTCCCACGACCTGGATGTCGCCGGGGTCGCGCACACGCTGGTCGGGGACGTGGTCAGGCCGAGGAAGATCAACGACGCCGTGAACGAGGGGTTCGCAGCCGCCTACGCCATCGCCTGACCGCTGTCCGGTGCTGAGTCCGGGTGCTGATGCGTCAGCCGTCCTCGGGGACGCGCTGCGCATCGGCCCCGACCTGGTGGGTGACGTCACTGACGGGAGCGCACCGGTACACGCGTGACTCGTACGGTGCGAGCGCGCCGGCGTCGTGGTCGGGGTGGCTGCCGAGCACGAGCTCGGCCTCCGGGTCCACCCCCGGGATCTCGAGCGGCGCGTCGGTGAGGTTGAGCTGGATGAACCAGCGCTCGTCGGCGCCCGTGCGGTACCACGCGAAGTAGCCCGTGCGGTCGACGTGCGCGAAGGTCACGTCGCCGAGGCGCAGCGCGGCCGACTCGTGACGCAGGGCGAGCAGGCGTCGGTAGTGGTTCAGCACGGACTGCGGGTCCCTGTCCTGTTCGGCGACGCTGAAACCCGGGTCCTCCCTGCCGGCCAGCCACGGGGTCCCTGTGGTGAAGCCCGAGCCCGGGCTGTCATCCCACGGCATCGGGATCCTCGAGTGGTCACGGGAGCTCGCGAGCACCTGAACCCACGCGTCGGCCTCCGACACTCCTGACTCGACCAGGACGCGGAAGCGGTTGTGGGACTCCACGTCCTGCAGCTCGTCCAGGCTCTCGAACTGCTGGTTGACGCCCGCGAGCTCCTGCCCCTGGTACAGGAACGGAGTCCCCCGCATCGTGAGCAGCAGCGTCCCCAGGAGCTTCCCCAACGCCACCCGGTGGGCCGGGTCGGGGTTGACCTTGCTGATCATCCGCGGGTTGTCGTGGTTCTCGAAGAACAGCGTGAGCCAGTCGTTGCTGCCCAGGCGCGACTGGTAGTCGACGAGGTAGCGCTTGTAGAACTCCAGGTCGTACCGGTAGTCGTCGTAGCGTGAATGTGAGCCCGACTCCAGGTGGTCGAAGCTAAAGATCAGGTCCAGCTCACCGCGGTCGGCGCCGGTGAGCAGTCGCCCCGTCTCCACGCCGACGCCGGGGGTCTCCCCCACCATGAGCTTCGGTTCGGCTGCGCCGGGCGGGTCGAAGGCCCGGTCGCGCAGCTCACGAAGGAACTCGTGCAGCCGCGGCCCGTAGAAGTAGTGCTCGACGCCGGCGACCTCGACCATGTCCCCGATGAGGTCGTGGCCGTCGGGAAGGCCCGGGGTCTTCGAGATGAAGTTGATGACGTCCATCCGGAACCCGTCGATACCGCGGTCGAACCACCAGCGGCACAGGTCGATGACCTCGTCGCGGACACGGTGGTTCTCCCAGTTCAGGTCGGGCTGGCTCGGTGCGAACAGGTGGAGGACCCAGCGCTGGATCTCGGGGAGCCACCGCCACGCGGGCCCGGAGAACGCCGACCGCCAGTTGTTCGGCGGCCGCTCGGGGTCCTCCGGGTCGGGCGGTAGGAGGAAGTAGTAGTCGCCGTACGGGCCGTCGGGGTCGGCCAGCGCCCGCTGGAACCACTCGTGCTGGTCGGAGGTGTGGTTGACGACGAGGTCGAGGATGATCCGCATGCCGCGGGCGTGACACGCGGCGATGAGGGCGTCGACCTGCTCCAGCGTGCCCATCTCGGCCATGACCGCCCGGTAGTCGCGGACGTCGTACCCGCCGTCCTCGTTGGGCGAGTCGTAGATGGGGCAGAGCCAGAGACAGTCGACGCCAAGGCCGGTGAGGTGGTCGAGATGGTCGAGGAGCCCGCCGAGGTCGCCGATGCCGTCCCCGTTCGAGTCGGCGAAGCTGCGCGGGAAGACCTGGTAGAAGACGGCCTGCTTCCACCACGTGGGCGTCGGAGGCCCGGAACCCGGCTCCGGGGCGTCCGGCTCCGCGTTGACCAGCCTCAGCAGCGTGGGGACGAGGTCGTGGCGCGTGAAGAAGCGCGAGAGGCGACTCACCGTACGGAGCGTCAGCCGGCCCATGACGGGGTTGTCGACCCAGCGGTTGCTGTGTCCCTGCTGGTGGAGCAGCTTGTCGATGACGTCGCGCCCGACGGGGTGGGCGTAGAAGTCCCTGAGGCGTGACGACTCGTCCAGGACGGGGTTCACCCGTCGCGTACGCCTGCTCCGACGTTGCGGCATGTGTTCCCCTCACGACGCGGCCCTGCCCGACGCTAGCGCGTGGGTGGTGAGCAGCACAGGCCCCCAGCCGCGGGGCTGAACCGGCGTGTCTCACGAGGTCAGCGCGACCATGAGCGTCTCCCCTTGGACCATGAGCCGGATCGCGATCCAGCGGCCGTCGACGAACGCGCCGATGCCCAGGAGCTCGCCACCTCCCTCCGTACGACCGGGGCGGTCGCACGCGCGCGCCTTCGAGGACCCCGCGTGGGGGGAGGGTTGGGACCTCGCCTTCGCCGACCTGTACCTCGAGGCACACGCGCACCGGCTCGCCGAGCTCGACGTGCTCAGCGCGCCCAAGATCGGGGACCTCCGGGCCGGCCACCCGGTGCTCCTCGGACTTGCCGTGACAGGTTTCGGCGTCATGCTGCCGCCCGGGGCTCGACGGGAGCTTCGTTCTCTGCGAGGAACGGAGCGCGAACTGGGTATATACCGTTCGTCATCTGCGAGGAGGCTTCATGTCAGGGTCGGGGAGTGCCGCCGGCGGTAGCGGCGTACGGGCGAAGATGTCGAGGGCGGCCGAGGATGTCACGGACAGCCGCGTCGTGACGTCGGGGGCGCGCGCCGGCTACGCGGTCAACGGCGTCCTCCACCTGCTCATCGCATGGCTCGGTCTGCAGCTGGCCTTCGGTGGCTATGGCGCGAAGGCCGACCCGTCGGGCGCCATGTCGCTCGTTGCGAGCACGGCCGTCGGCCTGGTCAGCCTCATCGCGATCGTCGTGGGGTTCACGCTGCTCGCGGTCTGGCAGATCGGAGAGTGCATCCGCGGCCCAAGGACGCGCGACCGTCTCAAGGCCGGGGCGAAGGCGATCGTCTACCTCGCTCTCGCCCTGTCGGCCGTGTCCTTCCTCATGGGGACGGGCAAGTCCGGCCAGGCGCAGGCGAGCGACATGACCGCCACGCTCATGAAGATGCCTTTCGGACCCGTCCTCGTCGTCGTCGGCGGTCTCGCAGTGGCGGGAGTCGGCGTGTACCACATCGTCAAGGGCTGGACGGAGAGGTTCCGGCGCGACCTCTCGAGCAGCCCCAGCCGCTTCACGGTGATCGCGGGCAAGGTCGGCTACATCGCCCGGGGCATCGCGTTCATCGCCGTGGGAATCGGCATCGTCGTCGCCGGTGTCACTCATCACCCCAGCGCCTCCCGGGGCCTGGACGGCGCGCTGCACGACATGCTCGGCCTCCCGTGGGGACAGGCACTCGTCGCGCTCGTCGCTCTCGGGTTCGCCGCGTACGGGCTCTACTCGTTCAGCCGCGCGCGTCGCGCTCGTACCTGAGAGCGCTCGTACCCGCCCGCCCGGCGCGCTCGTACCGGATCGTCCAGCGCGCTCGTCCCCGATCGTCCAGCGCGCTCATACTCCGTGACGGGGCGGCCCCTCGTACTCCTCAGTCGAGCAGCGCGCGACGGGGGATCGGGGGGTGGGCCATGGTTGCCTCCGGGTCTACCGGCTCGGGCGCCGGGGCCTCCGGGAGCGTGAGCATGTGGAAGACCAGGGCTGCCGTCGGCCGGTCCTCGGGCTCCTTGGAGAGGCAGGCCGTGATGACGGTCGCCAGGTCCTTCGGCGTTCCCTCGGGAAGCGGTGGCGGCGGATCCTGCACGTGAGCCAGCGCGGTGGCGATCGGCGTTCCCCGGTCGAAGGGCTTCGACGCGGTGAGCATCTCGTGGGCGAGGACGCCCAAGCTGTACATGTCGGTCGCCGGGCCCACGGTGCGCCCGAGGGCCTGCTCAGGACTGAGGTAGTGGGCGGTGCCGAGGACCTCGCCGGTGAGCGTCCGCGACTCCCCCTCGATGGAACGGGCGATGCCGAAGTCCATGAGCTGCGCCCGACCTTCGGTGACGAGGACGTTCGCCGGCTTGATGTCGCGGTGGATGATGCCGGCCTCGTGCGCCACGGTCAGCGCCGAGGCGAGCTGTGCGATGAGGACCCGTACCTGGTCGGGATCCAGCGGGCCCCGCGACAGCATGCTCGCCACGGTCGGGCCGTCGACGAACTCCATGACGAGGTACGCGAGACCGTCGTCCTCGAGGTAGTCGTGGACGGTGACGATGTGGGGATGGGAGAGCTGGGCCGCGAACCGGGCCTCGTCACGGAACCGCTCCGCGAGGGCCACCTCGTCCGCTGTGCTCGGGTGCATGATCTTGAGGGCGACGTGACGTTCGAGGGTCTCGTCGAGCGCTTCCCACACCTGTCCCATGCCCCCGGAGGCCACGTGGCGGACGAGCCTGTATCGCCCTGAGAGCACGTACCCCGGACGCAGTCGCTGCATCGAATCTCCATCCACCCCTCGACCGCCGACGGTGGCCCGTCCCTGTCGGTCCGCGGAGCAGGCTTTCGGGATGCAGTCCTGCCCAGCCTAACGGCTGGTGCACGTTCGGACGTCTGCCAACACTCTTACCCCCCCGGCGCGGAATCGAAGCCTGGGGCGTGACGTCCCTCATCCACGGCCTCGCCCTGTGGGCGGCGACTCGCAGGACGCTGTCGGACGGGGCACGAGGGTTCGTCCTCTGAATCGTACGAAGTCTTCCCGCGCCGGCCTCCGGTCGCCAGCACACACACACGCTGGTGGGATCCGGCCGTCACCTCCATTCAGTGGCACTGAGCCACGTCGTGCGCTCTATGCGACGGCGGGCGCGTATCTGCCAGTGAATGGAGGTGAATGCGCCCGCGAGGGCACCGGCTGCCACCGCGCTGCCTGGCGGAACGACCGACCGCCCTCCGAAGCGGCCATGCGATGATCCCCGCGTGAACAGCGACCTCCCCATCGGCCGAGTGTCTTCGCACCAGGGCTCCGAGAGCGTCCGCACGGTCCTCATCGCCTTCGCCGCCAACGCGGTCATCGGGGTTCTCAAAACCATCGTCGCCGTGCTCACCGGGTCGGCCTCCATGGTCGCGGAGGCGGCTCACTCGTGGGCGGATGCCGGCAACGAGGTGTTCCTCCTCATCGCCGAGCGTCGGTCGAACAAGCCGTCGGACTCTCGGCACCCCCTGGGCTACGGCCGAGAGGCGTACGTGTGGTCGATGATCGCCGCCTTCGGGTTGTTCGCCGTCGGCGCGGCGGTGTCGGTGATCCACGGCATCTCGGCGCTGAAGGAGAACACGGCCGACACGAACTACCTGTGGGCGTACGTGGTGCTGGCAGGGGCGTTCGTCCTGGAGGGGTTCTCGTTCCTGCAGGCACGGGGGCAGCTGCGCGCGGGGGCGCAGAGAGCGGACATGGCCCGGCTGGAGTACCTCGCCAGAACCTCGAACCCCACCCTGCGTGCGGTGTTCTATGAGGACGCAGCCGCGCTCGTGGGCATCGTCATCGCCGGCGGCGGCGTGGCACTGCACGAGCTCACGGGCAACGCGGTCTGGGATGCGGTCGGCTCGATCCTCGTCGGCCTCCTGCTCGGCGTCGTCGCGCTGTACCTGCTGGCTCGCAACATGACCTTCCTGGTCGGTCAGGTGGCGGACCAGCGCTACGTCGACGCGGTCCTCACCTGGCTCCTGGAGCGACCTGAGGTCCAGGACGTCACGTACCTTCACCTCGAGTACGTGGGTCCCCAGAAGATCTTCGTCGTCGGCGCCGTCGACCTCGCCGGCAACAACCCCGAGAACCAGGCAGCGCGACAGCTGGAGACGCTCGAGAGGGCTCTCGACGAGGACCCGGCGGTCGCCCGCACCGTGCTGTCGCTCGCCGCCCCCGGGCAGAAGCCGCTGCGGCCCGGGACGTTCTGACCCGAACGGCACCCGGTTCAGGCAGCCAGTCCGTCCGCGGTCCTCCGGGCAGTCACGTCGTCCCCGTGAACGTACGTCCGGATGAGCTCGTCCGCCCCCCCGCCTGCGGGAGACCCTGCCCTGAGGTGCCACCCGAGGGCATCCCTCAGCGGCTCGTGGGGTTACGTTCGAGGGTGTGGACGACCGGAGTGACGTCCGGTACGGACGGTGAGGCGCCGCAACCACGTACGACCGGCGCAGGCCATCCCGGCACCGAGCAGCTGGGCGGCACGCCGGTCCAGGGTGTCGGCGCCACGGCCGTCACATCACACAGGAAGCAGGGAACAGATGCAGATCGAAGACAAGCAGCCCACGGGCAAAGGCCCGGAGGCCTGGTTCACCGGGGACGTGTACATCGACGTGATCGCAGCGGCGAAGCCCGCACCCTCCCGGATGCGCGTCAATGCCGTCCATTTCTGCCCTGGCGCTCGTACCGCCTGGCACTGCCACGCCGTCGGCCAGACGCTGTACGTCACGGAGGGCGTGGGCCTGGTCCAGGCACGAGGCGGCGACGTCATCGAGATCCGGCCCGGCCAGACCATCTACACCCCGCCAGGCGAATGGCACTGGCACGGTGCGACGCCCGACAACTTCATGACGCACCTCGCGATGTGGGAGGCGACGGAGAGCGGCGAGCCCGAGACGACGTGGGGCCATCAGGTCACCGATGCCGAGTACCACCGCCCCTAGCGGCCCGGACCACTTCGCGGGACACCCATCAGTGGGAACTCCCTCGTCCGCGCCGCCTGAGGGGACCCTGTGTCAGGACCGCGACTCCGGAGGGAGTCTCGGAACCACTGCGTGGACGGCCGACGCCCTTGACGTCCTCCCGCAGGCGGTCGAGCATGAGGCATGGTTCATGCCCTTCGGGCTGACTACCTCGTGGTAGGGGCCGGCGCCGCCGCGATGGCGTTCGTCGACGCGCTCGTGGACCACGCCGACGTCCATGTCGTGATGGTCGACCGACGGCATGCGGCGGGCGGCCACTGGCTGGACGCCTACCCGTTCGTACGCCTGCACCAGGCGTCGGCCTTCTACGGGGTCGCCTCCACCTTGCTGGGCTCCGGCCGTCGCCAGGCGACCGGGCCGGAGAAGGGCCTGCACGAGCGCGCCACGGCACCGGAGGTGACGGCGTACTACGAGCGCGTCCTCGCCCGCATGACGTCGTCCGGCAAGGTGGACTTCTACCCGGCCTGCGACCACGTCGGAGAACGCCGCTTCGTGTCGCGGGTCTCCGGCACGGACTACGAGGTCGAGGGGCCCTGCCGCGTCGTGGACGCGCGCTACCTGTCGCCGGACATCCCGGCACGCACCCCGGCGCCGTTCCAGGTGGCCGGCGCCCGGGTGATCCCGGTCAACGACCTGGCCCGCATCACCGATGCCCCCCGCCAGTACGTCATCGTCGGTTCAGGGAAGACCGCGACGGACGCCTGCGTCTGGCTGCTCGGCAACGGCGTGGATCCGGACAGCATCTGCTGGGTGCGGCCCCGCGATCCGTGGATGCTCGACCGCGCGGTCGTACAGCCCGATCCGGCGGTGTTCATGGGGATGGTCGCCGACACGGTCACCGCAGCGGCGCACGCTGCCTCGCCCGACGACCTGTTCCTGCGGCTCGAGACCGCCGGCGTCATGCTGCGCATCGACCGGTCGGTGACGCCGACGATGGCGAAGACGCCGACGATCGCCGCATGGGAGGTCGAGCTGCTCCGTCGTATCGAGAACGTCGTCCGGCTCGGCCATGTGCGACTCGTGGAGAGCGGGCGCATCGCCCTCTCCGACGGCGACGTCCACGTCGACCGCGACGCGCTGGTCGTCCACTGCGCCGCCTCGGGTCTGAAGTACCCGCCCCTGGTACCCGTCTGGGGCGGCGAGGCGATCACCATCCAGCCCGTGCGGTCAGGCTTTCCCTGCTTCGGTGCGGCCCTGATCGGCTACGTCGAGGCCACGCGCACCGACGACGACGAGAAGAACAGCGTGTGCCCGCCGTCGTGCCTGCCCGACACACCGACCAGCTTCGCCCGCATGCACGTGCTGGGGAACCTCGCGGGCCAAGCCTTCTCGTCCCAGCCCGACGTGAGGGACTGGGCGAACCGGACGACGCTCAACCCCGCAAGGATCCCCGCCGAGCGTGCCGGTGACCCTGACGTCGCCGCCGCACTGGCTCGGTACCGCGAGCACGCGGTCGCCGGCTTCGCGAGACTCGCCGAGTTCGCGGACCTGCCCTGACGGTCTCTGCCATCCTGGCGAAGGCCCACTCTCACGGTCCGTCGAGGCTCGCCCCGTAAGGTAAGGCTTGCCTATTGTCGGGGCCACGCCGCAGGGGGATAATCAGGCGCACGAGGTCCGGATTGGGGACCAGGCAGCAGTCCGTACCATCGGCGTGCATGTGCCCAGATGTGCTCATTGGTGTCGTCGTCCGACAGACATCGCTCGTGTGATGTCCGCCACCTCCCCCACGACTGTCGTCGGCATGTCCGAGACAAGCAGTCGAGTGGTCCGTTGTCGTTGGGCTTGGGGCCTGCGCCGCGTCACCCTGGGGTGGACCTCCGTGGACCAGAGGAGGCGGCATGGACACACAGACCATCCAGACCTTGCGGGGTTCTGTGACGGGTTCGATCGTCATCCCGGGCGACCCGGGCTATGACGAGGCGAGGAAGGTCTACAACTACATGATCGACCGGCACCCGGCGGCGGTGGTGTCGTGTCGGACGGCCCACGACGTGGTCGCTATGGTGCGCGAGGCCGCTCAGACGGGCACCGAGCTGGCCGTTCGCGGAGGTGGGCACAGTGTGCCGGGGTTCGGGACGGCCGACGACGCGCTGGTGGTCGATCTGTCCGGGCTCTCCGACGTCACTGTGGATCCGTCCACTCGCACCGCGCGCGTGGGAGGTGGCGCCACGTGGGGCGCGTTCAACGAGGCCGCGGGTGCCTTCGGGCTCGCGACCACCGGCGGCATCATCTCGACGACTGGCGTGGGCGGACTGACCCTCGGCGGCGGGATCGGCTACCTGTCCCGTGCGTACGGGTTGTCGTGCGACAACCTCCTCTCCGCACAGGTCGTCACGGCCGACGGGCACACGTTGACAGCAAGCGGTACGGAGAACCCGGACCTGTTCTGGGCGCTGCGCGGTGGGGGCGGCAACTTCGCGGTCGTGACCGAGTTCACGTTCCAGCTCCACCCCGTGGACCAGATCTACGGGGGACCCATGTTCTTCGAGCTGTCCGACGGGGAGGCGGTGCTCTCGTACTTCAACGAGTTCATCCGCACCGCGCCGCGGGAGTTCGGCGGCTTCCCCGGGTTCCAGATCGCACCGCCGCTGCCGTTCGTCCCGGAGAACCGGGTCGGCGAGCCCTTCATCGTGGTCGTGTCCTGTTGGACCGGCTCGGCGGACGACGGCGAACGGATCCTGCAGCGGCTCCGAGACGTCGCCCGACCGGTCGCCGAACATGTCGGACCGATGCCGTACGCCGCCCTCAACAGTGCGTTCGACGGGCTCGTGCCGCGCGGTTTGCAGCACTACTGGAAGGCGGCCTATGCGGCGGACCTGTCAGCCGAGCTCATCAGGGCGCACCTGGAGCACGGGCCCAAGGTGCCGGTCGTCAACTCGACGGTGCACCTGTATCCCATCAACGGCGCCTGCCAGGACGTCGCCGCAGACGCGACGGCCTTCGGTCACCGGGACGCCAGCTACGCCATGGTGATCGCGGGAATGTGGCCGGACCCGGCGGACAACCAGGCCAACACGCAGTGGGTTCGCGACTACTACGCGGCCATCGCCCCGCTGTCGCAGGAAGGCGGGTACGTCAACTTCGCGTCGTCCGACGACCAGTCGAAGGTGGCCGCGAACTACGGAGCCAACTACGCGCGGCTGCAGGAGGTGAAGCGTCACTACGACCCCGACAACGTCTTCCACCTGAACCAGAACATCCAGCCCTGATTCGCCTCCCGCCACCTGGCGACCGCGGGGTCCCGCGGTCGGTCCTTCGCGGGGCATCAGCCGGTGAGGCCGACGTTCAGCGCCGGCTTCGTCCCGAGAAAGTCCAAGGACCCCGGGCGTGCCCGGTGTCCTTGGGACTCGTGAGTCACTTGAAGACGTCGAGCTTCTTGAACTTCTCCGCGAGCAGGTAGTACATGGTGGCGCGGCTCTTCGTGCGGTCGTCCTTCATGACTGCGGCGACGTCCTTGATGGCGGCGTCGAGGGTGGCGTCGTCCTGGGTCAGCCCCAGCTTGCCCTTGAGGAAGTTCGTCCGTACCGTCGCGACCTCGGCGGGGTCGCTGGCGGCGACGTACGCCGAGTCCCGGTCGCTGAGTACGAGACGGTAGGTCGACAACAGCTTGGCGATGACGGCGTCATCAGCGTGCGGTGCGTACTTCTTGATGTCTGCAGCCCAGTCCTCAGCCATACCAGCTCCTCGGTCGGTTCGGATGGCGCATCGGTGCGCCACCAGCGACACGCTAGCGGCCTACCGCTCACCACGTCAGGCCTCAGCCCAGTCGATGTCCGAGCCGGTCACCGACGGGGAGCCTTTCGCGTGGGCATCACCCCGTCACAGCCCTCGGCCTGCTCGTGAATGCGCCCGCCGCTCGAGCGGTGGTCCGGCGGACACCGTCGACGCACCGCGGGCTGACCAAAGACGCCAGACCGGACGTCGGACCTCCGTGGTGGACGAGGTCAGGGCGTGGTGGCAGAGCCCAGGGTCACCGACACGGTCTTGGTCTGTCCATGGGACTGGACGGTGACGGGCACGGTGGTGCCGGGGGCGTGGGACCGAGTGGCTGCGATGGCGCCGATCGAGTCGTCGATGCGTTGCTTGCCGATCTGCGTGATGACGTCGCCCACCTGGATGCCCGCCTGCTGGGCTGGGCTGCCGGCCTGGACGGCAGTCACCGTGGCACCGCTGGCGCTTGTCGGTCCTGAGGTGTTCTGTGCGCCGTTGACGCTGATCCCCAGGATCGCATGGGTCGCTTTGCCAGTCGTGATGAGCTCGGTCGCGATCCGGGAAGCCTCGTCGGAAGGGATGGCGAAGCCGATCCCGATGTTGCCGATCTGCGCGTTGGAGCCACTGCCCCCACCGGTTCCGGCGATGGCGGAGTTGACGCCGACGACGTGACCGTTGAGATCGACGAGCGGGCCGCCGGAGTTGCCTGGGTTGATCGCCGCATCGGTCTGGATCGCGTCGAAGATGGATGCAGAGGCGCCGCTGCCGGTCGCGACTGGTCGAGCCAGGGCACTGACGATGCCGGAGGTCACCGTGTTCGACAGACCCAAGGGAGCGCCCATCGCCACAACGGTCTGGCCGACGACGAGGGCGGACGACGGCGCGAACGATGCGGCCGAGAGTCCGGATGCGGCGACCTTGATGACGGCGAGGTCGTCGGCGGTGTCAGTGCCGACGACGGTCGCGGCTTTCGTACTGCCGTCCGGCAAGGTGACAGTGATCTGGTTGGCCGTGGCCCGGGTCTGGCTGTCCAGGGTGACGACGTGGTTGTTGGTGAGGATGTAGCCGTCGGGCTTGATGATGATCCCGGACCCGGTGCCACCCTGATTCCCGGAGGCCACGTTCACGGTGACGACGCTGTTGCTGATCGCCTCGGCCGCCTTTGCCACGGTTCCATCCGTCTTGAGGGGCGGGGCCGTCTGGGTACTGACAGAGACGACCGACGACGTGGCCATGTCCTGCTGGCGGACGACCTGATAGGTGACAGCCGTAGAGCCCGCCCCGACGATCAGGGCGACGAGCACGACGAGGAAACTCGTCAGCCGCCAGCGGAACCCTGCCCTGGGCGGTGGCCCCGGCTGGGACGGCGCGGCCCACGGTTCGCCCGGCGGAGGCCCGCCCGCGTGCACGTGGGAGGGATGATCCAGTTCGTCTCGAGGCCTCGG
>JAJZQV010000178.1 GCA_021803025.1 Actinomycetes bacterium | reverse complement strand
GAGGTTCTGGTTGCCGGACTCGATCCGGTGCACGGCCGACTGGCTCGTGCTGAGCAGTTCGGCGAGCTGCGTCTGGGTGAGACCACGCTGCTTGCGCGCGTCTCGGATGAGCATCCCGACCTTCGCGAGTGAGGTATCCACCGGGTGAGCATATCTCACATGAGATATATCCGGGCCTCGAGGAGGGTCACAGGGCCCCGATGACGCGTCCTTCGCGCTGATCGGGAACCCGGGTGACGGGCTGAGATCGCTAAGGTAGCGGCCATGAGCGCTCACTATGACGTCGTCGTTCTCGGTGCCGGTCCTGGCGGCTACACGGCCGCGGTCCGGGCGGCCCAGCTGGGGCTGAAGACAGCGGTCGTGGAGAAGCAGTGGTGGGGCGGTGTCTGTCTCAACGTGGGCTGCATCCCGACGAAGTCACTGCTGCGCAACGCCGAGCTCGCCCACGTGTTCACCCACGAGAGGGACACCTTCGGGATCTCCGGCGACGTCACGTTCGACTACGGGAAGGCGTACGCGCGGAGCCGGGCCGTGTCGCAGCGGATGACCAACGGCGTGCACTTCCTCATGAAGAAGAACCGGATCACCGAGTACAACGGCTGGGGCACGTTCGTGGACGCCCACACGCTGTCCGTGACGACCGACGACGGCACCGAGACGCTCACCTTCGACAACTGCATCATCGACGCGGGCTCGACGACCAAGATGCTGCCCGGTGTCACCCGGAGCGACCGCGTCGTCACGTACGAGGAGCTCATCCTCTCGGACAGCCTGCCCTCGTCGATGATCATCTGCGGTGCCGGCGCCATCGGCACGGAGTTCGCCTACGTGCTGCGCAACTACGGCGTCGACGTGACGATCGTCGAGTACCTCGACCGGATGGTGCCCCTCGAGGACGCCGAGGTCTCCGCCGAGATCGCCAAGGCCTACAAGAAGCTCGGCGTGAAGCTCATGCTCGGCCACGCGGTGAAGACGATCACGGAGGGCGACTCCGGAGTGTCCGTCACGGTCTCTCCGGCGGCCGGCGGCGACGACATCGTCCTCGAGGCCGACAAGGTACTGCTCTCGATCGGGTTCGCCCCCCGCACCGCGGGGTACGGGCTGGAGAACACCGGTGTGCAGCTCACCGAGCGCGGGGCCATCGCGATCGACGACTTCATGCGCACGAACGTGCCCGGCCTGTACGCGATCGGCGACGTCACGGCGAAGCTCATGCTGGCCCACGCCGCCGAGGCCCAGGGGGTGGTGGCCGCCGAGACGATCGCCGGCGCCGAGACGATGCCGATCAACTACGACATGATCCCGCGCGCTACGTACTGCCAGCCGCAGATCGGGTCGTTCGGCTACACGGAGGCCCAGGCCCGTGAGAAGGGCTTCGACGTCAAGGTCTCCAAGTTCCCGTTCTCGGCGAACGGCAAGGCCTGGGGACTCGGCGAGGCAGTCGGGTTCGTCAAGGTCGTCGCCGACGCGACCCACAACGAGATCGTCGGCGCCCACCTGGTCGGTCCCGACGTGACCGAGCTGCTGCCCGTGTTCACACTCGCTCAGATGTGGGACCTCACGGCTGACGAGATGGGGCGCAACATCCACGCTCACCCGACCCTGTCCGAGGCGATCAAGGAGGCCGTCGAGGGCATCGCCGGCCACATGATCAACCTCTGACGCGAGGCCCTCAGCAGGCTGTCACCTCGCGTCGAAGCGCTGCCAGGACGGCTTCTCGGCGTACGTCTGCAGGTAGTAGTCGAGCAGTTCGAGCTTGCTCGCCGCCGTGCCGTCGACGACCACGGTGGCGTGCGGGTGGAGCTGCAGGACCGACCCGGGCCAGCGTGCCGTCACCGGACCCTCGACGAGCGCGGCGATGGCGTCCGCCTTGTGCTCGCCCTGTGCGACGAGGACGACCTGGGCGGCTCGCATGATCGTTCCGAGGCCCTGGGTGAGGCAGTGGTGGGGGACGTCGTCGACCGAGTCGAAGAAGCGGGCGTTGTCCTGGCGGGTCGTGGCGGTGAGCGTCTTGATCCGGGTGGGGGAGGCGAGCGACGACGTCGGCTCGTTGAAGCCGATGTGGCCGTTGCTCCCGACGCCGAGGATCTGGACGTCGACGCCGCCCGCGTCCACGATCGCCTGCTCGTAGTCCTTCGCGGCCTGCTCGATGTCCTCGGCGAAGCCGTTCGGGGTGTGGACCAGCGCGGGGTTCATCCGGAGCGGCTCCGTGACGGTCTTGCGGATCACCTCCGCGTACGACTCGGGGTGGCCGGGCGGCAGGCCCACGTACTCGTCGAGAGCGAATGCCGACGCCTGAGACATGTCCAGGCGTCCGGTCCGCACCCGCTGGGCGAGGCTCTCGTACAGCGCCATCGGAGAGGATCCGGTCGCAACCCCGATCACGACCTTCGGGCCGACGTCGCGGCAGACCCGCGCCACCTTCGCTGCGGCCACCTCGGCGACCTCGTCGGCTGTACGACACACGATGACTTCCACGGCACTCCTGGGCTCGAACGGCTCTTCCATTCGTACCGGAAGGGGGGTGCCGGCACAACGACTCCGAAGCGGCCCCGCCCATTGGTACCAAGTCGTTACGACACTCTTTGAGACGCGCCATGTGAAACGATGCACTCGGCTCCGACGAGGAGTAACGTTCGGCCTTGGCCAAACCTTGCGAGGCGCGGCCAGTAGGGGCAGAGCGGCCCGTACTCGATCCGTCCGTCACGACTCCGAAGGGGCCGCTCGAGGCCATGCCTCACATCACTTCTGACCACCTGGCCGTGGTCGTCGGCTGGGTCGCAGCCGCACTGTCCTGCTTCATCTCCGCCCCCCAGCTCTACCGCATCCTCAAGGCCGGTACGACGGCCGGCGTCTCGGTCCTGGCGTGGCAGCTCGCGCTGGGCGGGAACCTCACGTGGGGGATGTACGGGATCACGCACGGCAACCTCAACCAGTGGCTCCCCAACGTCGCGCTGGTGACGGTCACTCTGGTCATCCTGTCCCTGTTCCACCGCCACGTGGGCACGCCATGGGCCGTCCTGCTCGCCCCCGGGCTTCTCATCGCCGCGACGACCACGACGCTCGACCACACGGTCGGCACGGTGGCGTACTCCG
>JAJZQV010000068.1 GCA_021803025.1 Actinomycetes bacterium | reverse complement strand
GATGACGGCGTTGGCGGTCTGGTCGTCGATGACGAGGTCGGTGACCACCCCGAGCCGCAGTGCACCGAGGACGGCCGCCGCGCGCAGCGGGTCCGACGCGACGCAGATCCGCTTGGGGATCCGGCGGAGGTCGCGGGGGGCGAGTCCCGTGGCCCGTCGGTTCAGCTCGATGTCCTCCCAGGTGCCGTCCTCGCGGAGCATGACCGTACAGACGTCACCCACGGCGCCGTCGAGCGTGAGCCGGTTCATGTCGTCCTGGTCGAGGTAGCCCGCCGAGTACACGTGCGAGGGGATGGAGCTCGTGAACGACCCCACCCCGAAGATCGCGAGGTCGAGACGGTGCTGCATCTCGAGCACGTGCTGGACGGAGCGCTCCCGCCACATCGCCTCCTTCGTCTCCACGAAGTCGAAGAACGCCGGGACGGGGAAGTGGACCAGGGAGGCGTCGAACGCTGCGCTGAGTCCCTCGAGGATCCCTCCCACGTGGGCGGTCCCGGGGTCGAGAGCGTTGGCGCCGCCGTTGAGCTGGACGATCGTCGTCCCCTTCACGGGCCGCCGGTCGATGTTCTTCACGACGTTCGCCAGCGTCGTGCCCCATGCGACGCCGATCATCTGGTTGTCGGTCACGGAGTCGGCGAAGATCGCAGCGGCCATGCGGGCGACCCTGTCGAGCCGGGCAGCGGGGCTCGCGTCACCGACCGGGACGATGTGCACCCGGACGTTGAACTGCTCCCCGAGTCGCCGTGCCGGGGCGCTCGCAGAACCGGGATGCTCCGGGAGCGTGATGCGCACCAGGCCCGTGTCGCGAGCCTGGGCGAGCAGTCGCGAGACTGACGACCGGCTCCGCCCGAGCTGCCTCGCGATCGCCTCCATCGTCTCGTTCTGGATGTAGTAGCGAACCGCGATGTCGTACATCTCGCTGTGTCGGTCGTGCACTCGGTCCCCTCTCCAATGCACGTATGCCCAAGTCCTAGCGCAACTGTGCACTACACGGAATGATCATTTCAACCGCACAACTGTGTGGGCCTTAGCGGGCACGAACGACTCCAGGTCAGGCGCATCGTCAACGACGCGGTGCGACGGGGCAACGGGGCAACGCTAGTTCCAGTCTGGCGCGGGCTTGGAGACGTCCCACGGGCGACGAGTGACATCCGGAACGGATGTCGGAAAGAGGTGACTGTGTCTCTCGGAACGATCTTCCTCTCTGAGGTATTGGGTACGGCGATCCTGCTGCTGTTGGGCGCTGGCGTCGTAGCCAACAACATCCTCCCGAAGAACAAGGGCGCCGGAACTGGCTTCCTGCACGTGAACTGGGGATGGGGTATCGCCGTGTTCGCCGGCGTCCTCGTCGCCTACAAGTCGGGCGGCCACCTGAACCCTGCAGTGACGTTGGGAGTCGTGGCGACGGGCGCCAAGGAGTTCGTGCCCGGCGTCCCCGTCGACGCAGCGTCCATCTTCACCTACCTGGGTGGGGAGTTCCTCGGTGCCTTCATCGGGGCCGTCCTGTGCTGGCTCGCCTACAAGAAACAGTTCGACGAGGTCGCGGACCCCAGGCTCAAGCTCGCTGTCTTCTCGACCGGTCCTGAGATCCGCAACTACACGTGGAACCTCGTGACTGAGATCCTCGGCACGTTCGTGCTGGTCTTCGTGGTTCTCGCCGCCGGTCACTGGGGCGACTCCGCCACCAAGACCCCGGCCGGCCTCGGCTGGCTCGGCGCACTGGGTGTCGCACTTCTGGTCGTCGGCATCGGCGCCTCCCTCGGTGGGCCCACCGGCTACGCCATCAACCCGGCTCGTGACCTCGCCCCGCGCGTTGCGCACGCGCTCCTCCCGATCCCCGGCAAGGGCGGCTCCGACTGGTCGTACTCCTGGGTTCCCGTCGTCGGCCCGATCGTCGGCGGTGTCCTGGCAGGCCTGCTCTCCGGCGTCCTACTCCCGAAGTAGCACCCTTCTGACGGCCCCATGGCCCGCCGTCTGAGATGGCGGCGGGCTGCGGCGTCTCGCACCGAACACGTACCAACCTGAACACGCACACAACGAAGTGGAGAAACATGTCTGAGAAGTTCGTACTGGCCATCGACCAGGGGACGACGAGCTCGCGCGCGATCGTCTTCAACCACGAGGGCAAGATCGTGGGCTCGGCGCAGGAAGAGCACGAGCAGATCTTCCCCAGGGCTGGTTGGGTCGAGCACGACCCGATGGAGATCTGGGCGAAGGTGCAGCGGGTCGTGGGCCTGGCGATGGCCGACGCCGGCAAGACGAAGGAAGACATCGTCGCCGTCGGCATCACCAACCAGCGTGAGACCACGGTTGTCTGGAACAAGGCGACCGGCCGGCCCGTCTACAACGCGATCGTCTGGCAGGACACCCGTACGGGCAAGATCGTCGAGGAGCTCGGCGGTGGGGACCAGGACAAGTACAAGGCTCGGGTCGGTCTTCCGCTCGCCACGTACTTCTGTGGCCCCAAGGTCAAGTGGATCCTGGACAACGTCCCGGGCGCGCGTGGACAGGCCGAGGGCGGCAACCTCGTCATGGGCACGATCGACAGCTGGGTCATCTGGAACCTGACCGGCGGCGTCAACGGCGGAGCACACGTCACCGACGTCACGAACGCCTCCCGCACCATGCTCATGGATCTCAACACCCTGTCCTGGGACCCGGAGATCGCTGCCGACATGACGATCCCGATGAGCATGCTGCCCGAGATCAAGTCGTCCGCCGAGGTGTACGGCACCGCCGTCATCGCCGGCCTCGAGGGCGTCCCGGTCGCAGGCGACCTCGGCGACCAGCAGGCTGCGACCTTCGGCCAGGCATGCTTCGAGCCCGGCATGGCGAAGAACACGTACGGCACCGGCAACTTCATGATCCTCAACACCGGGACCGAGATCGTGCCGAGCAAGAACGGCCTGCTCACCACCCTGTGCTACAAGATCGGTGACACCCCTGCGATCTACGCGCTCGAGGGCTCGATCGCCATCACCGGGGCGCTCGTGCAGTGGCTCCGCGACAACCTCAAGATGATCAGCTCCGCGGACGAGATCGAGGAGCTGGCCGGCTCGGTCGAGGACAACGGCGGTGCGTACTTCGTGCCCGCGTTCTCGGGCCTGTTCGCCCCGTACTGGCGCAACGACGCCCGTGGCGCCCTCGTGGGCCTCACGCGCTACGTCAACCGCGCCCACATCGCCCGTGCGGTGCTGGAGGCAACGGCCTTCCAGACCCGTGAGGTGCTCGACGCCATGAACGCCGACTCCGGCGTCCCGCTGACCGAGCTCAAGGTCGACGGCGGCATGACCGGCAACAACCTGCTCATGCAGTTCCAGGCCGACGTGCTCGGTGTCCCGGTCGTACGTCCCGTCGTCGCGGAGACCACGGCGCTCGGCGCCGCCTACGCAGCCGGCATCGCGACGGGCTTCTGGAACGGCGAGCAGGACGTCATCGACAACTGGGCCGAGGACAAGCGCTGGTCGCCGTCCGCCGACCCGAACGAGATCGCGCGCAGCTACCGCAACTGGAAGAAGGCCGTCACGAAGACCTTCGACTGGGTCGACGCGGACGTGCACCAGTGACGCCTCGTCGTCGCTGACACCGCACCACAGCAGCGCCACTGGCTCCTCCGGGAGCCGGTGGCGCTGTGCTGTCCGGACACGCAACCGCGTGAGAAGCGGTCGAGAAGTGCCGGTGGCCGGTGCTCGTGGCGATGCACATCCTGAGGACCACCATCGTGCTCGACGCCTCGGTGCAGGGCTCGTCCAAGGCGCCGACCTCGCAGCCTCATCGGGGTTCGTCGTCTACACCGATCTCGCCGGCCACCCGTTCTGCCCTGGGGCTGAGATCCGGGCAACGCGCGCGTGACGACCGGCCGGGGTCGCCGCTGCGGGCCACGGGGCGGGAGGCCGCATAGCAGGCCTGGAAGCGGTAGTCCTAGGCTCTGGCCATGCGCGTACTCATCGCCGACTCCTTCGAGCGCTCGGGCGTCGACGCCCTGACCGCCGCGGGCATGGACGTCACCGTCGACCCCCAGCTCTCCGGAGCCTCGCTCGCAGAGGCTGTCGCAGCACAGCGACCGGACGTGCTCGTGGTCCGCAGCACGAAGGTCCCCGAGGAGGTGCTGGCCGCGGGGCCACTGAAGCTGGTGGTACGTGCCGGTGCGGGCTACAACACCATCGACGTGGCCGCCGCCTCCAAACGGGGCATCTACGTGTCCAACTGCCCGGGCAAGAACTCGGTCGCGGTCGCCGAGCTGGCGTTCGGTCTCATCCTCGCGCTCGACCGGCGGATCGTCGACAACACCGTCGACCTCCGCGAGGGGCGCTGGAACAAGTCGGCCTACTCGAAGGGAGCCGGTCTGTACGGCAGAACCCTCGGCCTCATCGGCGTCGGCGGCATCGGCAGCGCCATGGTCGCGCGGGCGAAGGGTTTCGGCATGAAGGTGGTCGCGTGGAGCCGGAGCCTCACGCCCGAGCGTGCCGAGGAGCTCGGCGTCGTGGCGATGCCGTCCCCTGTCGCCGTCGCGGAGGCGGCTGACGTCGTCAGCGTGCACGTTGCGCTCAACGACGGGACGCGGGGTCTGTGCGGTGCCGACTTCTTCGCCGCGCTCAAGCCGGGCGCACTCTTCGTCAACACCTCGCGGGGCGAGGTCGTGGACGAGGCGGCGTTGGCTGCGGCCATCGCCGACAAGGGGGTACGGGCGGGGCTCGACGTGTTCGCCGACGAGCCGGCCGGTGGGAGCGGTGAGTACACGGGTGCCATCGGGGCGAACGCCGGCGTGTACGGGACCCACCACATCGGAGCCTCGACGGCCCAGGCGCAGGAGGCGATCGCGGCCGAGGCCGTCCGCATCATCACTGTCTTCGCGGCCACCGGCGAGGTGCCCAACGCCGTGAACATCGCGGTGTCGACGCCCGCCGTCTGCTCGCTCGTCGTGCGCCACCTCGACCGTCCCGGCGTCCTGGCCGCGTGCCTCGACGCGGTGAGCCGGGCGGGCATCAACGTCCAGGAGATGTCGAATACCGTGTTCGACGGCTCCGAGGCGGCGGTCGCGACGATCCGGCTCGAGGTCGAGCCGTCCGCAGAGCTGCTCGCCGCGATCCGGGCCGCCGACAACGTCTTGGACGCGTCGGTGGTGTCGGCCTGAGGGCCCCCGCACCTCACTCCTGGGTGAGGCTCACCCCGTAGCCGCGCTCGGCGGCGTTCACGAACGTGTCCTTGTCGCGGATGATCGCCTGCGCGGGCAGCATGTCCGTCGCCGTCCTGGCGCTGTCGGTCTTCTTCACGGCCGTGCCGATGGCGAGGAACTCGATGAGGCCGCCGCCGAGGTCGTAGATGTAGGTCTTGACGCCGACGACGTCGTCCGCACCGATCGACGAGGCCTGGGCCCGCACCTTGCCGAGCGACTCCTCTCGGGCGGCGTAGATGAGCTCGGTGAGCTCCGAGATCTCGCCCTTCACGTAGTTCTTGAACGACGCCATGAGGCCGCCCACGAAGCCGAGCGAGTAGACGCTCGTACCCAGCACGAGCATGAGCGGCGAGTAGCCGATCTTTGCGAGGTTCCAGGTCTCCTCGGCGGTGAGGTCGCTCGTGGTGACCCCCATCCGCGCGAAGTGCGCGTCGGACATGTCGTGCCGGGCGGCCGTCCCGACCATGAGCATCTCCTGCACCCCCGTGCCGCCGAACGGCAGGATCGAGGTCTTGATCCCGACCACCGCGTTCGCACCCACCGACTGCGCCTCGCCGACGATCCTCTGGAGCGCCAGGTTGCGGGTGTGGGTGAAGATGTCGGAGTACTGCTTCACCTCGCCCTTCTGCAGCTGCTTGAACGCGCCAGCGATGCCCCGCCCGACACCGATCGAGTACGCGACGTTGCCCATCACGAACGCCACGGGCGCGTAGCCGGCGTCCTCCTGGCACCACAGCTCCTGCGCATCGGCGGAGGTGGTGAACGCCCACTGCGGCATCTGCCCGTCCTTGCGGTACAGGCCCGACGCGACGGAGAGGAACTCGACGTTGCCAGCGTGGAAGATGAGCTCGCTCGACATGCCGGTGGCGCCGTGGGCCTGAGCCTGCCGCATCTCGTTCATGAGCCGCTGCGTCGACAGGTGGCGTCCGGCTGTGATCATCTCGGTGATCTGGGTCACCTCGCCGCCCGCCATAGCCGTGAAGGCGCTGCCGATGCCGCCCAGCAGGCCCAGGGAGTACACGCTGTTGCCGACGAGGAGGTCTCCGGCCCGGTAGCCGAGCCTGTCGATGCAGAACAGCTCGTTGCCGGATAAGCCCGAAACGACGCTTCGCAATCCCGGCTGCACGATGGGTGACATGCGGTCACTGTAGGGCAACAGTGCCGCTGAGTGGCTGTCACCGGGGGCTGCTCCGCGAACTGGCTGACCATCATGACGAGCACGATGTGCCATCCTGTCCGGCGTGGCAGCGACCGGTCCGACCGGGCCTCGAGCGTGGCGACGAGCCAAGCAGCGGTCCCGACGAGGCGCGCTGCTGCTCGCTGGCGCGCTGCTGCTGGCGTCGTGTGCCAGCGTCCGTTCCTCGCCGGCCTCGAGCGGAGGGGTGAGCACCGCGTCGACTCACCCATCCACGAGCGTGTCCGCCACGAGCACCGAGGGGTCCACCGCATCGCCAGACCCTATGGGTCCCGCACCCGGGGCGTGGTCGCCTCCCGCGGGGGCTTCCCCCTTCGCCTTCTACGATCCGCCCCCGGTGCCCCCGGGCTCCGCGCACGGCACGTTGCTGCGCTACCAGGTGGTTGGTCCGGTCCCCGGTGCGCATGCCGGGGCGACGCTGTGGCGAGTCCTCTACCTGACCCAGACTGCGACGGGGACGAGCGTGGTCGGCTCGGGCTACGTGGCGGTACCGGGCCTGGCCGCCCCGGCAGGCGGCTACCCGGTCATCGCGTGGGCCCACGGCAGCACCGGCATGGCGCGCGCCTGCGCGCCTTCCCTGTTCGCCACGTCGCTTCCCGGAGGGCTGCACGACCTCGTGCTCGCCCCCTACCTGGCCACCCTGGTCGACCAGGGCTACCTGGTCACCGCCGCGGACTACCCGGGGCTCGGCACCCCTGGGACGCTGGGTTACTACGTGGGGGCCGGTGAAGGCTACGCCGTGCTCGACGCGATCCGGGCGGCGCAGGGGTTGGCCAGCTGGCACGCATCGGATGCCGTCGTGATCCTCGGGCACTCACAAGGTGGTCACGCTGCGCTGTTTGCCGGGCAGCTCGCGGCTGGCTACACCAAGGAGCAGCGGGTCGCAGGGGTTATCGCTGCTGCCCCGGTGACCTCATTGGCCGGCGTCGCCTCAGCTGCCAGGGCGACGTCTCAGCCCGTGAATGTCGACGTGCTGCTCACCTTGGTGTCCTGGTCGCGGACGTACCCCGGTCTGCCGTTGGACCAGCTGTTGACCCCATCGGCCATGGCCGGGATCGGCCAGCTGACCGCGATGTGCGGCACGGCGGTGACTGACGCCTACATCCGCACCCCGTCAGCCGCGGTCTTCACGCCGCAGGCGGCGACCAGCCCTGCGCTGGTCGCGCTGGGCCGGGCGAACACGCCGGGAGCCGTGCCGACGGCGGCGGCGATGCTGATCGTCCAGGGCAGCGCCGATGACGAGGTGAGCGCCTCGGGTACCACGTCGTTCGTGACGCACGTCTGCGCCGTCCAGCCCGACCGGTTGACGTACACGCTGTACCACGGGGCCACGCACGATGGGGTGCTCACCGAGGCCCGCTCACAGATCCTTGGCTGGATCGCAGCCCGGTTCGCCGGCCAGCCCGGTCCCACCGGCTGCGGGTAACAGCAAGAGGCGTCGTCGGTAGGACGTCGATCGCCTTTCAGCCAGCAGTCAGAAGCGTCTGCGCAGACTCTGCCCATGGTGTCGTGGGTGTGGACTCTGCTGGTGCGCCAGCGCTGGTGGGCGCTGGCCGCATGGGCGGTCGTCCTCCTGGCGCTGGTGGGAGTCCATGGCTGGTCGTGGAAGCTCTTCTACGACGGGACGCGGCTGTTCCTCGGTGGTCATCCACGCGGTCTGCCGGGGCCGGGCGGGCTGCACATCTACGCGAGCGAGCCTGTGCTGCAGACCGGGCCACTGACCTTTCTGGTGGCAGCGCCGCTGGTCCCCCTGGGGCTGGTCACGAGCTTCCGCGTCGCGGCCGTGATCATGACCGTCCTGGGGCTGGGTGTCCTGCGCCTGCTGCAGGGGTGGGCGCTCGCGTCGGCCGGCGGGCAGCCGGCGCGTGCCCGGACGCAGACCGCCACGCTCGTCCTCGGCCTGGCGTTCATGCCGGCCTGGGTCAACCTGGCCGTGTGGTACGGCCACCTGGACGATGCGTTGGCCCTCGCCTTCTCGGTGCTCGCGGTGCGGGCAACGGCCGCTCGACGACCGCTGCTGCTCGGGTTGCTGCTCGGGCTGGCCGTGGTCTCCAAGCCGGTCGCCATCGCGTTCCTCCCGCTGGTGCTCGTCCTTCCCCGTCGCCAGTGGTGGCGCTCGGCGGGTGTCGGGGCTGCGGTGGTCGGGCTGGCGGCCGCTCCGTTCTTGCTGGCTGCCCCGCAGACGCTGTCGGCTGCCGGCGGCTTCCGCATCCCGGTCGAGGCCGGCTCGGTGCTGCGGCTGCTCGGTGTGACAGCAGCTGCCACCCCGCCGTGGGACCGACCGGTCCAGCTGCTTCTCGCGTTGGCACTGGGCCTGGCCGCCGTCCGCCGTGGCCGGTGGCCGGCGGTGCTGCTGCTGGCGGTCGACGCGCGGATCCTGCTTGATCCGAGCGTGAACACGTACTACGCGGCGTGGCTGTTGGTCGGCACCGCCACGTGGGACCTGTGGCGTGCCAGTGGTTCGAGTGGTCGCACCGGGCTGCCTGCACCCTTGAGCCTTCTGGGCCTCCTCATGCTGTTTGTCCCTGCTCTGGGGCCGGTCGCATCCGTGGTCGGGGTCACCGGGCAGGCCTGGTTGCGCGCCGGGTTCGTGATCGGCTCGGCCGTCGCTGTGCTGGTCGGCCCAGGGCGCTCGGATGAGGTTGTCCCGCGTCCGGTGGACGTCGAGGTGGCGTTGCCCCGCCTGACTCCTGCCGTGCGGTAGGTGTCGGGTGACCGCCACGTCGCCCCACAACAGGAGACCGCTGTGAAGGAGGGTCCTCACCAGAGTGCGCCGAGGACCCGTCCCGGCCGTCAGTCAGCGTCCCTTCAGCACACGTGGAGCACGGTATGAGTGCGTCGACCATCGGCGTGGCCCGGCGGTTCCGCCGGTTCAACCCACACGAAAGGCACATCATGACGATTTCCAAGAAGGTCACTGCTGTCGCAGGCGGGGCCCTGGCTGCTCTCGCCTTGGGCGGTGGTCTGGCTGTCGTGGGCGCTGCGAACGCGCATGCCGTCCCGACTCAGGGACCTGCGTCTGCGGTATCAGGGGCAGTGGCCGGCTCGGCCGTCACGACCGCTGATACCGAAGTCGCGGACGCCACCGAGGCCGCGACAGAGTCAGCGACCGAGTCAGCGACCGAGTCGGCCACTCCGAGCGACGGCCCCGGCGGCCACGCGGACGCAGCTGGCGACGTGCAGCACGACGGGGGCGCCAACGAGCAGTAGGCCCGACGACTGACGAGAAGGGGAGGGAAGCTCACGCTTCCCTCCCCTTCTCCGTCGTGCCGCCGCAGGCACGCTGAGCCTTCCCGTCAAGGCATCGACCATCGCGTCATCCACGGTTCCCGACGAGCCGCGCCATCCTGTCGTCGTCGCGGTCACCGAGCGCCAGGGCTGCCTAGAATCACCGGCGTGAGGTACCCCGAGAGCCGCCAGGACTCCACCGCCGAGACGCTGCACGGCCTCAGGGTCGAGGACCCGTACCGGTGGCTCGAGGACCCCGACTCCGAGGAGACGCGAGCCTGGGTCGAGGCGCAGCGGGCGGTGACGGAGACCTACCTCGCCTCCTTGCCCGCCCGGTCCTGGTTCGCCGAGACCATGCGCCGCGTCGCCTCGCGACCCCGGGCAGGCATCCCGCACGGGCATGGCGGCTGGTACTTCCTCAACCGGAACGACGGCACGACGCCCCAGGACGTCTGGTACGTCGGGCGCACCGTCGACGAGGTGACGGGGCCCGGCGCTCGGGTGATCCTCGACCCGTCCACATGGTCGGATGACGCCACGAGCTCGCTGAGCACGTTCACCGTCAGCGACGACGGCCGCTACCTCGCCGTGGCACGCTCGGACGCCGGCTCCGACTGGCAGCGGGTGCATGTCCTGGATGTGGCGACGGGGCAGGACACGGGCGAGCCGGAGCTCGTCACGAAGTTCGCCGAGCCGACGTGGCTGCCGGACGGCTCCTCGTACCTGTACAACGCGTTCTCCGACCCAGGGGACGCGGTCGGCACGCGGACGGACGCGCTGGGGCGCCCTCGCGTCATGCGTCACACCCTGGGCACCGGGACCGACGAGCTCGTCGCCGACCTGCCGGAGCTCGACCGGGTGATCTTCGACTGGGACGTCAGCCACGACGGTCACTGGCTCTGGCTGCTGCCGCGCCAGGGCACCGAGAACCGCAACATGGTCTGGGTGCACCCGTTGGTGACCGAGGACGGACGCACCCGGATCGGTGGCCGGGTGACGCTCGTCGCCCACCCGGACGCCGAGTACACGCCCGTCCGACCCGTGGGTGAACCGGGCCACGGCGCAGCGCTGCTCGTCCTCACCGACCTCGACGCCCCCCGGGGCCGCGTCGTCTCGATGGACCTCGACGCCGCCGTGGCCGGACGGGCCGCCGAGGTGGCGACGGTCGTCCCCGAGAGCGACGACGTGATCTCCCGCGTGGTCGCTGCGGGGGACCACCTCCTCGTCGAGCGCCTCGTGGACGCCACGCCGCGGGTCAGCCGCTACGGCCTCGACGGTACGGACCTCGGCCTCGTCGACCTTCCGGCCGGAGCAGTCGTCTCCTTCGACGGCTCCGCGACGCGCCGGCACGCGTACGTGGGCATCTCGACGGTCACCGAGCCGACGGCGGCGTACGAGATCGACAGCGAGACGGGGGCGACGCGGGCCCTTGGCCTCGTCGACTCGGGATCGGGTGTCGCCGGTCCGTACACGGTCGAGCGCGCCCGAGCCCGCAGCGCAGACGGCACCCTGGTCCCGTACTTCCTCATCCGACCCGCAGGAGCGCCGACCGGACCGGCGCCCACGCTGCTGTACGGGTACGGCGGCTTCAAGATCCCGGTCCTCGCCGACTACCGGCCGGGCTGGTCAGGCTGGCTGGCCGCGGGAGGCGTCCTCGTCATCGCGAACCTGCGTGGCGGGGGCGAGTACGGCTCAGGGTGGTACGACGACGGACGGCTCGACACCAAGCAGCACGTGTTCGACGACGTCATCGCGGTCGCTGAGCACCTTGTCGAGACCGGGGTCACGACGCCCGGGCAGCTCGGCCTCCACGGCCGCAGCAACGGGGGCCTGCTCGTCGGCGCCGCCATGACCCAGCGCCCGGACCTCTTCGCGGTGGCCCTGCCGACGGTCGGTGTGCTCGACCTGCTGCGGTTCCATAAGTTCACGATCGGGGCGGCGTGGATGTCCGACTACGGCAACCCCGACGACCCGCACGACTTCGAGGTCGAGCTCGCGTACTCGCCGCTGCACCACGTGGCCGACGGCATGGTCTACCCGGCCACCCTCGTGGCGACGGGGGACCACGACGACCGGGTCGTCCCGCTGCACAGCCACAAGTTCACGGCGACACTGCAGCGTGCGCAGGCGGGGGAGGCGCCCATCCTCACCCGCATCGAGACCTCCACCGGTCACGGGGCGGGGAAGCCCGCGCTCGTGCTGGCGGCGGAGTGGGCCGACCTGCTCGCGTTCGCCGCGCACCACACCGGCCTCGTACCGCCCGAGGCGTAGCCGTTCCGGGCCGACGTCGCACACCGAACAGGGGATCCCCGGTCGTCAGGCCGCGACCGGCTCGGGGTCCCTGTCGAGCCCGTCCGGCACGCCGTCGTGCCAGAAGTGCATCGTCTGGAGGACCCAGAAGGCGACGAACAGGACGAGGAGCAGGCTCTCCGCGACGAAAAACCACTGCGGGTACGCGTCGGGCAGCCAGCGGAGAAGGATCGCGATGTCGTACACGGCCGTGACCACGATGGTGACGGTCATGGCGGCGCTGATGAGGTGGTACCAGCGCTGGTACCCCCGCGGGGTCAGCCGCATGACCGTGCGCCCCTCGGGCGGGTCCTGCGCGTTGATGCGCGCGACGTATGCGAGCGCCAGGAAGAAGAAGAACGCAGCGACGTTGTGGCCGTGGACGAGCACGAGCTCGTGCGCGAACAGCCACAGAAGGGCCGAGACGAGCCAGACCGCCGCAGGAAGGGCCATCCGGCGCAGCTGCACCGAGCCGCCGCCGTACGTCCGGAGCACGTAGACGAGCGCGCCCGCGAGGACGGCCAGACCGATCACGAGCAGCGAGCTCACGTTGTTCTCGACGTCGACCAGCGTCGCGGCGGGGATGCACTTCGCGACGCCCTCGCGGCAGGCACCGGGTGCGGACGGGCCCACCGTCGTCGGGAGCATGCCGATCATGGGTGCGAGCATGCCGGCCAGGTTGAGAGCGTCGTCCTCGCCCTTCTCGCGGCCCATGATGGCGATGAGCGCCATCCCGGTGGCCATGAGGACGCCGACGAAGACATTCCGGACCGGTGAGTAGAAGGAGGCGCTGATGGAGGTGAGCACGAGGCCGTGTGTGCGGATGACCTCCCCGAGGAGCGAGACCATGAGCAGGAGGGCCGCTGCGACGACTCCCATCCGCAGCGCGCGGTACGTCATGATCGTCGACTGCCTCCGCATGGCGACTCCTCGTGGGCTGTCTGTCGCGTGCGAACACCCTTGTGTCCGGTACCGCCGCACTGTACGAGGGGAGCGTCGCGCGTGGTGATACCTGGCCGACACCCGTGTCGCCGAAACCGGTCCGAACGGCCCTGCGGGGACTAGTCTGACTCGGCGGACCGTGCATGAGAGAGAGCCTGATGATGCAGTTCGTGGGTACCGACCCGATCGACCGTAGCCGCTTCCCTGTCGACCCCTGGGCATGGCGCGAGACGCGCTACGACAACGTCGATCTCGGGGTCACCGAGACGCTCTTCGCCGTGGGGAACGGCTACCTGGGCCTTCGCGGCAACGTCGAGGAGGGCCGTGACGCGTACTCGCACGGCACCTTCATCAACGGCTTCCACGAGGTGTGGCCCATCCACCACGCCGAGGAGGCCTTCGGTTTCGCCACCGTCGGCCAGACCATCGTCAACGCGCCCGACGCCAAGACGATGCGGCTGTACGTGGACGACGAGCCGCTGCTGCTGAGCGTCGCCGAGCTCGAGATGTACGAGCGGTCCCTCTCGTTCCGTGACGGCGTCCTCACGAGGGAGCTCATGTGGCGCACGCCCGCCGGCAAGCGGGTGCACCTGCGCTCCCGCCGGATGGTGTCGTTCACCGAGCGTCACCTCGCGGTCCTGGACTACGAGATCACCATGCTCGACCAGGCCGCGCCGGTGACGGTGAGCTGCGAGATCCTCAACCGCCAGGACGGCGAGGACGAGTTCCACGTCGCGGCCCAGTCCATGGGGACCGGCTGGGACCCCCGTCGCGCCGCGAACCTCACAGGCCGCGTCCTCCAGCCGCGCTCCAAGTGGGAGGGAGGCGGGCGCGCCGTCCTGTCGTACGCGGTCACGTCGTCGGGCATGACGCTCGCGGTCGCCGCCGACCACTCGATCGAGACGAACGACGCCTACGAGGAGCGGACCCAGATCGAGGACGACCTCGCCAAGCACGTCTTCCGGTTCAACGCCACGCCGGGGGTGACGACGAGGATCACGAAGGTCGTGAGCTACCACACCTCCCGCGGCGTCCCCACGCGCGAGCTCGTGGACCGCTGCCGGCGAACGCTCGACAGGGTCAAGGAGACCGGTACCGAAGGCGTGTTCGCGGCACAGCGCTCATGGCTCGACGCGTTCTGGGAGCGGAGCGACGTCGAGATCGGAGGGCAGCCCGAGCTGCAGCAGGCCGTACGGTGGAACCTCTTCCAGGTCATCCAGGCGGCGGCGAGAGCCGAGGGCGCCGGGATCCCCGCGAAGGGCGTCACGGGATCGGGGTACGACGGCCACTACTTCTGGGACACCGAGATCTACCTGCTCCCGTTCCTCACGTACACCTCACCGCAGTACGCCCGCAACGCGCTGAGGTTCCGCTACACGATGCTCAGCGCGGCGCGCCATCGCGCCGCCGACCTCAACCAGCGCGGTGCGCTGTTCCCGTGGCGCACGATCAACGGGGAGGAGGCGTCGGCCTACTACGCCGCCGGCACCGCCCAGTACCACATCGACGCTGACATCGCCCACGCGCTGGAGCAGTACGTGGCGGCTACCGGAGACGTGGAGTTCCTCGGCCGGGAGGCGATCGACGTCCTCGTCGAGACCGCACGGCTCTGGGCGGACCTGGGCTTCTGGCGGAGCTTCGACGGGCATGCCCGGTTCCACATCCACGGCGTCACCGGGCCCGACGAGTACACGACCGTCGTCAATGACAACCTCTTCACCAACGTCATGGCGCGGGCGAACCTGCGGGCGGCCGTCCGTGAGCTGCGCGCCCTCGCGCAGCGCGACCCCGCGGCGTACGAGAACGCCGTGCGGCGCCTGTCGCTGACATCCGACGAGGTCGACGAGTTCTCGCGGGCCGCGGAGGCGATGCACGTTCCGTACGACGAGGCGTTCGGCATCCACCCGCAGGATGCGGACTTCCTCGAGAAGGAGGTGTGGGACCTGTCCCACACTCCGGTCGACAAGCGCCCGCTCCTCCTGCACTACCACCCGCTCGTCATCTATCGCCACCAGGTGCTCAAGCAGGCCGACGTGGTGCTCGCGCTGTACCTGCTGAGCAGCGAGTTCACGGCGACGGAGAAGCGGGCGGACTTCGAGTACTACGACCCGCTGACCACCGGTGACTCGACCCTGTCCTCCGTGGTCCAGTCGATCGTGGCGGCCGAGGTGGGCTACAGGGACCTCGCCGTGAGCTACTTCACGGAGGCCGTCCACGTGGACCTCGCCGACCTGCACCACAACTCCGACGCGGGCGTGCACGCAGCCTCGGTGGGCGGCGTGTGGAGCGCGCTCGTCGGAGGCTTCGGCGGGATGCGGGACCACGGGGGCACGGTGACGTTCGACCCGCGCCTTCCCGAGCGTTGGGAGCACCTGACCTTCCCGCTCACGTTGCGGGGGTCGCGCGTGCGTGTACGGGTCGAGGCGGACACGCTGACCCTCACCCACGAGACCCCCGACGGGCCACCGGTCGACGTCGTCGTGCGCGGGACGCCCGTCCACGTGATGCCCGAGGGCGCCGTGGTGGTCCCCCTCGCGCCCGTGGAGGTCCTCCCGGGGCGGCCCTCGGTGCGCGACATCGAGGGCGCCGTGCGCGAGGACGGTTCGGTGATCCGGGCCATCGTGCCCGCGCACCCGGCTCCGGACGAGAACGGCGAGCTGATGGCCGAGTACTCCTGACCTGGTCCGGAGCGAGGCAGCGGGCCGCCCCCCCGCGAGATGAACGTGACCGGAACTAAACAGAACGATCATTCCGTTCTACCTCCGCTCGCCGATATGCTCCGGCAATGGGTCAGGCTCTGGTCACCACCACGGGGATCATGGAGCACGTCCGGAGGCTGGAGGACGAGCACCCGCCCATCCGTCTCGACTCGGTCGACCGGACGGTCGTCAACCCGCGTGTCGTGAGAGAGCGGTTCGCACCGGTCATCGACTACCTCGCCCGGGTCGAGCTCGAGGTGGATCGCAACGTCCTGGAGCTCCTCACGCTCCTGCCGGGGGTCTCGGAGGTCGACCGCTACTTCTACCAGGACGTGTGGCAGCCCCAGGAGGTCGCGCACGGTGTCATCCTGGACCGGCTCCAGGTCGACCTCGGCCTGCCGCCCGCCGAGGTGTTCCTCGGCATCCCGATGCGGATGAAGCTTCTCGGGGCGCTGGCCCACCTGCCGGCGGTCCAGGAGATCAGCCGGTTCCTGTACTACCTCACGGGTGCGGCGACGGAGCGGCAGGCGGTCGTCGCGTACAGCCGTTTCACCACCCAGCTCGACCAGCTCGGGGAGACGGCCATCTCGAGGACGGTCATCGGCCCGATCAAGCGGCAGGAGCCCGGCCACTACGCGTTCTACCAGATGTCGGCGACGCAGATGATCCAGGACGAGGTGCTCGCCCCGTGGCAGCTCTTCGTGGCGCGCGTGCTGCGCGACAAGGCGTTCGCCCTTGTCGGCACGAACTACGTGACCGAGTACCAGGCGCAGCTCGGTGGCGTGCTCGTCGGCCTGGAGCTCGACGGGGAGCTGGCCAGGTACGCCAAGGACATCGGCCGGCTCGAGGCGAAGCTCCTGTGGGCGAACCGGAAGGGGATGGAGTTCCCACCGTACTTTCTCAAGGCGCTTCGCCAGAGCGTGGACCTGTACAGGGAGAAGGGCTTCGCGCGTCCGGCTGCCTGAGGCGCGCGCTCCCGCCCCCTGTCAGAAGAGCCGGTCGCCCGTCGCCTCGTCGACCTTGCGCAGGAGTGCGGCCAGCTGCTCGCGCTCGGCATGGCTCAGCACGCTGAACGCGCGGGCATGCACCTCCGCACGCGCCGCATCCGCTCGGGCGAGGAGTGCCCGCCCCTCGTCGGTGAGGTGGATCCGTACGGCGCGGCGGTCCGACGGGTCGGGAGCCCGGGTCGCCAGGCCCTTGTCGACGAGGGCGTCGATGACGTCGGTAGCCGAGCGGGGCATGACGTGAAGCCGCTCGGCGATGGTCGAGGGCCGGGCACCTTCGTCCGACGAGCGCATCATGACGTGGAGGGCCCGCACCTGATGGGGGTTCAGGCCCAAAGGCTCGGTGACTTCCGCCGACGCGCGGCGCAGCCGCCGGGTGACCCTGACGATGAGGTCCCCCACGGCAGCAGTGTCGACCTGGTCCTCGGGGGCGTCTCGCATGGGGAGAACCTAGCATTTGAGCGGCTACCACATAATGAGGTAGCGTCTGTAAAAGTCGAGAGCGCCTCGCTGCGAGGTGCCCGTCCCGAGCTGCGAGGAGACCGCGTGCCACCACCCGACCGTGCCAGGAGGATCGACCCCAGGGACCGTGCTCAGCTCGAGGCGGCGCCCGTCCCGCTCGGGCGCGTCCTGTCCCTGTTCCGCGGGCACGAGCGGGACCTGCTCGTCGTGAGCGTGCTGATCGTCGCGACGTCCGTGATCGGGCTGGGGCAGCCGTTCCTCGTTCGTGAGGTCGTCGACGTCGCGATCCCTCGTCAGGACGTCCAGGTCCTGCTCTGGTCGGTCGGCGGGATGGTCGCCGTCGCCGTCGTCACCCAGGTCCTCGGCATCGTCCAGACGTGGATCTCCGCCACCTTGGGCCAGCGGGTGATGCAC
>JAJZQV010000067.1 GCA_021803025.1 Actinomycetes bacterium | reverse complement strand
ACCCGGCATGCCGTGCCTCCTTGCACTGTGACGTTTCAAGCCGGAAGTCTTGAGCCTTCGGGGACCCTTGTCAAGACTTATCCCGAAAGCCTTGACTGTGTATGCACGGTCCAGTTAGCGTGTAGAAAGCGGGCCGGTGAATCGTTTCACGGCGCCGTGTTCTGCGTCGTCCTGCGTCATGCACGGTGGCGCCCCTGGTTTCAACGATGAAAAGGGGGCTCAATGGCAGCATCCGAGGCAACCCCGCAAAGGTTCGCGCGAGCCTCCGCCGCGGTGAGGAAGAACTCGTCCACGACGCGCCTCTATACCGCGAAGACGTACCCGCTGTGGTTTCTCATCCCGTCGGCGACGCTGTTCGTCATCTTCTTCCTCGTCCCCACGGTCGCGTCCTTCTACTTCGCGTTCACGCGCTGGGACCTGCAGACGGCGACGTGGACGGGCCTGGAGAACTTCCGGATGTTCTTCGCCGAGCCACAGCTGAGCGGCGGGCTGGTCCACACGATCATCTACGCCGTCGTGACCTCCGGCTCGAAGGTCGTGCTGGGTCTTCCCCTCGCCGTGCTACTCACCTCGCGCATCATCGGACGGGGCCTCGTCCGGTCGATCATCTTCTTCCCGGTCCTCGTCAGCACCATCGGCGTCGGCATCGCGTTCAAGGCGCTGATGGACCCGACGCAGGGCATCATCAACGGCACGCTGAAAGTCTTCGGCATCACCGGCCCGGGCTGGCTGACTGACCCGAGCCTCGTGCTGTACTCGGTCGCCATCGTCGACATCTGGAAGGGCGTCGGGCTCGCCACCCTCATCTACATGGCCGGCATCCTCGCCATCCCGAGGGAGTACTACGAGGCAGCGGAGGTCGACGGAACCGGCAAGTTCAAGCAGTTCCTCCACATCACGCTGCCGCTCGCCTGGCCCGCGACGACGACCGTCATCACGCTGTCGCTCATCGGTGGCCTCCGCTCGTTCGACCTCATCTGGGCGATGACGAGGGGCGGCCCCGGGTTCGCGTCCGACGTGATCGCGTCCGTGATCTACAAGCAGTACCAGGCGGGCTTCTACGGCCTGTCGACGGCAGGCAACGTCGTCCTGTTCCTGCTGGTCGCGATCATCATCATGCCGCTGCAGTGGTTCCTCACGAGACGGGAGGTGGAGCTGTGAGCGCTGGAACCGTACCCATGGGCCGCACCCACGACATCGGCGCCGAGGGCAGCGCCAGGCACCGCGTCGGAGTGCTGCGGCGCCTGCCGCTGACGATCCTCGTGTTCGCGGTCGTCCTCGTCATCTTCGTCGTCCCGTTCGTGTTCATCCTCGTGCAGGCCGTCAAGACGCCGTCCGAGGCCTCCTCGCTGTCGATGGCGTGGCCCCACACCGTGCAGTTCTGGTCCAACCTCACGACCGTCATCCAGGCGAAGGAATACGACCTCGTCGTCGCCTTCATCAACTCGGCGGTGCTGACCGTCGTCTCGGTCACCTTCATGGTCCTGTTCGGGGCGATGACGGCGTTCATCTGGCAGCGTCGGCGCGGCAAGATCGGCTTGACCATCCAGCTCATGGTGCTGGCGGGTCTGGTGATCCCTCCCGCGGTCGTGCCCACCGTCTGGGTGCTTCAGTCCCTGGGCCTGTTCAAGACCATGCCCGGCCTCATGCTCATCGAGATCACATTCCACATGTCGTTCTGCGTCCTGCTCTTCCGCGGCTTCGTCGCGACGATCCCGCGAGAGATCGACGAGGCGGCGATCGTCGACGGCGCAGGACCGCTGAAGCTGTTCTTCACGATCGTGTTCCCGCTGCTGAAACCCGTCATCGTGACGGTTGTCGTGGTGCAGTCGGTCGCCGTATTCAACGACTTCGTGAACCCGCTGTACTTCCTGCCGGGATATCCCACCGTTCAGCTCACGTTGTACAACTACATCTCCGACTACTTGAACATGTACAACCTGCTGTTCATGAACGTGCTTCTCATCACTATTCCGCCGCTCATCGTCTTCATCATCTTCAACAGGCAGATGGTGGCCGGCATGACCAGCGGCGCCGTGAAGGGCTGACGTCTCAGGACGCTGCGACGAGAAGGTCGGCCAAGGACCACGGGCGGTCCTGCGTCCAGTGCAGGCGCTCCTGGTCGGCCCACATGTCCCAGTACGGGTCGAATCCGCCCTTGTCTCGCGCCAACGCGCGGGCCTTGCGGATCGGCTCGGGAGCCTCGAGCCACAGCCGTACGGTCGCGAGGGGCGCCGACGCCCTTGTCAGCGCGCCGCAACCCTCGACGAGGACCGGATGCGAGGGGTCGACGGTCACCCAGGCGGCAGGTACGGACCGGGCCCAGTCCCAGCGACGGTAGCCGCCCGTCGGTCCGAGGATGGCCGGTACGGCCGCGGCCGCCGCGGCCAGGCCCTCCCATCCCGGGTAGACGTCGTCGAGCGACACGAGCTGGAGCCGGTCCGTACGGCGCCTCGCCCACTCCTCGCCGATCCTCGCTGCCAGGGACGTCTTGCCCGACCCCGAGCCTCCGTCGAGGAGGATGACGGGCCTCCGCTCACCCCCGAGGCGCTCCAGCACGAGCCCCGGGGCCTCGGCGACGGTGCAGATCACGACCAGACCGCCCAGAACGTACCGGCGAGGACGCTGGCGGCGAGCGCCAGCGTGACCGCGGCGACGGCCGAGACGATGAGGACGGCGTCCGCCCGCCCGACCCGGGACGGCCGGGCCCACGTCCGGTGCGCGGTGCCGAAGCCCCGCGCCTCCATCGCCGTGGCGAGCTTCGAGCCGCGCCGGATGGCGATGACGAGCATCGCGAAGGCCATCGTGGCCCAGCGTCGTACCGCCCCCGTGTCGCCCAGACCGCGCGCCCTGCGAGCGAGGGCCAGCGAGCGCCAGTCGTCCACGAACCGGCCCACGAGCCGGAAGCCCGCGAGTGCGCCGAGGACGAACCGGGCGGGGAGGCGCCACACCTGGGCGAGCCCGTCCGCGAGGTCGGTCGGGTCGATCCCTGTGAACAGGAGGATCGCGGGCACTCCGAGCGCGAGGACGCGCAGCATGACGGCGACGGCCAGCTGGAGAGAGTTGTCGGTGACGTGGACGAGGAACCAGTCGAGGTGGACCGCGCCGCCGGGCTTCCCGTACAGCGCCATGTTCAACCCGGCGAGCGGCGCGAGCAGCAGGACCGGCCAGACCCGGCGGGCCACGAACCGCGCCCCGAACCCGAGGGCGAGGGCGGCGGCCAGCACGATGCCGGTCATGGTGGCGCCGCTCACCCAGTCGAGGGTGACGAGGAGCGGGAGCGAGACGATCACGGCGGCCGTGATCCGGGTGACAGGGTTCACCCGGTCGAGGGCGGTACGGGGAGCGCGGTCGGGAGGGCGGGACGCCGGCCCGGGGTCGCGGCGGGGTCTGGCGTCGCGGCGCGGGGTGCGGAGCGGGGCCGCGGGGGCGCGGCCGGAGGTGCTCATGCGACGGCCCCGAGGTGTACGTGGTGCTCGCCGAGCAGGTCCAGGTAGTCGGCGTCGTGGGTGACGGACACGACGCTCGTGCCGGCTTCGAGCTGGGCGGTGACGAGCCGAACCAGGTCGACCCACGTGGTGCGGTCCTGCCCGAAGGTGGGCTCGTCGAGGAACACGACGGCCGGGCTGGTCGCGAGAACCGTCCCCACGCTGAGACGCCGCTTCTCGCCGCCGGACAGGGTGAACGGGTTGGCTCGCGCCAGCCGCTCGAGATGGAGCTGCTCGAGCAGCTCGGTGACGCGCATCTCGATGTCGTGCCGGCTCCGGCCGAGTGCGCGGAGGCCGATCGCCAGCTCGTCGGAGACCGTGGCGGCCACGAACTGGTGCTCCGGGTCCTGGAAGACGGTCCCGAGACGCGTGAGGAGCTCCTTGGACCGCCAGCGCGCGGGGTCCGTCCGGGGGGCCGCGCCCACGACAGCCTGAGGTTCACCATGATAAGTGGGGGAACCACTGCTTCTCATGGCGAATCTGCCATGAGAACGTACAGCTCGCCCGGATAACGTGATGAACCGCGCGGTGGTGGGGGAGATCGATGCCGACGCCTGTACCTGCCCGGCCAAGGAGGGCAGCAGGCCCGCCAGCGTGAGGGCGAGCGTGGTCTTCCCGCTGCCGTTCGCCCCGGTGAGGGTGGTCGAGACGCCGCGCCGGATGTCGAGGGAGGCCACCGTCCGTACAGGCGTGCCCGCCTCGTAGCCGATCGTCAGCTCCCGTGCCGCGAGGACGGCCTCGGTGGACTCCGGGAACGGACGGGCCGCGAGGCCGTGGCCGATGCCGGGGACCCAGGCGCCCAGCGCCGCCAGCTCCGCACCGTGCACGCTGAAGACCTGCTCGGGCGACCCGTCGGCCACGACCCCGCCGCCGGCGGCCAGCACGACGACCCGGTCCACGAGCGGGAGCCACGTCGCGATGCGGTGCTCGACGACCACGAGGGTCGTGCCCCGGTCGGCGACGAGCCGCCCCACGGCGTCGCGTACCTCCTCCACTCCCGCCGGGTCCAGGTTGGCCGTGGGCTCGTCGAGCAGCAGGAGGCCCGGGCGCATCGCGAGCGCTCCTGCAAGCGCCAGCCGCTGGCGCTGCCCTCCCGACAGACGTTCCGTGCTGTGGTCGAGGGGAAGGTCGAGCCCCACGTCGGCGAGGGCCGTACGGACGCGGGGCCAGATCTCGCGCGGTGGTACGGAGAGGTTCTCGAGCCCGAAGGCCACGTCGTCGCCGACGCGCTCGAGGATCGTCTGCGCATCGGGGTCCTGCATGACGAGACCGCAGTCGCCCGGGCGGGGCCGGCCACCGTCGACGGTCAGCGAACCCGCTTCCTCGCCCTCGTCGCTGCTGCCGAGGACACCCGCGAGGGCGTGGAGCAGGGTCGACTTGCCCGCCCCTGACGCTCCGAGGAGCAGGACCCGCTCACCGGGCTCGATGGACAGCGAGACGCCGGAGGTGGCCCACGCCACGCGTCCTGCGTGCCGCCACCCCCAGCCGTCCAGCCGTACCCCCGCGGGACTCACTCAGACTGCCGCCCTGGCCTCGCGCCCGGCCTCGAACCGGGACAGCGCGCCGGACGCGGCGAGGGCCTTCGTCAGCGCCCAGCCGACGACCCCGGCGAGCACCGCGCCCGACACGATCATCGTGAGGATGTAGACGGTGTTGAACCCCGCTGACTTGGCCACGTTGCCCATGGCGAACTCGAGGACCCACTCGGCAACGGCGGCGCCTGCGCCGGCGAGCGCGGCCTGGAGCAGACCCCAGCGGCGGTATGCGAACGCGAGGAACACGAGCTCGGCTCCGATCCCCTGGGCGAGGCCGGAGTACAGGGTCGTGATGCCCCACTGGTTGCCGACCGCGGCCGAGACCAGCGCGGCGAGGAGCTCGACCGCGAGCGCGGCACCGGGCTTGCGAATGACGAGGCCGCCCAGGACTCCGCCCAGGAGCCAGATGCCCGTCGCCAGCCCGCCGAGACCCGGCGTCGCGGCGTTGAAGAGCTCGTAGCCGGCCCCGCCGACGAAGTTCCAGCCGACGAAGATGATGCCCGTCGCAACTGCCAGCACGGCGGCCACGACGATGTCGACGACACGCCACCGGTACGTCCGGGTGGTCGTCGTTGATGGTGCTTCCATGTGCCTGTCACCTCTCGGTTCGGGCACGGGTCGACGCCGACGGTCGGCGTCTCGAGATGCCTCCCTGCGCTGGCATGACCCAGATCAGGTCCGACGGTCGAAGGTCGCGAACCTTCCTCTCAGCCCGGCGTCTCCGGACTCCCGTGTTCGGGGCCGAGTATACGACTGTCTGTTCGCTGTGCGCTTCACTCCGCGCCATGCGAGGGCAGGCGGGGCCCGGGTGGCCGGACCCCGCCCGCGCGGAGCTCAGCGAAGCTTCGGCTTCACGTCTGTCGTGTAGATGTCGGTGAGCGTCGACTTCAGCTTGGCCAGGCGGTCGGTGATCTTCGCCTGCTGGGTGAGGATGTCGGAGCTCGCGATGCCGATCTCGCGGTCGCCACCGGGGAGGAAGACGCGTGCGTAGTCCTGGGACCGGGTGTGTGAGAGCTGGTCGACCGCGATCTTGGCCTGAGGGGTCTTCGCGTACACGGCGCTCATGTCGCTGGACTTCCGCACGGGCATGTAGCCCGTCGCTGCCGCGAACGCCGCGGTGTTCTCAGGAAGGCCGAGGAACGCGAGGAACTTGGCGGCGGCGAGCTGCTGCTCGGGCGTGATGGCCTTGGGGATGCCGAGGCCCGCACCACCGGTCGGGCAGACCATGTCGGTGGCCTGCGAGCCTCCGGGGAGGAAGCCCACTCCGACGTCGAACTTGGCCGCCTTCAAGACCCCGACCAGCGAACCGGTCGAGCCGACGAAGGACGCGGCGGCCCCGGCGGCGAAGTCGGCCGAGGCGTCCTTGGCCGAGACGCCGGCCCACTTGTGCTTGTACACGGAGTCCTGCGTGAACTGGAGCACCTTGACGACCGGTTCCGCGTCGCACGTGATCGTCCAGTCCTTGCTCAGCGCGCCCCCCTCGCCCCAGATCTTGTTCTGCAGTGTCCAGGAGTCGTAGTCGGAGGCTGCCGAGTACATGTGGGCCACCTGCGCCGACGGGTTGGCTGCCTTGAGCTTGGGCGCCCAGGTGGCGAACTCCTGCCACGTCTTCGGCGCACGGTCCTCGAGGCCCGCCGCCGCCCACATCGCCTTGTTGTAGTAGAACAGCGGCGTCGAGCGGGCGTACGGAACCGCCCACTGCTTGGTGTTGAACTCGTAGTCCTTGTAGAGGCCCTCGACGTAGTCGGCGGTGTCCACCTTGAGGTGGCTGAGCAGGTCGTTGAGGCTGATGATCGAGTCGTTGAGGAAGTAGCGGAACCACCAGACGTCGGAGAACACGACGACGTGCGGCAGCTGACCGCCCTGCTGCGCGGTCTGGAACTTCTGAGCCACCTCCTCGTAGCTCGCGCCGGCCGTCACGAGCGTGACCTTCGTCTCGGTCTGGGTCTTGTGGTAGGCGTTGATGAGCGCGGTCTCGACATCCTGGGACTTGCCGGGGTGGTTGGACCAGAACGTGATCTCAGGCGCCGGGGTGACCTTCGACCAGTCTGTGCCGGTGGAGGTCGTCGGCGAGGGAGCAGCGCCGGAGGTGATGGGGCCTGCGCAGGCGCTCAGGGCTAGGGCGCCGATGCCGCCGCCGGTGATGGCGAGGAACCTGCGGCGGTCCAGGGGAGGAACCATGGTGAGGGGGTTTCCTTTCATCAGTTGGAGACCGAGCCCGCAGTGAGCCCGGCCACGATGTAGCGCTGGAGGAAGGCGAAGACCACCAGCACAGGGAGGATGACGATGACCGCGCCGGCCATCATCACGCCGTAGCCGGCCGGGCCGCTCTCGTTGTTCTGGAGGAGCGTGAGGCCGACCGGGAGCGTCATGAGGTTGGGGTCGGTGGTGATGATCAGCGGCCAGATGTACTCGTTCCACTCCGACACGATCGTCACCAGTGCGACGGTGGTGATGCTGGGCGCCGTGGTCGGTACGACCATCCGCCACAGGCGGGCGAGGTGACCGGCGCCGTCGACCTCGGCCGCCTCCAGCATCGACATCGGCAGCGAGCGGAACGCCTGGCGCAACAGGAACGTACCGAACGCCGTTCCGAGGCTGGGCACGATGATTCCCCAGTACGTGTTGAGGCCGTTCATGCCGGCGACGAGGACGTAGTTCGGAAGGATGGCGACCTGCGGCGGCACCATGAGGGCGACCAGGACGGCCACGAAGATGACGTTCTTCGCGGGGAACCGCACGAACACGAGCGCGTACGCGGTGTGGATCGCGAGCAGCACCTTGAGCGTGGCCCCGACGACCGTGACCAGTACCGAGTTGAGGAAGAACCGACCGAACGGAGCGGTGCGGAATGCCTCTGTGTAGTTGACCAGGCTCCAGTGCCGCGGCAGCGCGTGCAGGTTCAAGGTGATGATCTCGCTCACCTGCTTGAAGCTCGACAGGACCATCCACAGCAGTGGCAGTGCGACCAGCAGAACGATCGCGACCAAGGGCAGGTAGCCGCCCAGGACCGTGGAGAGGCGGGGCCGCCGACGGCGAGGCGTGGCTCCGGTCGAGAGCGACACGGGGCTCGCCTCGACGGACCGTTTCAGTGTCAGGAGGCTCATGCGTAGTGGACCTTCCGGTCCACCCAGGCGATCTGGATGATCGTCAGCGTGATGAGAAGCACGAACAGGACCACCGAGATCGCAGCCGAGTAGCCCGCACGCTGGTATGCGCCGAAGCCCTGCACGTACGCCTCGTAGATGAGCGTGCGCGTTCCCTGGGATGTGGGCGTCATGATCCTGATGAGGTCGAACGCCTGCAGCGACGACAGGATCGTCGTGATGAGCAGGAAGAACGTGGTCGGGCCCAGCAGGGGGAGCGACATGTACCCGAACCGTCGTAACCGCCCCGCGCCGTCCAGAGCCGCGGCTTCCATCACGTCGGCCGGGAGGCTCTGCAGGCCCGCCAGGTAGACCACCGCGCAGTACCCGAGGTTCTTCCAGACGTAGACCGTGATCACCATGACCAACGACAAGGTCGGGTCGTTGAACCACCGGGGGCTCTCGGCGCCGAACCGCCGCAGTACGTAGGCGAGGACCCCGTACACCGGGTCGAAGATGAACAGCCAGACGAGCCCGACGCCCACCCCGGAGAGCACGTACGGGGCGAACACGCCGGCTCGGGCAACATTCGTGCCGGGCACATTCGTGTTGAGCGCCAGCGCGACGAGCAGCCCGAGCACCATCGAGCCGCCCACCGTCGCGACGGCGAACACCGCAGTCGTGGTCAGCACGGTCCCCGCGGCATCGCTGCTGAAGAACCGGACGTAGTTGCCCAGGCCCACGACGGTCGCCGTGGCTGAGCCGAGGGTCCAGTTGAGGGTCGAGTAGTAGATGTTCATGATGAGCGGGCGGTACGTGAAGGCGCCGATGAGGACGAGGTTCGGCAGCGCCATCGCCAGGAACACGAGTGCGTCACGACGTGCCCGTCGTGACCCGCGACGACGACGCGGAACGGGGACTGCTTCGTACAAACGGACCTCCTCAGGACTGGCCTATGAGAACACGCGGACGGCTGCGCTGTCGCCTGGGGGAATCGCTTCCCTGCCATGTGTCACGAAGCCGTGGAGAATTGTTCATCCTGAGTTGCCGAATGCTCTCCGAACCGTCGTTCGGCGCATCGCTCGTAGAGGCTGACCGTTCCCTCTCCGTGGAGGAGGCCCTCGGCGACCAGCGCTGCCAGGCAACGGCCCGCCTGAACCGGATCCGGCCAGACAGCAAGCAGCCTGCGGCGGGGCATCCTTCCGGGACCGTCCCGAACCGCCCGGAGCAGCGCTCCTCGGCACTGGCGGTCCGTACCGTGCCACGGCTGCGGGCGCCGCACCGGCTGCGCGAGCTCGGGTGAGCCAGCTGCCCGCCACGCGCACAGGTCGCTGACGGGACAGTCCTCACAGCGGGGCGATCGCGCCGTACAGACGACTGCCCCCAGCTCCATGGCCGCGACCGCCCAGCGTGGGGCGCGATCGGCATCGGGCACGTACGACGCGGCCAGTCGACGCGACTGCGCCGAGGGCGCGTCGTCGGCCCTGCCCCCGGCGACCCGCGCCAGCACCCTGCGGACGTTGGTGTCCACGACGGCGTGCCGCGCCCCGTACGCGAAGGTCGCCACCGCAGCTGCGGTGTAGTCGCCGATCCCGGGCAGGGTGCGAAGCTCTTCGTACGTGCGGGGCACCACGCCCCCGTGACGCTCCGTGATGGACACGGCGGCGTGGTGCAGCCGGAGAGCGCGCCGCGGATAGCCCAGCCGTCCCCAGGCGGCCACGGCAGCACCCGAGGGCGCGGCCGCCAGGGAGGCGGGCGTCGGCCAGTGCGCGAGCCACGCGGACCACGGCTCCAGGACACGGCCGACGGGCGTCTGCTGCAGCATGACCTCGGAGACGAGGATCCCCCAGGGGGTCGCGTCCGCCCGTCGCCACGGAAGGTCACGCGCATGGTGGGCGTACCAGTCGAGCACGCGCCGTACGACCTCAGCGGCCCGCTCCTCCACGCGGACACTGTAGGCGGGCCGGATGTACGGTCACGGCATGAACGACGTGGAGGGGATGCCCGAGCAGCCGAGGCTGCGCGACTACGTCGCCTGGCACCGCGCCTACGACGACCCTGCCTCGAGCCTGTCCGCACGGCTGAGGCAGGTACAGGGCCACATCGCGGACTGGCTCGACCGGACGCCTGGGGCGGTACGGGTCCTCAGCGCCTGCGCCGGCCAAGGGCACGACATCCTCGGCGTGCTCGAGGAGCGCCCGTCCGACAGGGCGCGGGTCTCGGGCGCGCTCGTCGAGCTCGACCCGACGAACGCGGCCATCGCTCGCGCCCGGACCGCGCGGCTGGGGCTGGACATCTCCGTGCTCGAGAGGGACGCCGGGACGACGGACTCCTACATCGGGCTCGTACCCGCCGACCTCGTCCTCCTCAGCGGGATCATGGGCAACATCACGGCCGAGGACATCGAGCGGCTCGTCCACGTCTCCCGGCAACTCTGCGCGCCCGGTGCCACCGTCATCTGGACGCGCGGCGCGCAGGAGCCGGACCTCGGGCCGGACATTCGGTGCTGGTTCGCCGAGACCGGTTTCGGCGAGGTCTCGTGTGACGAGTGGATCGAGGGCACAGGCATGCGGGTGGGCGTCGAGCGGCTGGACGCGGATCCCGAGCCGCTCGTCCCGGGACATCGCATCTTCACGTTCACGCGCTGACTTCCGCCGCTGACTTCCGCGAAACCTTGGTTATGGATGGGCACTCCGCCGTCTCTCTGGCTCACTTCCGTGAACGCGTGGTTATCGGGCGTCTCCCAGCTCTGATAACCACCACGTCACGGAAGTCGCCTCTCGGGATCGCTGCCACGCCGCTCATAAGCCCGATATCGCGGAAGTCAGGCCTGTGGCCCTGACAGGTGGTTCGGGCAGGCGGTTGCTCTCGCTCGCACCGGCGGCCCTGCAGCGCGTTGACACGTGGCAGCGCGCTTCGTACGGTCTCGACGGTGCCCACGACGCCGACGCCCTGTCCGGTCCCCGGCGCCCAGCTGCGCCGGCCAGGACAGGTCAGGCTGCTCCCACGCGGCTGCTGGGTCGAGGAGGCGATCGTCAACGGCAGCCTGGACTTCCCGCCCCTCGCGGAGACCTTCGACGAGGTGCCAGCCTGGATGGATGCCACGGGCGCGAAGAGCCTGCGTAACATCAGCCTGTACGAGCGGGCCGGGTACCGCCGGATGCCGACCGTGCGCCCGCGGCCGGCATCCGGCTGGACACGCCGATCTCGCGCTGACTAGCGGATCGACTCCAGGAGCCGCCGGTGGAACAGCGTCTCGCCGGTGAGCTCCGGGTGGAAGGCGATGCCGGTGATCGCCCCCTGGTTCACGGCGACGAGGCGGTCGTGCAGCCGGGCGAGGGGCGTCACCGACGGCCCGTACGCGACGACCTCAGGCGCCCGGATGAACGCGACCTGTGCAGGCCCCCAGGCGGTGTCCAAGCAGGTCTCGGCTGAGTCCACCTGCCGGCCGAAGGCGTTCCGCCGGACCGTGACGTCGAGCACCCCGAAGCTCTCCTGTCCGGGCGCGGGGTCCTCGATCCGGGACGCGAGCTGGATCAGCCCCGCACACGTACCGAGCGTGGGCAGGCCTGCGGCGATGGCGTCGCGCAACGGATGGCCCAGACCGAACAGCCTCAGCAGCCGGTCGATCGTCGACGACTCGCCGCCCGGGAGTACGACCGCGTCGACCCGCAGGCCGTCCGGGCCGACGAGCTCGTCGGGACGGCGCAGCGGTACGGGGAACGCTCCGAGCGAGGCCAGCAGCTCCACGTGCTCCCGCACCCCGCCCTGCAGGGCGACGACGCCGACGCGTGGCGCGGTCACCACCCGCGCTCGGACAGCCGGTGCGGGGCGGGCACGTCGGCGACGTTGATGCCGACCATCGCCTCGCCCAGCCCCCGGGACGCCTCCGTGATGACGCGAGGGTCGGAGTACAGGGCTGTCGCCTTGACGATCGCGGCCGCGCGCTTCGCCGGGTCGCCCGACTTGAAGATGCCGGAGCCGACGAAGACGCCGTCCGCGCCGAGCTGCATCATCATCGCTGCATCGGCGGGGGTCGCGATGCCGCCGGCGACGAAGAGGACGACCGGCAGCTCGCCGCGCTCGGCCACCTCGCGGACGAGCGCGTACGGGGCTTGCAGCTCCTTCGCCGCCACGTACAACTCGGCGGGGTCGCTGGCCAGCGTCGCGGCGAGGCCGGCGATCTCGCGCTTGATGGTCCGGATGTGACGGGTCGCCTCGGACACGTCGCCCGTACCGGCCTCGCCTTTCGAGCGGATCATCGCCGCCCCCTCGGTGATGCGCCGGAGCGCCTCCCCGAGGTTGGTCGCGCCGCAGACGAACGGCACCGTGAACGCGTGCTTGTCGATGTGGTTGACGTAGTCCGCGGGGGAGAGGACCTCGGACTCGTCGATGTAGTCGACGCCGAGCTCCTGCAGCACCTGAGCCTCGACGAAGTGCCCGATGCGCGCCTTCGCCATCACGGGGATCGACACCGCGGCCGTGATCTCGTCGATGAGATCCGGGTCGCTCATCCGGGCGACACCGCCCTGCGCGCGGATGTCGGCGGGCACGCGCTCGAGCGCCATCACCGCGATCGCTCCGGCATCCTCGGCGATCCGCGCCTGCTCGGCGGTCACCACGTCCATGATCACCCCGCCCTTGAGCATGTCGGCCAGGCCGCGCTTCACCAGGGGGGTTCCAGTCGTCTCAGTCACAACGGCGATCGAACCAGCCATAATGGTTCATCACCAGGGCCGGAATGGTCGACTGGCAGTGGACCAATCGGGCACTCGAGGCTGAGGGGCGGTCGAGACACGTCAGCCGCCTCACACCAGCCCGGCCACGTCCCGCGCGTCGACGACGCCGGGACGACGTCAGCCCTTGATCTCGAAGGACCCGTGCCCAGCGGGCTCGACCTCGCGGACGTCGACCCGGTCCACCACGGCGAACCGGGGACCCCGCCGGCACCAGTCGACGAAGCGGTCGATGGCCTGAGCTGATCCCTCTGCATGGCAGCGGACAGTGCCGTCGGGCTCGTTGCGGACCCAGCCGGTGACACCCAGTCGCTCGGCCTCCTCGTTCGCCTGCCACCGGAACGCGACCCCCTGCACCCTCCCGGCCACGACGATCTCCACTGCACGGTCCATCGTCACATCCTGCTCCTCGGCCCCCTGCGGGAGAAGACGCACAATGGTCCATGGCCAGGGGCTCGCCGAGCGCCAGGTTCGTGGTCCATTGGTGTTGGCGCGGGGAGGGAGTACGCATGCGAACCGCCCGTGACGTGACGCTTCCGCTCGTCATCGACCGTGACGACCCGCGGCCGCTGCCGCGCCAGCTCGCCGACGAGGTCCGGCGCGTCATCGGTGAGGGGCTCGTCTCACCCGGCGAGCTGGTACCTGCGACACGTACGGTCGCAAGCCGACTCGGTGTCAGCCGCGGCACGGTGGTCGCCGCGTACGACCAGCTCCTGGCAGAGGGCTACCTGGTGGGTCGGGTCGGCCACGGCACAGTCGTGAACCCGGACCTTCGCGACGTGCACCCGCCCGCGCTGCGCTCCCAGGGTCCCGGCCGGACCGGTCCTGCACCTGGTCCGGCGGTCATCGACCTGAGGCCGGGACAGCCCTGGACCTCGGACGTGGTGAACGCCGCCTGGCGTACGGCCTGGAGGGGTGCCGCGGCACAGCCGCTGACCGCCCTCCCCACCGCCGGCCTCCCCCAGCTCCGCGCCGAGATCGCCGACCACCTCCGCCGGATGAGGGGCGTTCGGAGGGCGGCCGACCACGTGATCGTCACCGCCGGTGCCCGCGACGGGCTCGCCCTGCTCCTGGCCGCACTCGGGCCCGGGCGCCTCGTGGGTGTCGAGGACCCCGGGTACCCCTCCTTGCGGCGAGTACCGCCCCGGCTCGGGTCCGCGGTCACGCCCCTGCCCACCGACGAGTACGGCCTCGTCTGCGACGACCTTCCGACAGGGACCGCCGCGCCGCACGTCGTGGTCGTCACCCCCAGCCACCAGTACCCTCTCGGAGGCTCGCTCCCGGTCGCCCGCCGCCAGGCCCTGCTCGACTGGGCGCGTCGCGAGCACGTCGTCGTCGTCGAGGACGACTACGACTCGGAGCTGCGCTACACCTCGGCGCCCCTTCCGGCCCTCGCCGCGCTCGACGACCCCCAGGACGGGTGCGTCGTCACGCTGGGAACGTTCGCGAAGACGCTCGGGCCCGGCCTGGGCGTCGGCTTCCTCGTCGCCCCCGAGAGGCTCCTCGACGACCTCCGCCGCGCCCGCACGGACCTCGGCCAGCCCGTCTCGCAGGTCACCCAGTGGGCCCTGGCCTCGTACCTGGCGAGCGGCGAGCTGAGACGCCACACGCAGCGGATGCGCCGCGAGTACCGGCGGCGGCGTGCTGTCGTCCTCGAGGTCCTCGGAGGACTGCCGGAGGCCCGCGTCAAGGCGATGGACGGGGGGCTTCATGCCGTCGTCGAGTCCGACATGGGCGAAGCAGAGCTCATCGAGCGGATCCGGTCCCGTGGTGTCGTCGTGGCCGGGCTCGCTGACTACTGGTCGCGCCCTGCAGCAGGCGCGTGCGGCATCGTCCTGGGCTACGGAGGAGTTCCTCTGGAGGAGCTTCGCACCGCACTCGAGGCCATCGCGGAGGCGACCCAGGAGGCGTGACGAGCGTCCCCGGCAGGCTCGATCCGAGGGGCCACGGGGAAAGAGCCCGTAACCGAGACGTTCGAAATGGTTGTGGCGGGCTGGCAGAGTGAGCGGGTACACACCACCCAGGAGGCACGCTTGCGAGCGCCGACGAGCACGTACCGGCTCCAGATCACCGAAGGCTTCGACCTGCTCGAGGCCGCCAAGACGCTGCGCTATCTCCATGAGCTCGGCGTGGACTGGGTGTACCTGTCGCCTGTGCTCGCCGCCGAGACCGGCTCCAACCACGGGTACGACGTGTCCAGCCATGCCACCGTCGACCCCTCTCGCGGTCGCGGCGCCGGTCTGGCCGCCCTCTCAGCGGAGGCCCGCCGGCTCGGCATGGGCGTGCTTGTGGACATCGTCCCCAACCACGTCGGCGTGGGCCGGCCGTGGGAGAACGAGTGGTGGTGGCACGTGCTCACGCACGGGCGCACCTCCCCGTTCGCCTCCGCGTTCGACATCGACTGGGACTTCGGCGGCGGCAAGGTCCGCCTCCCCGTCGTCGCTGACGGCGACATCGACGAGCACGGCGACATCGCCGAGCTCAAGGTCCTGGGCGGCGAGCTCCACTACCGGGAGAACCGCTTCCCGCTGGCACCCGGTACGGCCGACAACTCGCTGACCGAGGACCCCAACGCCGTCCTGCGCCGTCAGCACTACGCGCTCGTCAGCTGGAGGGACGCCGACCGCGACCTCAACTACCGGCGCTTCTTCGCGGTCAACACCCTTGTCGCCGTACGGGTCGAGGACCCTCAGTGGTTCGAGGCGTCCCACTCCGAGATCGCGCGCTGGTTCGACGAAGGGCTGGTCGACGGGCTGAGAATCGACCACCCGGACGGCCTGCGCGACCCCGCCACGTACCTGTCGCGGCTCGCCGAGATGACGAAGGACTCCTACATCGTCGTCGAGAAGATCCTCGCGCCCGGCGAGAGTCTCCCATCGCGCTGGGCGACGGCCGGCACGACGGGGTACGACGCGTTGGCGCTCGTCGACCGCCTGTTCGTCGACCCTGCGGGCGAGGCCCCGCTGACCGAGCTCGAGGCTGAGCTTCGCGGTCATCACATGGACTGGCACGAGCTCACCCACCAGACGAAGCGGGCCGTCGCGGACGGGATCCTCAACTCCGAGACGGCGCGCATCGCGCGCGACGCGGCCCGCGAGATGGTTCACGACGTCGACCACGACGAGCTGGTCGACGCGGTGGCGGAGCTGCTCGCCTGCTTCCCGGTCTACCGGTCGTACCTTCCCGACGGACGCGAGCACCTCGAGGTGGCCATCGCCGAGGCGCTGCTGCGGCGGCCCGAGCTCGAGGCGCCGATCCGCGCGCTCGAGACCGTGCTGCTCGACGGTGCGACCGACGCGGCCCAGAGGTTCCAGCAGACGTCCGGCATGGTGATGGCGAAGGGCGTCGAGGACTGCGCCTTCTACAGGTACGGGCGCCTGACCAGCCTCACCGAGGTGGGTGGCGACCCGTCCGTCTTCGCGTACACCCCTGAGCACGTCTACTCCGACCTCGCCGTGCGTCAGGCCTTGTGGCCTCACGCTCTCTCGACCCGGACGACGCATGACACGAAGCGCGGCGAGGACGTCCGCGCCCGCATCTCCGTGCTGTCCGAGGTGCCGCAGCTGTGGGCGAGTGCCGTACGACGACTCCAGGAGCTCGCCCCGCTGCCCGATCCGGGCTTCGCGAACATCCTCTGGCAGGCCGCTGTCGGGGCGTGGCCCGTCAGTCCGGAGCGCCTCCACGGGTTCGCCGAGAAGGCCATGCGGGAGGCCGGGGATCACACGACGTGGACCGCCGTCGACGCGGAGTACGAGGCGGCGGTGCATGCGGCCGTCGACCTGCTCTACACGGACGAGCGCGTACGGGCCGTGCTCGACGAGGTGCTCGAGGCCGTGGTGGACCCGGGCTGGAGCAACGCCCTGTCCGAGGCGGCCGTCATGCTCACGATGCCGGGTGCGCCGGACGTGTACCAGGGCAGCGAGGTGTGGCAGCTCAGCCTCGTCGACCCCGACAACCGCAGGCCGGTCGACTTCCTGGCGCTCGAGGAGTCCCTCGCCGGCGTGGCCGGTGCCCGGCTGGTCGGCGGCGTCGACGACCCGGGGACGGCGAAGCAGGCGCTCGTCCACGAGGCGCTGCGCCTGCGGCGTGACCAGCGCGAGCTCTTCCGCTCGTTCGCGCCCGTGGCGGCGCAAGGCGTGGCGGCCGAGCACGTCGTCGCCTTCGACACCGGCGGCGTCGTCACGCTGGCGACCCGGCTTCCCGTCGGGCTCGCCCGCAAGGGAGGCTGGGGCGACACGACGGTCGACCTGCCGCTGGGAAGCTACCGGGACGCGGTCAGCGGCACGGTGATCCACGCCCAAGGGACACCGATCCGGGCGGCTGACCTGTTCGCCGACGGGCCGGTGGCGCTGCTCGTCGCGCTGCCCGTGCGGGGCGGACGCCGGACGCGCTTCGACGTGTGGGCGCCCGGCCACGAGTCCGTGACACTCGTCGTACGGCCTGTCGGCGACCCCGTGGCGGAACGGCAGATCCCGATGCGCCCCGCGCCCGACGGGTGGTGGACCCCGCCGACGATGGTGCCCGGGCGCGAGTTCGACTACGGCTACCTCATCGACGGCTCCGACGAGCTGCTGCCCGACCCGCGGTCGCGGCGCCAGCCCGAGGGCGTGCACGGCATGTCGCGTACCGTCGACCCCACTGCCCACCACTGGCACGACGGCACGTGGACCGGCCGACAGGTGGCGGGCTCCATCCTCTACGAGCTGCACGTGGGGACCTTCACGGAGGAGGGCACCCTCGACGCCGCCATCGCCCACCTCGACCACCTCGTCGACATCGGCGTCGGGTTCGTCGAGCTCATGCCCGTCAACGCGGTGAACGGCGTGTGGAACTGGGGCTATGACGGCGTGCTCTGGTACGCGGTGCACGAGCCGTACGGAGGCCCGGAGGCGTACCGGCGCTTCGTCGACGCGTGCCACGTCAGGGGGCTGGGCGTCATCCAGGACGTCGTGTACAACCACCTCGGCGCCTCCGGCAACTACCTGTCGCGGTTCGGCCCGTACCTCGCCGAAGGCGGGATCTGGGGCGCGGCGGTGGACTTTGAGACGCACGACCAGGTGCGTCGCTACGTCATCGAGAACGCCATCATGTGGTTCGTCGAGTTCCACGTCGACGCCCTGCGTCTCGACGCGATCCACGCGCTCGTCGACTCGTCGGAGATCCACGTGCTCGAGGAGCTCGCCACCGAGGTGGCGGCCCTGTCGGCTCACCTGGGCCGC
>JAJZQV010000066.1 GCA_021803025.1 Actinomycetes bacterium | reverse complement strand
AACGACGAACGAGGGGCATCGTGGCCATTCAGCCCGACCAGGACGTATCCGCAGCGGCGCAGGACTTCGGCGCCAACGACTGGCTCATCGACGAGATGTACGAGCGGTACGAAGCCGACCCGTCCTCGGTCGACCCGACCTGGGCAGACTTCTTCCGCTCGCACGAGGGCGCCATGCCCGTGACACCTCCCGCGACCAGTGCGTCCGCTCCCGTCCACGCCGCCGCACCCCAGGCCGAGCAGGCACCTCCCGCGCCGGCCCCGGCGGACAAGACCTCGACCCCCACGACGCTGACGGAGCAGGCGCCCCCGGCGCCCGTCACCTCGTCCGGCGCCGCACCGGCTCCCGCCGGGGAGCAGCGTCCCCCCGCGCAGGCCGCACCCGCCTCCCGCACCCAGCCTGCTCCCGCCGCACCGGCCCAGACCGCTCCTCCCGGACCGGCCGCGCTTGTCACCACCCCCGACCTCACCGCAGACCTGTCGTACCTGCCGGCGCAGCCGCCGAGCTTCGCGAAGCGCCCGACACCCGTGACCGACCAGCCCACCAAGCAGCCGTTGCGCGGCGCGCCCCTGCGGACCGCCAAGAACATGGACGTCTCTCTCGAGATGCCGACCGCCACGAGTGTCCGCACCGTGCCGATGAAGCTGGTCATCGACCACCGGACGATGATCAACTCCCACCTCGCCCGGACGATCGGCGGCAAGGTCTCCTTCACCCATCTCATCGGCTGGGCGATGGTCCAGGCCCTCAAGGCCGTACCGGCGATGAACGTGGCGTACGAGGTCGTGGACGGCAAGCCCACCCTCGTCGAGCCGGACACCATCAACCTCGGCCTCGCCATCGACATGACGAAGCCCGACGGCACGCGGCAGCTGCTCGTGCCGAACATCCGCAGCTGCGAGCAGCTCACGTTCGGGCAGTTCTGGAGCGCGTACGAGGAGGTCGTCTCCAAGGCGCGCAAGGGCACCCTCACGGTCGACGACTTCGCCGGCACCACCGCGACGCTCACGAACCCGGGCGGCATCGGCACCAACCACTCCATCCCCCGGCTCATGGCCGGCCAGGGCCTCATCCTGGGCGTCGGCTCCATCGAGTACGCGCCCGACTACCTGGGCGCGAGCCCGGAGCGGCTGGCCGAGCTCGGCATCTCCAAGGTCATGACGCTGACCTCGACGTACGACCACCGCGTCATCCAGGGCGCCCAGTCGGGCGAGTTCCTCCGCACGATGGAGAACCTGCTGCTCGGCAAGAACGGCTTCTACGAGGACATCTTCACCTCGCTGCGCATCCCGTATGCGCCGCTCGAGTGGGACACCGACATCTACGTCGGGAGCGCCCCCGAGCTGGTCGACAAGGAGGCACGCGTCCTCGAGCTCATCGCCTCGTACCGCGCCCTCGGCCACCTGGTGGCTGACATCGACCCGCTCACGTACCGCATGCGCAACCACGCGGACCTCGCTCTGAAGTCGCACGGGCTCACGCTGTGGGACCTCGACCGCACGTTCCCGTGTGGTTCTCTCGGCGGCAAGCCGCGTACCGCGATGACGTTGCGCGAGGCGCTTGAGATCCTCCGCGACGCGTACTGCCGCCACATCGGCGTTGAGTACATGCACATCACGGACCGGGAGCAGCGCGCCTGGCTGCAGGAGAAGCTGGAGCAGCCACCGGTGCCGCTCAGCCGGGACGAGCACCTCCGCATCATGGACAAGCTCAACGAGTCGGAGATCTTCGAGACCTTCCTCCAGACGAAGTTCATCGGCCAGAAGCGCTTCTCGCTCGAGGGCGGCGAGTCGACGATCGTCACCTTGGACGAGATCTGCGAGCAGGCAGCCGACCTCGGCCTCGGCGAGGTCATCATCGGGATGCCCCACCGCGGCCGCCTCAACGTCCTCGCGAACATCGTCGGCAAGTCGTACGGCCAGATCTTCCGCGAGTTCGAGGGCAACATGGACCCGCACGGCACCCAGGGCACCGGTGACGTGAAGTACCACCTGGGCGCCGAGGGCGAGTTCGTGTCCGCCGCGGGCAGCCGCATCCGCACGTCGGTCGCCGCGAACCCGTCGCACCTCGAGGCCGTCGACCCCGTCGTCGAGGGCATCGCTCGCGCCAAGCAGGACCGCGCGGCGAGCGACCACAAGTACCCGGTCCTGCCGATCCTGCTGCACGGCGACGCGGCCTTCGCCGGACAGGGCGTCGTGTACGAGACGCTGCAGATGTCCCAGCTCCGCGGCTACAAGACCGGCGGCACGATCCACGTCGTCGTGAACAACCAGGTCGGCTTCACCACCGCGCCCGTCGAGTCGCGAAGCTCGACGTACTGCACGGACGTGGCGAAGGTCGTCGAGGCTCCGGTGTTCCACGTCAACGGCGACGACCCCGACGCGTGCGTACGGGTCGCGCGGCTGGCCTTCGAGTTCCGCCAGCGGTTCGCGAAGGACGTCGTCATCGACCTCGTCTGCTACCGCAAGCGCGGCCACAACGAGGGCGACGACCCGAGCTTCACCCAGCCCCTCATGTACGACCTCATCGAGGCGAAGAGGTCGACACGCAAGATCTACACCGATGCACTCATCGGCCGCGGCGACATCTCGACCGACGACGCCGACGAGTACGCGGAGAAGTTCCGGATCAGGCTCGAGACCGTCTTCAAGGAGATCCGGTCGATGACAGCAGAGGCCGGTGAGGACGAGGAGTACCGCAAGGTCCCCTACTACCCCGCCAAGCTCGGCAAGGGCGTCGGCACGGGCATCAGCGCCGAGGTCATGGAGCGCGTCGCGGCGGCGATGACCGAGTTCCCCGAGGGCTTCACCGTGCACCCCAAGGTCCTGCCGCAGCTCGAGCGTCGGGCGGAGATGATCCGGAAGGGGCCGATGGACTGGGCCACCGCCGAGGCGCTCGCCGTCGGGTCGCTGCTCATGGAGGGGCGTCCGGTCCGGATGAGTGGCCAGGACACCCGGCGCGGCACGTTCTCGCAGCGCTTCGCCGCTGTCGTCGACCGGCGTACGAACGAGTCGTGGGTGCCGCTCAAGCACCTCACCCCGGACCAGGGCAGCTTCGACATCTACGACTCGCTGCTCAGCGAGTACGCGGCGATGGGCTTCGAGTACGGCTACTCGGTGGCGGCGCCGGAGGCGCTCGTGTGCTGGGAGGGCCAGTTCGGGGACTTCGCGAACGGCGCCCAGACGATCATCGACGAGTTCATCGCGGCCGGACAGGCCAAGTGGACCCAGAAGTCGGGCGTCGTCCTCCTTCTCCCGCACGGCTACGAGGGGCAGGGACCGGACCACTCCAGCGCGCGGATCGAGCGGTGGCTGCAGCTGTGCTCGGAGGGCGCGCTGGCCGTGTGCCAGCCGTCGACCCCGGCGAGCTACTTCCACCTGCTGCGGACCCACGCCTACGTGAACTGGCACCGGCCGGTGGTCATCATCACGCCGAAGTCGATGCTGCGGAACAAGCTCGCCATGTCGATGCCGTCCGAGATCACCGGTGGCAGCTGGCGGCCGGCCATGGACGACCCGTCGATCACCGACCCGTCCGCCGTGACCCGCCTCGTGCTGTGCTCCGGCAAGATCCGGTGGAGCCTCGTCGCGGCGCGTGAGAAGTTCGGCCTCGACGGCCAGGTGGCGATCATCCCGCTCGAGCGGCTGTACCCGCTCCCGACCAAGGAGCTCGCCGCGGTCCTCGACCGGTACCGGCACGTCACGGACGTGCGGTACGCCCAGGACGAGCCGTCGAACCAGGGCGCCTGGTGGTACATGGAGCGCAACCTTCCGGCCGCGATCAGGTCCGTGCGCCCCGACTACGACCTCGTCATGACGCCGGTCACCCGCGAGGAGTCGTCGGCCCCGTCGGTCGGCTCCCACCACCTCCACGAGAAGCAGGAGACGGCGCTGCTCAAGGCCGCGCTGGGCGGCGGGGAGGCCTAGGTGTACGACACGGACCGTGGCATCGAGGAGCTGGACCGTCGCCGCGGCGACGAGACGGTGACGCTCGCCTGGCTCGCCGAGGAGCTCCGTACGTTCGTCGACCTCCACCCGGAGTTCGAGACGCCTGTGGACCGGCTCGCGACCTGGCTCGCGCGCCCCGAGGACGACGACGAGTAGCGCCTGCTAGACCTCCGGCAGGTCGTCCGGGCCGTCTCCACGAGCCCGGGTCAGTGCCCGGCTCGTGCTCGGCAGCACGCCGCAGACGGCGATCACGGCGCTGAGCAGCGCGACGACGCTCCACAGCGTCACGTTGGACCCGAAGGAGCTCACGGCGACGGCGAGGTTGAGCAGCGCGCTGCCCACGAGTGCGCCGCGGACGTAGAACCGCTGTCTCCACGTGGTCCACGCGACCCAGGCCAACAGCGCGCCGTACAGGGACAGCATGATGCCGACACCGAGCGAGAACTGGCCGTGCGGCTGAAGGGCGGAGGCGACGGCGACACCGATCACGGCGAGCGCGAACAGGGCGGTCAGGACCGCAGCGATGGTCAAGGGCACGGTCCGTCGCACCGGCTCCCGGCGCTCGGACAGGCTCATGGGTTCTCCTCGTGGGACGGCGCATGCGAGGTCGTCCCAATGTCAGACACTGGGACGATCTTGAAGTCTTCCCGATGAACCCTAAACTATGGTGGTTTTGAGACTTCGCAGGCACCGCTCCCTCGGTAGTCTTCGCACGGAGCGGTCATCGATCACAAGGAGCTTCACCCGCATGGACTGGCGTGACAGGGCTGCCTGTCTCACGGAGGATCCCGAGCTGTTCTTCCCTATCGGGAACACAGGTCCCGCGCTGCTCCAGATCGAGGACGCGAAGCGGGTCTGCGCCCGATGCGAGGTCAGGGACCGCTGCCTGCAGTGGGCGCTCGACACCGGCCAGGACCACGGAGTCTGGGGCGGCATGAGCGAGGACGAGCGACGCGCTCTCAAGCGCCGTGCGGCCCGTTCTCGCATGCGCACCGGCTAGGCCTTCAGGCTTCTCAGCCGACCGGCACCTCCACCACTGCGCGGGCCCCCGGGCCGTCGGGGTTGGGGCCCAGCTCGAACGTCCCGTGCAGGTCCGACACGAGCGTCTCCACGATCGACAGTCCGAGGCTCGACGTGCTCGCGGGGTCGAAGTCCTCGGGCAGGCCCCGCCCGTTGTCGCTCACCTCGATGCGAAGCGTGGATCCCTTCCGTACCGGCGTCACGACGACCTCGCCGGAACCGGACTCGAAGCCGTGCTCGATGGCGTTCTGGCACAGCTCGGTGAGGACGAGCGACAGGCTCGTGGCGGCGGCCGCGGCGACCTCGCCGAACGTCCCGTTCCGCCGGGCCGACACCTTCCCGCGCGACGCGGCCACGTCACCCACGTGCCGGAGCAGCCGGTCCATGACGTCGTCGAACGCGACCCGGCCGTCGAACGTCTGCGACAGGATCTCGTGGACGATCGCGATGGCCTGGACCCGCGACATCGCGTGGTGCAGGGCGGTCACGCCCTCCTCCGACTGGATCCGCCGCGCCTGCAGGCGGAGCAGCGCCGCGACGGTCTGAAGGTTGTTCTTCACCCGGTGGTGGATCTCCCGGATCGTCGCGTCCTTCGTGACGAGCTGCCGCTCACGGCGCCGAAGCTCCGTCGTGTCGCGGCACACGAGCAGGGTGCCGATCGGGCCGTCCGCGTCGGTGAGCGGGACCACCTTGACGTTCACCGAACCGCGTTCGGTCTCGACCTCCACGATCGCCGGCACCTGCTGCTTGATGACGCTGCTCGCTGCCTCGTCGGTGGGCTCCAGGTCCACCGCGAGCTGCGAGGTGAGCGACGCGATGTCCTCGCCGACCAGGTCGCCCTGGAGTCCCAGGCGGCGGTACGCGGAGACGGCGTTGGGGGACGCGTACGTGACGATTCCCGCCTCGTTGAGGCAGATGATGCCCTCGCCGATCCTCGGCATGCCGGACGCCTGGGCATGCCTGGACACCTTGGCCGGCTTGTACGGGAAGTCTCCGCGCCACAGCATGTCGGTGAGGATGTCCGCGATCTCCCGGTAGTTGTCCTCCAGCGCGCCGGGTGCCCGTACCCCCATCTGGTTCGTGTGCCGCTCGATGACCGCGAGGCACCTCCCCTTCCGTACGATCGGGATGGCCCACACGTCGACGGGGATGCCCGCCTGGAGCTTGTTGTCGCTGGTCTCGCAGACCACCTCGGAGAGGTACGCCTCCGTGACGAGGTGCTCGGGGTCGTAGCTGATGACCTCCCCCACGACGTCGTCCTCGAGAGCCGTGGGACCCGTTGCGGGGCGAATCTGGGCCGCAGCCCAGAACTCGTTGTCGTCGCTGCCGGGCACCCAGCAGATGAGGTCGGAGAAGCTGAGGTCGGCGAGAAGGTGCCACTCGCTCACGATGTCGGTGAGGATCGCCAGGTCCTCCGGTCCCAGATCGGTGTGCGCGGCAACGACCTGGGCCAGCGTGAGCATGCGGCTCACTGTACCGACTCACCGTGTGGTGGGTCCGCCGCCCATGGCACAATGACCTCTCGTGCCCACGCAGCTCTGCGAGGGGTGCCAGACATGAGGAGGACCAGCATGGGCAAGGGTGGACGCAAGCGTCGCGCTCGTCGCAAGAGCGCCGCGAACCACGGCAAGCGACCGAACGCCTGAGAGCGAGAACGCAGGAAGCCCTCGTCCGGTGGACGGGGGCTTCGTCGTCTGTTCAGGACGCGTCTGGCGGTGGCGCTCGCCGGGGAGGCGCCGGAGCTCAGGCGCGCTTCTCGATCCGCATCGTCGAGACGCGGAACCAGACCCGGCTCACCAGGGACTCCGGCACCTGCGCGCCCTCGCTCGTACAGGCCTTCTTGACGAGGGTCTTGAGAGCCATCCACACCTCCGCCTGGTCCAGGCACGGCTCACAGATGGCGATGTGCGCCCGGATCGCCTCCTCCGTCGCGGAGTCGAGCTCGTTGTCCAGGAACCCCTGGACGTGCTCGAGGACCATCTCGCATTCCTTGGCGTGCTCGTCTGTCATGGGTTCTGCCGCCGTCCGATGAGACCCCGCTCCGTTGCGTAGTCACGCAGCTTGTCCCGCAGCTGTCCGCGGCCCCGGTTGAGCCGTGACATCACGGTCCCGATGGGAGTGCCCATGATCTGGGCGATCTCCTTGTACGAGAAGCCTTCGACGTCTGCGAGGAGGACCGCCATCCTGAAGTCGTCCGACAGCCCGTTGAGCGCCTCGGTCACGATGCTGTCGGGCATCGACTCGAGGGCCTCGACCTCCGCCGAGCGGAATCCGGTGCTGGTGTGCGACTCGGCGCGCGCGAGCTGCCAGTCCTCGATCTGCTCTCCGTCGCTGATCTGCGGTGCGCGCTGGGCCTTGCGGTAGCTGTTGATGTACGTGTTCGTGAGGATCCGGTACAGCCAGGCCTTGAGGTTGGTCCCCGGCGTGAACTGGTGGAACGCCGAGTACGCACGGGCGTACGTGTCCTGGACGAGGTCCTCGGCGTCGGACGGGTTGCGCGTCATGCGCAGCGCGGCCCCGTAGAGCGAGTCGATGAGCGGCATGGCGTCCCGCTCGAAGCGAGCGTCGCGCTCGTCCGGCGTCTCGTCCGCCAGCTGGATCTCGCTTCGTGAGGGATCGGGCGTGGTCGTCTCCAGTTTCATCAGCGACGACCCTAGCGCCGAGCGCAGAGGCAGCGCATCCCACGCAGGAGGGGCCATCACCGTCACGACGGAGGAAACGTCACGTCACCCGTCCCCTATTCCAGGCGAGGAGGCGATGCGGGTGAGCCAGGGCCGTGCCGGCTGAGGCCATGACCTGCGGTACGAGCGCGAGTGCCTCCAGCACGACCAGGGCCATCGCATCGGCGCGCGACATCACGCGCTTGAGGGGTACGAGGTCGTGCCCGGCACCCTCCATGCGCACCAGCGTGCGGTGCTGCTCGTCGAACCAGCCCGGCGGGAGCGCCGCCACCAGCTCGTCTGGCCCTCCGAACGGGTCCCGCTCGCCCTGTACGACGGTGACCGGCACGGGCACGCCCGCCAGCTCGTCGACGCGGCTGCGCTCAGGCTTTCCCGGCGGGTGCAGCGGGAACGAGAGCGCGAGGACGGCTGCCTGCGCCGGCAGGTCCGGGTTCGCGCTCCCCCGGCACGCACAGCGGGCTCCCGCGCTGTGGCCGCCGACGAGGAGCGGCACGTCTCGCCAGTGTTCGGCCACGTGCCGTACCGCGACCTGCCAGCCGGGGTCGAGCTGGTCGGGACGAGCCCGCATCGGACCCCCCGCGACCTTCCACGCCTGCTCGTGCCGTACGACCGTGATGCCCTCCTCGGGCAGCGCCGCGGACAGCGCCAGCAGGTCCGCGCCGTCGATCTTGCCGCTCGCGCCGTGGCCCAGCAGGAGCACGGCCCGCGGCTCCGCGGCCTCCGACAGGTGCAGGCGTCCGCCGTCGCTGAGGTCGATGGTACGGGCCGCCGCGCGCTGGGCCGTCACGACTCCGCCAGCGGCTGGACGAGGTCGGGCGAGTTGTTGGCCACGGTGTTCACGGCGGTGGAGACCGCGTACGCGTCGAGGTCGTCCGGACGCGTCACGGTGAGCAGCTCGTGAGCCGCCTCGGCGTCGTCCTGCGAGGGGTCGAGCCACGCCGCCCAGGCCTCGGGCGGCACGGTCATCGGCATGCGGTCGTGGATGTGACCGACCTTGTCGGTCGCGCGTGTTGTGATGATCGTCACGGACGTCAGCCAGGCCTCGGGGCCGTCGAGGGACGGGTCCTTCCAGAACTCGTACAGCCCGGCCATGACGAGCAGCCCGGTCTCGGGCTTGATGAAGAAGGGCTGCTTCACCGGCTTGCCCCTGGCCGTGCGTTGCTCCGTCTCGTACCACTCGTAGTAGCCGTCCGCGGGGAGCAGGCAGCGCCGCTTGGACAGGGCCGCACGGAACGCGGGCTTCGTCGCGAGCGTCTCGACGCGGGCGTTGATCATGGGCGGGCCGCCGGGGCCTTTCGACCAGGACGGCACGAGTCCCCAGCGCGGCGCGATGAGCCGCCGGGTGACGATCCCGGTGGCCTTGTCGGCTCGCTCGACGACGGCGGGCACATGGTCCGTGGGAGCCACGTTCCAGGACGCCGGCGGGAGCTCGAGCACCTGCTCCAGCTCGAAGAGCTCACGCAGGGCCCCCTCGTCGGCAGAGGCCGCGTACCGTCCGCACATGCTCGGAATCTACCGTTCGCGCACGAATTGTGACCCGAACCGATTGGTACGCGGCACCCGGGAAGGGTAGGAATGGAGCATGAGTCTTTTGCGCTTCGCCGGCCGCTCGATGTTGGCCAGCTTCTTCGTGGTCCAGGGCGCCAAGGCCGTCATGAACCCCGAGCCCCTCGTTGCCGACGCCGAGCCCCTGGCGAAGGCGTTCGTCCCGCTCGCCCAGAAGGTCGCGCCCGCCTCGGTCGCCGCCTACGTTCCCGAGGACACGAGGACGCTTGTACGGCTCACCGGCGTGGCGCAGGTCGTCGGGGGCCTCATGCTCGCCACGGGCCTGGGGCGTCGCCTCGGCGCCGGCATCCTCGGCCTCTCGATGGTCCCGCACGTGCTCGCGTCGCGGCCGTCCAAGACGTCGACGCTGCAGGAGAGGGAGATCGCCAGGTCCCACCTGCTGCGCAACGTCGCCCTGCTCGGCGGAGCCATCCTCGCCTCTCAGGACACGCAGGGCCGCCCCAGCTTCGCCTGGCTGGCGGACGACAGGAGGCAGCGGCTGGCGACGGACGCAGGTCGCACCGCGAAGCAGCTGACCGGGACTGCGAAGCGCGCCGGCAAGGGCGTCGTCAAGGAGGCCAAGCGCACGGGCCGCGGTGTCGCCAAGGAGGCACGCCGCGCCGCCGAACGGGCTGCGAAGGACGCGCAGCACGCCAAGAAGGCGGTGACTCGCGACCTCAAGGTGGCGGGTAGCGGGGCGCTGTCCCAGGTCGCCGGTGCGCAGCGCCGTCTGGAGCACGCGCTCAGTTGAGCGAGCCCGCGCCCCTGCCCTGGGCCGCCCCCATGGCGGCCGGCCCGCTGAGGGCGCGAGTCGTCGTACCCGGCTCCAAGTCGGCCACCGCGCGCGCCCTGCTGCTGGCGGCGATCGCAGACGGGCCCGGGACCATCACGGGGCCGCTGGAGGCGCGCGACTCCCAGCTCATGCGGGACGCCCTCCGCGCGCTCGGCGCGAGCATCGACGACACCGATCCCCTCACGTGGAACGTACGGCCGGCGTCCCCGGTCAGGGCCGCCTCCGAGATCGACTGCGGCCTCGCCGGAACCGTCATGCGGTTCGTCCCGCCGGTGGCCGCGCTCGCGGCCGGGACCACCTTCTTCACGGGGGACGAGCAGGCCACCGCCCGTCCCGTGCACCCCGTCCTCGACGGGCTGCGGCAGCTGGGGGCTGTTGTCGACGGTGACGAGCTGCCCTTCTCGGTGACCGGGCCCGTACGTGGCGGCACGGCTGTCATCGACGCCACGGGCTCGAGCCAGTTCGTCTCGGGCCTGCTCCTGGCGGGTGCGCGGTTCCCCGAGGGGCTCACGCTGCGGCACGACGGGGACGGTCCGGTCCCGAGCATGCGGCACATCGAGATGACCGTGAACTGGCTCCGGGCACGAGGTGTCCGCGTGGACCATCCCGACGAGAACACGTGGGTGGTCTCCCCCGGCCCGATCCGGGCGGTCGCGGAGACCGTGGAGCCCGACTTCATGACCGCCGCGCCGTTCCTCGCGGCCGCTCTCGTCACCGGGGGCACCGTGACGGTGGCGGGGTGGCCCGCCGCGTCCACCCAGCCGGGCGCGGACCTCGGCGACGTTCTCGGGGAGTTCGGCGCCTCCGCGACCCTCGATGCGGCCGGCCTGACCGTGTCCGGAGCCGGCCGGATCCACGGGGTCGACCTCGACCTCCACGACGCCTCCGAGCTCGTGCCCGTCGCCGCCGCTCTCGCCGCGCTCGCGGTCACGCCGTCGACGATCCGCGGGGTGGCGCACATCAGGGGGCACGAGACCGACCGGCTCGCCGCTCTCGCCGCGGAGATCACCGGGCTGGGCGGGTCATGCGTCGAGACCGCCGACGGGCTGGACATCCAGCCGGCCACGCTTCACGGCGGCACGTTCCACTGCTACGCCGACCACCGGCTCGCGCACGCGGGTGCCGTCCTGGGTCTCGTCCAGCCGGGAGTCGTCCTCGACGACATCGCCTGCACCTCCAAGACGATGCCCCGCTTCCCGGAGACCTGGCAGGGCATGCTCCGATGAGCCGGCGCGGCACGGGCAGCGTGTACGAGGACGACCACGAGGGCTTCGACCGTCCCGCACGCCACACGAGGCCCCGTACCAAGGATCGGCCGAACTACTCCCAGCTCGTCGTCGCCCGGGTCGTCACGATAGACCGCGGCCGGTACCGGTGCGTCGTCGACGGACGCGCCGTCACCGCCGCGAAGGCACGGTCACTGGGGCGGGCGTCCGTGATCGTCGGCGACCTCGTCCACCTCGACGGTGACACGTCGGGCGAGCCCGGCACCCTGGCCCGGATCGTCGAGACGCTCGAGCGGACGACCGTGCTGCGCCGGACCGCGGACGACGACGACCCGTACGAGCGGCCCATCGTCGCGAACGCGGACCAGCTCGTCATCGTGACGGCGCTCGCAGACCCCCCGCCCCGCATGGGCATGATCGACCGGATCCTCATCGCCGCGTACGACGCCGGGATCGACCCCCTCCTCTGCCTCACGAAGTCGGACCTCGACGACCCCTCGGAGATCGTCGCCGCGTACGCGCCGCTCGGCCTGGCGATCGTCGTGACGCGGATCGGTGCCGAGCTGGACGAGCTGCGGTCGTACCTGGACGACCACGTCAGCGTGCTCGTCGGCCATTCCGGGGTGGGGAAGTCGACCCTCGTCAACGCGCTCATCCCCGGCGCGCACCGGGCCATCGGAGAGGTCAACGACGTCACCGGTCGCGGCCGCCACACGTCCACGTCGGCGATCGCTCTGGAGCTGCCGGGTGGCTCCGGCTGGGTCGTGGACACACCCGGGGTGCGGTCGTTCGGCCTCTCTCACGTCGACCCGCGCAACGTGCTGCGGTCGTTCTCCGACCTCGAGGAGCTCACCGAGGACTGTCCGCGCGGTTGCACGCATGCGGCGACCGAGCCCGAATGTGCGCTGGACACCGCGGTCGCCGAGGGCAGGCTGGCGCCCGAGCGGCTCGCGTCCTTCCGTCGCATCCAGGTCGCCCAGCGGACGACCTAGCCGACGAGGTCCCGCAGGCTGCGGACGCCTCCCGGTAGCCTGCTGCCATGGCTGCCCGCAAGGAACTCACCGACGACCTCCGCCTGGCGCACGTGCTGGCGGACAACGCCGACTCGATCACGATGGCCCGGTTCCGGGCGCAGGACCTGCGGGTGGCGCACAAGCCGGACCTCACCGAGGTGACCGATGCGGACACGGCGGTCGAGGAGGCCATCCGCCGCACCCTGTCGAGGAGCCGCCCGAGGGATGCCGTACACGGCGAGGAGGGCGAGGACACGGGGTGGGGGCCCCGCCGCTGGGTCATCGACCCGATCGACGGCACGGCGAACTTCGTGCGAGGAGTGCCGGCCTGGGCGACGCTCGTCGCGCTCATGGTCGAGGACCAGGTCGAGGTCGGCGTCGTGAGCGCCCCGCTGCTGGGACGCCGCTGGTGGGCCTGTACGGACGGGGGCGCATTCACCGGCAAGTCGCTCATGAGCGCGACGCCGATGGCGGTCTCCAAGGTGGGATCCCTCGCGGACGCGTTCCTCTCGTACTCGTCCCTCAAGGGGTGGGTGGACGCAGACCGTGGCCTTCAGTTCGGCGACCTGCTCCGTACGGTCTGGCGGACCCGCGCGTTCGGCGACTTCTGGTCGCACATGCTCGTCGGCGAGGGAGCCGTGGACATCTCCGTCGAGCCGGACCTGGCGCTGCACGACATGGCGGCACTCGACGTGATCGTCCGTGAGGCCGGTGGCCGCGCGACGTCGATCGACGGTGCGGACGGGCCCGTGGGACCCGGCCTGCTGTGTACGAACGGGCTGCTGCACGACGAGGTGCTGGACCTGCTCGCCGAGTTCGCCGAGGACGCGGCCGAGCAGGAGGAGACCGAGGAGTCGGTCATCATCATCGGCCGCCGCGGCCTGCCGCCGGAGACCCACTGACCAACTCCGCTCGGGGAGAGGACCTGTCCGCTCGGGGAGAGGACCTGTCCGCTCGAGGAGAGGACCTGTCAGGCCTCGGCGCGAGACCTGATCCGCCGTTTCATACCCCAGAAGGCCCTTCCCCCGGACGGTCCGGGGGGAAGGGTGCGCCTCCGGTACGGTTTCGCGGATCTGCCCGCGGTCAGGGGCCCGTCAGAGGCCGACCGTGCGGACCCGTACCGTCTCGGGGAGGCTCTCGAGCTCGGCGACGAGCTCGGTGTGCCCGGCGTCGTCGAGGTCGGTCATCACGTAGCCGAGCGACCCTCGCGTTCCCAGGACCTGCCCGGCGATGTTGACGTCGTGGTCGCCGATCGTCGCGTTGAGCCGCGCGAGCACACCCGGCACGTTGCGGTGCAGGTGCAGGATCCGGGTCTTGCCGCTCGGCGCGTTCTGGATCTGCGGAAGGTTCACAGACAGGACCGTCGACCCCAGCGACGCGTAGTCACCCAGCTTCGTCGCGACGAAGCGTCCGATGTCGCGCTGCGCCTCCTGGGTGGACCCGCCCACGTGCGGCGTGAGGATGACGTTCGGCAGCCCTTGCAGCGGCGTGACGAAGTCGTCGGTGTTCCCGTGCGGCTCGTTGGGGAAGACGTCGATCGCCGCCCCGGCGACACGGCCGGACACGAGCGCCTCACGCAGGGCGTCGAGGTCGACGACCATGCCGCGGCAGAGGTTGAGGAAGAGCGAGCGCGGACGCATCTGCCCGAACTCGGCCGCGGTGAAGTAGCCTGCGTTGCCCGGCCGGCCGTCGACGTGCAGCGAGACGACCTCCGCCTCGGCCAGCAGCTCCTCCAGCGTGTCGCAGCGGCGCGCGTTGCCCAGCGCCAGCTTGTCGACGATGTCGTAGAAGATGACCCGCATGCCGAGCGACTCGGCCAGCACGGACAGCTGCGACCCGATGTTGCCGTAGCCGACGATGCCGAGGGTGCGGCCGCGCACCTCGTGCGACCCCGACGCCGACTTGTCCCAGATGCCCGCATGCATGCCGCTCGTCTTGTCGACGAGCCGGCGGGCGAGCGCGATGATCTCCGCGATCGCCAGCTCCACGACGCTGCGCGTGTTCGAGAACGGAGCGTTGAACACCGCGAGACCCGCGTCGCTGGCGGCGTTGAGGTCGATCTGGTTCGTCCCGATGCAGAACGCGCCGACCGCCTGGAGCTCCGGGTGCGCGGCGATCACCTCGGCCGTCACGTGCGTCGCGGACCGGATGCCCAGCAGGGAGACGCCGTCGAGGGCTGTCATGAGCTCCTCGGCCGGCATGGCCCCGGTGCGGGTCTCGACCTCGTACCCGCGCTCGGTGAGGATCCGCTCCGCGTCGGGGTGCACGTTCTCCAGAAGTAGCGCCTTCACACCGTGAATCTTGCCATCCGTACGGACCGCCCCAGGCCCGTGCTCCGTCCACGGACCCCTTCGCCACCGGAAGGCTTGGGCGCGACGCCGGCGACGCTGCACTCAGGTGGCCCATGGTTGCGCTCGCTGCGACTCCGTCTCGGCCCCTGCACGGCTCAGAGCCTGAACCTGGGGATCGACGCCAGGAGCTCCTTCGTGTAGGCCGACTGCGGGTCCTCGTACAGCTGCTCACTGGGACCGCGCTCCTCGATCCGGCCACGTCGCATCACGATCACCGTGTCACACACGTGACGCACGACGGTGAGGTCGTGGCTCACCATGACCAGCGTCAGGCCGTGCGCCGAGACGAGGTCACGGACGAGGTTGAGGACCTGTGCGCGGACGGACACGTCGAGCGCCGAGACCGGCTCGTCGGCGATGAGCACCTGGGGCCGAGGCGCCAGGGCACGGGCGATGGCGACGCGCTGACGCTGCCCGCCGGACAGCTCGTGCGGGAAGCGGTCGGCGATCTCGAGGGGCAGGTCGACCGACTCGAGGACCTCGGCGAGCCGCGTCCGGTGGTCGGTCGGTACGTCCCCACTGCTCTTGAGCAGCCGCGACCGCAGCGGCTCCGTGACGATCGTGCCGACGAGCATCCGGGGGTCCAGCGACGAGCGAGGGTCCTGGAAGACGAGCTGTACGGACGAGCGCAGCGCCCCGAGGTCGCGCTCACGCCGGTGGGAGACCACGTCGTCCCGGAGGCGGATCACGCCCGAGGTGGGCTGGTCGAGCGCGGCCATCATCCGTACCAGCGTGGACTTCCCCGAGCCCGATTCCCCCACTATCCCGAGTCTCTGGCCGGCCTCGACGGCGAGCGACACGTCGTCGACGGCGAGGACGGAACCGGCCGTGCCGTCCCGTCCGTACCGCCGGCTCACGTGGTCAACCTCGTACAGGCTCACGTCCGGTCCTGCCGGGCGTAGTAGTCCTCGACCGTCGGCAGCCGCTCCCCCGGCGCCACCGCGTCGAGGCGTGCGGTCGCGACGAGACCACGGGTGTACGGATGGGTCGGGGCCGTGAACACCTGCGCCACGCTCCCCTGCTCGACGATCGCCCCGTCCAGCATGACGAGCACCCGTTCGCAGAGCTGCGAGACGACGGCGAGGTCGTGGGAGATGAACAGGCAGGACGCGCCGACCGCGTCGAGCTCCGCGTCCAGGAGCTTCAGGACGCGCGCCTGGACCGTCACGTCGAGCGCGGTCGTCGGCTCGTCACAGATGACGAGGTCGGGACGGTTGATGAGCGCCATCGCCACGACGACCCGCTGCCGCTGGCCGCCGCTCAACGCGTGCGGGTAGGCGTCGGCGACGCGTTCGGGGTCCTCAAGACCCACCTCGCCGAGGACGTCGACGACCCGTCCGCGCGCGGCGCCGCGTGGGAGGTGCTGATGGAGGAGCAGCACCTCTGCGACCTGGCGGCCGACGGGCATCGTGGGGTCGAGCGCCGTCATGGGCTCCTGGAACACCATGCTCATGAGGGCGCCGCGGAGAGGGGCCAGGTCCTTGTCGCCCAGGCCGACGAGCTCGCGCCCCGCCAGACGGATCGACCCGGTCACGGACGCGTTCTCGGCGAGCAGCCCCATGACCGCCAGCGCCGTGACCGTCTTGCCGGAGCCTGACTCGCCGATGAGTCCGAGCCTCTCCCCCGGTTCGAGGCTGAACGAGATCCCGTGCACGACCTCCCGCCGCGACCGCCCGAACTCGATGCGCAGGTCCGTGACCTGCAGCAAGGGAGTCGTGCCGTCACCCCCCGACCTGTTCATGCCGCCTCCCGCAGGCGCGGGTCGAGGTGGTCGCGCAAGCCGTCGCCGAGCAGGTTGAGGCCGAGCACCGACAGGGCGATTGCGAGTCCGGGCCACAGGGCCTGGACCGGGGCGCTGAAGATGTACGTCTGGGCGTCGTGCAGCATCCGTCCCCAGGGCGGGTGCGGATGCGGTGTCGCCAGGCCGAGGTAGGACAGGGCGGCCTCAGCGAGGATGGCGATGCCGAACGAGACCGACGCCTGGACCCCCAGCACCGCGGCGATGTTGGGCAGCACATGGCGCACGGACGTGGTCCACCTCGACGTACCCGACGCGCGCGCCGCGAGGATGTAGTCCTGCGTCATGACGATGAGCGTCGCGGCACGCGCCACCCGGGCGAACGCAGGGATCGACGCGATGCCGATGGCGACCATGGCCGTCGTCGTCGACGCGCCGACCGCGGCCGCGAGCAGGATCGCCAGGAGCAGCGCGGGGAAGGCGTACAGGATGTCCGTCACGCGGAGGACGACCTGGGACACCCAGCCGCCGAGCATCCCCGCGAGGATGCCGAGAGGCACGCCGCCGAGGGCCGCGAGGCTCACCGCCACGACGCCCACGTACACGGTCGTCCGGGCGCCGACGAGCAGCCGCGACAGGATGTCGATCCCGAACCCGTCCGTGCCGAGCAGGTGCGGCCATCCGGCTGGCCGCAGGGTCTGGGAAGGCTGGACCTGGAGCGGGTTGTACGGGGTCCACACGAGCGACACGAGCGCCGCCAGGATGACCAGCGCGACGAGGAAGACCCCGGTCCAGAGCCCGGCGCGCCTCATCGGGCGCGACCGCCGCGGAGCCGGGGGTCGATGAGCAGGTAGCTGAGATCGGTGAGCAGGTTGATGACGAGGACCGCGAAGACGAGCACCATGACGATGCCCTGGACGACGATGAGGTCGCGGTTGGAGACCGCCGACAGCAGCGCCGTACCGAGCCCAGGGATCCGGAACACCTGCTCCACGACGATCGCGCCCACGAGCAGCGTGGCGAGCTGGAGGCCGATGACCGTGACGACGGAGATCGCCGCGTTCCGCACCCCGTGGCGCCACAGCGCCCGCCAGCGGGTCCAGCCGACGGCACGGGCCGTACGGAAGTAGTCCTCGTTCAGCACCTCGACGAACGCGCTCCGTACGTACCGGGCCAGGACCGACGCCTGCACGATGACGAGCGAGGCGACCGGCAGGACGAGGTGCTGGAGGAACTGCGCGGGGCGCCAGGTGCCGGCGACGACGAGGTCGGTGTAGCCGTTCGCCGGGAGCCAGTGCAGGCCCACGGCGAAGACGACGACGAGCAGGATGCCGGCGTAGAACGCAGGGATCGACAGGCCGACCTGCGAGGCCGCCGACGCCACGGCGCCCTGCCACGTACGGCGCTTCACCGCGGCGAGCATCCCGAGCGGGAGCGCGACCAGCGACGAGAGCAGCATGGAGATCACGACGAGCCAGGCCGTCACGGCCACGCGCGGGGCGACGAGGGCGGACACGGGCTCGTTCGTGAGGTACGAGCGGCCCAGGTCGCCGTGGATCATCCCCCCGACCCACGAGAGGTACCGGACGACGAGCGGCCTGTCCAGGCCCAGCCTGAGCCGCAGCTGTGCGACCGACGCCGGGTCGGCGCCGAAGCCGAGGATCGCGGTGGCGATGTCACCGGGAAGGGCGTTGATGACCAGGAAGATGGCGGCGGAGGCGACGAGCAGACTCGCGGCGAAGACGAGCAGCCGTACGGCGACCGTCCTCCCCAGGTTCACACCGAGAGGCTACCGGGCGGAGATCGTCGTCAGGTCGAAGCTGAGCGACGTCGCGTTCTGCCCGACGCCGGTGATGTCGCTCGTCGTGATGATGAGGTTGGGCAGCAGGAAGAGCCAGTCGGCGGCCGCGTCGTCGGCAAGGAGCTTCGCCGCCTGCTTCATGAGGCTCACGTAGGCCTCGGTCGAGCCGGCGTCGGCCTCCTTCACGAGGGCCTGGAGCTGGGGGTTGTTGTAGTGCCAGTAGTACTTGGGGTTGGCCCACTTCACGAGGTCGCGGGGCTCCACGTGGGCGACGATCGTCATGTCGT
>JAJZQV010000177.1 GCA_021803025.1 Actinomycetes bacterium | reverse complement strand
CTCGACATCGTCTTTCGCGACGCGCATGCCGCTGCTCCTCTCCGCTGCGGTCTCTCCGACTAGACCGATCGGTCTAGTCGGAGCCTACACAACGCGGCAGGCCGCGTCAAGATGCGGGATGACCAACTGCGGGATGACCAACCCGCTGTACGCCGAGCGAGGCCACCCACCACGACCCGCTGCCGAGGAAGCCGGGGCTACCTGGAGCGGTCGAGTCAGAGCAGCCCGAGGCCACCGCAGACAGCTGCCTAGAGCAGCGGCGCGATCAGCTGCGCCGCCCGCTCAGCGCCGTCGCGCTCGACAGGCCGATACGGCGGCGTCGTTCCGATATGCGCTGCGATCGCGTCGGCGAGGAAGTCGGGCGACGCCTCGTCGAAGGACATGGGCACGCCGGCGTCGTAGCGCTCGAGGCGATGCCGGGTGTGGAACGTCTGCTCGAAGTGACGGCGCAGCGGGAAGTAGATGAACGGACGACGATTGGCCGTCAGCTCCATCGTCGTCGTGAGGCCGCCCTGGACGATCGCCAGGTCGCAGGCCGCGAAGTGCCGGTACAGCTCGTGGACGTACGTCCGAACCTCCAGCCCGGCCTGGGCTGGCGGCAGCGTAGCCGGGTCGATGCGCGGGCCCGCGACGACCACCATCCGGAGGTTCGGAACACGCCGCCTCGCCTCCGGGAACGCCGCCATGACCTTTCGCAGCAGACTGGCGCCGACGCCGGAGCCACCGACCGAGACGATGCACACCTGCTCGTCGGGCCGATAGCCGAGCTCATCCCGGAGAGCCGGCCGCCGGTCCAATGGGATCGGGTCGAATCCGGTGATATGACCCGAGAAGGCGTAGTGCCGCTCCGTCCAGTCGCGGATGAGCGGCAAGCCGGGGCCGAACCGGTCGGGGACGACATCCCCCGGGTTGCCCACGAAGATCGCCCGATCGCGGATCCGCGGGAAGCGCTCGATGTGCTCGATCATCTCGGCGTTGTAGTCGGCGGTCAGTATCGCCTCCGTCTCCCCTCCCTGGGGCATCGGCAGCCAGCCGACGAAGTCGGTCAGCCAGACGTAGGCCGCCGTCTTGAGCTCTGGGTTCTCGTGGAGGTAATAGTCGAGCTCCCATGACTCGTCGCCGATCCAGAGGTCGTAGGGGTCGTCGCGCACGATGTCGCGGAAGACCATGAAGTTGGCGAGAAAGATCTCGTCCATCCGGCGGATGGCCTGGAAGGCGTGGAGCTCGTGCTCGCCTGACTCGGATTCGATGTGCCGCGACTCGCTGGCGAGAAGGCCGCTGGCGGGATGGACGCGCTCGCCGCTCGACAGGAGAAACTGGGTGACCGGGTGCTGGGCGAGCCAGTCGACCTCGAGGTCGGGGTGCAGTCGCCGCAGCTCGCGGGCGATCGCCAGGTCGCGCTGGGCGTGCCCAAGGCCGATCGGTGAGGAGACGTAGAGGGCCCGGCGTTTCCGGCGATCTCGGCCCCGCGTCCAGCGCGGGGCTTGCTCGGCCCGCGTCGCACCGTGGCCCCGCGCGGCCCCGGCGCGGGTCGCGAGGCCATCGACGAACTCCCGGAGGAGCTCGTTAGCCTTGACCGGGTCGCGAACGTGGAGCCCGTGGCCCGAACCCTCCAGGACCTCGAGGCGACCGCCGGTGAGCTCGGCCAGTCGCTCGCTCCTGGCAGCCGGGCTGATCCGATCATCGGTGCCGTGGATGATGAGCACCGGGCACGTCACCCGGCGCGCCATCGCCTCGGCCTGGTCCTGACTCTCGATGAGGACGTCGGCCGCGGCATCGGTCGCCAGGGTCTCTCCCGTGGTCTCCAGGGCCCAGCCGACGGCGTCCTCGAAGGCCTTCGTCGAGTGCGGCTCGCTGAAGAACTGGCCCATGAAGAAGCGGGCAAAGTCGGGGTAGTCGTAACGCCAGTAAGCGGCGTTGGTCTTGAACCAGCCGTCGGTTCGGGTGAAGGGCTCCCAGAACTGGGCCGACGGTTCGGCGCGAGCCGGGTGCGACGGACCGAACGCGGGCACAGCGGCTCCGATGAAGACGGTGCCCTCGACCCGCTCGGGGTGGTTCGCGGCCAGGGCGAGCGCCAGTTCGGCTCCGGCCGAGAACCCCACCACGACGGCACGCGCGATCCCGAGGGCATCGAGGACGGCCAGTGCGTCCTCGACGTGGTGGCGGAGGCCGTAGCTCGCAGGCTCGATCGGGCGGTCTGAGCGCCCGTTGCCACGCGGGTCCATGGTCACGACCCGGTAGTGCCGCGAGAGGAACGGGATCTGCATCTTCCAGTGGCGGCTGTGGACGAGCATCCACGTCGGCAACAGAAGGATCGCCGGTTCGCCGGAGCCGTACGACTCCCAGAAGACGCGCACCCCGTCGCGCTCGAGGAAGCCCTCGGCGTCCGGGTAGCGCGCCCGAGACTGCTCCCGCTCCGTGCCGACGACGGTCGTCCCGGGGACGATGCCGTCGAACACCGGGGCGAGCTGTTCGTAGACCTCCGGCGTCTGCGGTTGGGCAACGGGGGGCGCGGTCGTCTTCATGTTCCCGATTCCGCTTCGCCCGCCACCGCGGCCGCCTCGCGGTCGTTCAGCCAGCCGTCGATCCAGTCGAGCAACGCCCGCTGGCCGGTCGTCACACCCGAGAAGCGCTCGAGCATGATCCCCTCGTTGAACGTGACCACGAGGGTAACGAGCGCCTCCAAGGGCATCTCGATGCCGTACCGCCGCCTCGGCTCCTCGAAGGCTTCGATGAGCACGGCCCGCCACTGGCCGTCCACCCAGGCCACTCGCTCCCGCAGCTCGGGTCGGTTCCAGGCGAGCGCCTGGAGCTCGAACCAGACCTTCTGGTAGGCGCGGTCGGCATCGAGGTAGCGCATCGCGGTTCGCCACTTCTCCAGGAATGGCAGGCCCGGATCCGAGTACATCGCCCGCTGCCGCTCGATCAGCCGATTGGTGAACCGCTCCAGGACCCGGACGAACAGGGTGTCCATCGAGCCGAAGTAGTAGTGAACGAGACCGGGATTGGCTCCGGCCTCGTCGGCAAGCAGTCGAGTCGTGATGGCGCCGTAGCCGACGCTGCCGAGAAGGCGCTCTGCGGCATCGAGGAACCTCTCCTCGGTCGCGTTGCGGGACGCTCGTGCCGCGGCGCTCGCGCTCAGCCCAGGACCTCCAAGTCGGTCGTCACCGGCACCGGATTCGTCAGGATGTCGAGAACCGGCGACGTGTCCTGAACATACTGACAGAGCGCCTCGAGCTGCTCACGGCTGGCGTTGGGCGAGCGGACCCAGGCCTTGGCCCGGATGGCGCCG
>JAJZQV010000065.1 GCA_021803025.1 Actinomycetes bacterium | reverse complement strand
GGCCCGGCAGCTGGGCACGACCTGGAACACGATCTGGTCGGCGATCCGGCCCTTGTTGGAGGCGATGGCCGACGACCAGGCCCGCTTCGCAGGCGTGACCCGGTTAGGCGTCGATGAGCATGTCGTGCGCCACGAGGCGCTGTTGTTTCGGATGGAGGTGAGAGACCTGCATCGCTTCGCTGTCGTAGCAGTGAGGTGAAGCTGGCGGCAGCCTGGCTCTGGGGAACGCTGGGGTCGGGTGGGAGCAGCCGCGACGAAGTCAGGACGGTCCAGTACTGCCGGATGGGCCGGGTCTGGTGAGCAAGACGGGAAGGTGCACGAGAGGAACCGGTGTCGTAAAGCCCCTTAATCGTCGACCAGCTCGAACCCGGTGGATGCGGGCTGGAGTGCGGTGCATAACCGCTCGTGGGGCCGTCAGCCAGACGGCCGTCCGGGCGGCGAACTGTCGGAACGGTGAACGTGTCGGGTCCGGCAGGTCGTGGTGAAGGTCTACGGCGTAGCCACGACGATGCCGCAGGGGCAAAGCCGGGCGCCTCGCCCGTCAACCGAACAGCAGTGAACGTGGGAACCTTCCCAGTCCGTTCCCCCTGTGGGGGATAGGCGCGTTGTCGGCCGAAGGGCTGGGAGGGGGCGGAGCCGTCGTAGTACTCCGAGGTCGGGAAAGCCGACCGCATGGGGAAGGGCGGCAGCGAGAGGAAGCAGGAAGGAACTGTGATGTCCGAAGACGCGTCGGTGAATACCGGCGCCGCCAGCTGGCCGAGCGATGCTCGCGCGTTCTTGGCGGTACGGAGGATGCAGACCAAACTGCATTGTTGGGCGGCCGCGGACCGCGGTCGCCGGTTTGATGATTTGTACAACCTGGTCTGTGACCCGGCGTTCCTGACGATCGCGTGGGAACGCGTCGCCGGAAACAAGGGGGCACGGACACCCGGGGTGGATCGGGCCACTGTGGCCCAGATCACCTCCGGGATCGGGGTGGAGGCGTTCCTGCAGCAGGTCCGCGACGAGTTGACGTCGCGGGTCTTCCAGCCGATGCCGGTGCGGCAGGTGATGATCCCGAAAGCCAGCGGCAAGCTGCGCAAGTTGGGCATCCCGACCGTCGCCGACCGGGTGGCGCAGGCCGCTGTGAAACTGGTGCTGGAACCCATCTTCGAGGCCGACTTCCAGTCGTGCTCGTACGGGTTCCGCCCGAACCGGCGCGCGCACGACGCGATCGCCGAGATCCACCACTTTACGAGCAAGTCGTACCAGTGGGTGTTGGAGGCCGACATTGAGGCGTGTTTCGACATGATCGATCACACCGCCTTGATGGACCGGCTCCGGGCCAGGATCTCGGACAAACGCGTGCTGGCGCTGGTGAAGGCGTTCCTGAAGGCCGGGGTGCTCACCACTGTGGGCACCACCGAGGGAACGATCACCGGCACCCCGCAGGGCGGGATCTTGTCCCCGCTGCTGGCCAACATTGCCTTGTCCGTGCTGGACGACCATTTCGCCCAGCAGTGGCAAGACACGATGGCCAACGAACAGCAGCGGCAGAAGCGCCGCCGTTATGGTCAACCGAACTACCGACTGATCCGCTACGCCGACGACTTCGTCATCGTCGTCACCGGCGAACGGTGTCACGCCGAGCAGTTGCGCGACCAGGTGGCGGACGTGCTGGCCCCGATGGGCTTGCGACTGTCACCAGACAAGACCCGCGTGGTCCACATCGACGACGGGTTCGACTTCCTCGGTTTCAACATCCGACGGATGCGGAAACGAGGCAGCCACAAGTCGTACGTGTATACCCGGCCCTCGACCAAGGCGATCGCCTCGATCAAAGCCCGGGTGAAGACCATGACCTACAGATCGACCCTGCACCACGACCCGGGATACCTGATGGGATACCTGGGCCGAGTGCTGCGTGGGTGGGCGAACTATTTCCGACATGGGGTGTCCAAGGCCATCTTCAACGCGATCGATTCCTACACCTGGGAACGGATCACGTCCTGGCTACGGAAGAAGCACCGCATCGGATGGCCGGAGCTCCGTCGCAGGTTCTGCCTGCCCGGGACTTGGCGCCTCACCTACGAGGGAGTCCGATTCAAGGGCGCAGCCAGCGTCACTGTGATCCGGTACCGCTACCGCGGCTACCAGATACCGACCCAGTGGCCACCCCAACCCGCAGCCTTCACCAGCTGACCAACAACCCTCACGTGGAGAGCCCGGTGCGGCGAAAGTCGCACGCCGGGTTCGGCGGGCGGGCTGTGGAAACCCACCACGGGCAACCGTGGCAGGGCGCCACAGCCCGACCCAACTGGCACCACGTCTCCGAACGCCCCACCGACCAAGGCGGACGCGGGCCGAAGTATCTGACCGGGATGGTCGACCTGACCCCCGCCCCGGACGGGACCCCAAGGGCCAGGCTGCTCGACCTGATCGCGGGCCGCTCCGGCAAGACCTACCGCGACTGGCTAACAGCACGCGGCCCGGAGTTCCGAGACGGCATCAAGCAAGCCACGCTGGACCCGTTCCACGGCTACAAGAACGCCATCGACGACCAGCTCCAGGATGCCGTCGCGGTCCTGGACGCGTTCCATGTCGTCAAGCTCGGCACGGCCGCGGTCGACGAGGTCCGGCGCCGGGTCCAGCAAGACATCCACGGCCACCGCGGCCGCAAGACCGACCCGCTCTACCGGATCCGCAACATCCTGCGCGCCGGCCAAGAGCGCCTCACCGAGGGGCAGCAGGCTCGCCTCGAAGCAGCGTTCGACGCCGACCCGCGTCACGTCGAGGTCGAGGTCGCCTGGCGCTGCGCCCAGCAGCTTCGTTCGGTCTATCACCAGACCAGCCGCGCCGCCGGGCGACGGATCGCCCTCGAGGTCCTCGACAGCTTCGCGTCCTGCCCGATCCCCGAGATCGCCCGCCTCGGCCGCACCCTGCGACAGTGGCGCCGAGAGTTCCTGGGCTACTTCGACAACGGCGGCACCGAAGCCGTGAACGGCCTCATCGAGCTCCACCGCCGCATCGCCCGCGGCTTCCGCAACCTCGACAACTACCGACTACGCATGCTCCTCATCGGCGGCGCACTCACCCACCCCCACCTCAGATAGGAAGAGCCAGGATGGGTCCGGCGAGACGAGGGCAGGAGTGCAGTTGGCCGAAACGGGATGCGCCTTCGAGTGCATGAGTCCTCGGCGAATCTGTGCGAGCCGATTTGGAAGAGCGCTCTCAGGCAGCGACCTGTAACGCTTCAGCGAGCGCCTTGGCCCACAGGTGCGATCCTTGCAGCGAGGGGCTGCCATCCGACAGGACCAGGGTGTCGCGGGGAGTGGGGTCGGCCATGAAGGCGCTGTAGATATCGACTGTCGCGAACGCGTGCGAGGCGGCCCAAGCTTGGATCTTCTGGGTCGTCTCCTGCTGCATGGTTGCCGTGTCCGCCCGGTCCGGGTTCTGAAGCATCACGACGATCGGCACAGTGGGGTTCTTGGCGCGGATGGCAGCCAGGATGGCGTCCATCTGGACAGTGATGGTCGACGGCGTGCGGCGATGGCCATAGCTGAGCATCACCAGGTCGGTGGCCTGCCATGCTTTGGCGACTCGGGCCGGCTCGAGCGCCATGTCCGGGCTGCGGACGCTGGCGTTCCACACCGTGATGCTCCGACCGGTGGTCCCATACCGGATGGGCGCTGTGTAGCGGCCGCTGATGCGATCCCACGCGTTGTACGTCACGGTGGCATCGGCGGCCAGATGGTCGCGGGCCCAGTCCGCGACCCACTCGTTGGTCGCGTCGCCCGAGCCGTCGCCGAACACGAGCACGGAGGCGCCACTTGGCGTCGAGAGGATGCTGCGCGCCACGGCGAGCCCCGTGAGTGGCGCCGGCGTAGTTGATGGCTCTGGCGTGACTGTTGCCGAAGGAGTGGCTGAGGGGATCGGCGACGGAACCGAGGTCGACGAGGTATCGATCAGTCGGCCTGGGCTCGCTCCCGTCGCCGGGGCGCGGTACTGAAGCATCGCCATGGCCACCACGACAGCTGCCACGAGCGCGAGGGCCGACACGCCCACGGAAGACCACAGGTTCTTCGACAGTCGCTCCGGCACGGGATCACCGTACACACTTCACTGCCCCCGTTGGGTTGGCAGGTGTGGGATCCCTCGCACGGTCTGGGTGGATCCACGGCCACAATCACTGCGGTAGCCTTCGTTCGCCAGAGTCTTTTAGGTGGCGTCGACGCGAGGAGCTGGGTCGTGGAGTTCAGGGACTATGTGCGTGTCACGCGCAAGCACTGGCGCAGCATCGTGGCCATCGTCCTCCTTGCAGTGGTGGGCGCAGGCCTGTACTCGCTGCTCAGCAAGCCCACCTATACGGCCACCACGTCGATCTTCCTCTCGGTTGCGAGCGTTAACACCGCTGGTGACCTGAACTCCGGCTCCGCGTACGCAGCGAACCAGGTGAAGTCGTTCGCCCGGGTGGCGACGGCTCCGATCGTCCTGCAGCCGGTGATCGACTCGCTCGGCCTCAAGACCACTCCCGACGAGCTCGCCAAGAAGGTCACAGCCACCGTGCCGGTGAACACCGCCACTATCGACGTCTCTGTCGTCGACGGCGACGCCCAACAGTCAGTACGCATCGCGAACGCCGTGGGCCATCAGCTTGTCACGACCGTCAAAGAGCTCTCGCCTCCGTCGAGTAATGGTGCCCAGACTGTCGCGGCGACGATCATCAGCCCTGCCGAGACGCCGCTCAGGCCGACAACCCCTCGTACCGCTCTGAACATTGCGCTCGGCCTCGCTGTCGGCCTGCTGTTGGGTGTCGGCCAGGCCATTCTGCGCGACGTGCTGAACACCCGTGTGCGCAGCGAGCAGGACATCGCGACTGTCACCGACCGGGCGATCATCGGGACGATCACGATGGCCCCCCCGCGCAAGAAGGGCGTGCTGGCGGTCGAGGCCGAGAAGAACACGCCCCGCGCCGAGGCGTACAAGCGGCTGCGCACCAACCTGCAGTTCCTCGGCCTCGAGGAGGGCCATCGCGCCATCGTGGTGACGTCGACTGTGCCCGGCGAGGGCAAGACCACCACGGCCATCAACGTCGCGCTGTCGATGGCCACCGCGGGCGAACGCGTCCTGCTGATCGACGCCGACCTGCGACGCCCCCGCGTCGCCTCCCACTTCGGTCTCGAAGCCGGCGCCGGGCTGACGAGCATCCTCATCGGGCGGGCGACCCTCGACGACGTCATCCAGACCCACGGCCCCAGCGGCCTCGACGTCCTGGCGTCGGGCCCGATCCCGCCGAACCCCTCCGAGCTGCTGGGCTTCACCGGGATGGCGAACCTGCTGAGCGAAGCGACCCACCTGTACGACGTGGTCATCATCGACACCCCCCCGCTGCTGCCGGTCACCGACGCAGCGGTCCTGGCCCACATCACCAGCGGCGCGCTCGTCGTCGTCGGCAGCCGGGTCGTCCGGCGGGCCGAGCTCGGTGCAGCGCTGGAGTCCCTCGAGCGCGTCGACACCCGCGTGCTGGGACTCGTCCTCAACATGATCCAGAAGGAGGACGAGGACCACTATGGGTACGGCTACTCCCACAAGTACGAGACGTTGGCGCCCAGCGAGTCGATCGTGACCAAGGGGGTCGCGCCGGTCGCGCCCCTTCCGGCGCGAGGGATCGCCGCCGACCGCGCCGCCGGTGAGTGGGCCTAGGTCGTCACCCGCAGCTGGAAACGCCGCCCGCCAGGAGATCTCCTAGCCAGGTGGCGGCGCAGGCGAAGGCGACCAAGGAGGTCGAGGTGACCGGTTCCGCGTTCCGGATCCTCACGGTCTGCACCGGCAACATCTGTCGCTCCCCGGTGGCCGAACGGCTCATCCAGGCGGCGTTGGGCGACGAGGTGACCGTCGCCAGCGCGGGCATCCACGCGATGGTCGGTGACCCCATCCAGCCCGACATGGTCGCGCTGCTCGACAAGGCGGGGCTGCCGGCCGGGGACTTCGTCGCCCGGCAGGTCACGTCCGCCGACGTGCGCGACGCCGACCTCGTCCTCACCCTGACACGGCAGCATCGCGCCTACGTCGTCGAGGCGGAGCCCGCCGCGCTGCGCCGCACGTTCACCCTCCTCGAGTTCGCCCGCATCGTGGCGTCGCCCGGCCTGCCGTCCGTGCCGCCCGGACCGGTCGGGGTCCGCCTGCGGGCTCTGGTGCCCGTGGCTGCTCGTCACCGGACTCGGGCCCTTGCCGAGGGGTCGGACGACGTCCCCGACCCGTACGGTCGGGGCAGCGACGAGTACGAGCTCGCCTACGTGCTCATCCGTGACGCCGTCGACACGATCGCCCGAGTTGCGCGAGGAGAAAGCGGCTGAGGGACGCCGCTCCCACGCCGTGCTGCCCGCCTGTTTCGGGGCACGGCGCGGAGCCGCTCGTTCGTGAACCGGGCTGGTGGGCTGGGGCCGAGGTCAGTGCCCGAGAGGGGAGTCGAACCCCTATGCCCTTGCGGGCAGACGGGTTTGAGCCGTCCGCGTATGCCATTCCGCCACTCGGGCTCGCCGCCCGCGCGGAAATCATGCCACAGCAGCGGCGGAGGGGGACGCTGACGGCGTGATGGGCGGGGAGACCGCAATCAGTGCCAGAATGTCGCACGTGACTGACGACACCACCACATCTTCATCTCCCCGCCGGGTTCTCGTCGCCGAGGACGAAGCGCTGATCCGGCTTGATCTCGTGGAGCTCCTCACCGACGAGGGCATGGTCGTCGTGGGGCAGGCCGCCAACGGGGAAGAGGCCGTCGAGATGGCCCGCGAGCACCGCCCGGACGTCGTCGTCATGGACGTCAAGATGCCCAAGCTGGACGGCATCAGCGCGGCCGAGATCATCGCCAAGGAGCGGATCGCCCCCGTGGTGATCCTCACGGCGTTCTCGCAGCGCGAGCTCGTCGAGCGTGCGAGCGAGGCCGGCGCCATGGCCTACGTGGTGAAGCCGTTCGACGCCTCCGACGTCGTGCCCGCGATCGAGATCGCGGCGGCCCGGTTCGCGCAGATCCAGGCCGTCGAGGCCGAGGTCTCCGACCTGCAGGAGCGGCTCGCGTCCCGCAAGGCCGTGGACCAGGCGAAGGGGCTCCTCCAAGAGTCGCTCGGCCTCACGGAGGCGGAGGCGTTCCGGTGGATCCAGAAGACCGCGATGGACCTGCGCAAGTCGATGCGCGAGGTCGCCGAGGGCGTCGTCGACCACCACAAGTCGGGTCGCAGCGGAGCTCCGAGGGCCTGAGGTCAGGGCCCGAGCCTGGCCTTCCGGGGGCCGTCCTCAGACGTCGAGGGCGCCCGGCCGGAGCTGGCACGTGATGCGGGCCGTGGTGAGCCGGTGGCCCACCTCGTCGGACACGACGATCTCGTACGTCACGGTCCGTGACCCCAGGTAGAGCGGGCGCGCCACCCCGACCACCCAGCCCTTCGACGCCGAGCGGTGGTGGGTCGCGTTGATGTCGACCCCCACGGGCACAAGGCCGCGCTCCCGTCCGTACGCGTAGGCCGCGATCGAGCCCAGCCCCTCGGCGAGCGCGCACGTCGCCCCCCCATGGAGGATGCCGGCGATCTGCGTGTTCCCCTCCACGGGCATCCGGCCCCGGGTCTCGTCCGGCGACACCTTCTCGAGCACCACGCCGAGGCGTGCCTCGAGCGCGCTGTCCATCGCCACCGCCCAGTCCGGGAGATCGTTCGTCACCCGCACACTCTCGCAGACGCATCGAGGCGAGCCGTGTCAGTCCGTCCGGATAGAGTCACGGCCATGTCGGACCAGACCACGGAGAGGCCGCTGCTGCTGCTGATCGACGGCCACTCGATCGCGTACAGGGCGTTCTTCGCGCTGCCCGTCGAGAACTTCTCGACCTCCACGGGACAGCACACCAACGCCGTGTACGGGTTCACGTCGATGCTCATCAACGTGCTGCGCGACGAGCGGCCCACCCACCTGGCCGTGGCCTTCGACGTGTCCAGGCAGACGTTCCGCACCGAGCTGTACCCGCAGTACAAGGGGAACCGGTCCACCTCCCCGCCCGAGTTCTCGGGACAGGTGGCGCTCGTCAAGGAGGTGCTCGACGCGCTGAACGTCGTCCACCTCGAGCTCGACGGGTACGAGGCCGACGACATCATCGCGACCCTCGCGACCGAGGCTGTGGACGACGGGCTGGACGTGCTCATCGTCACTGGGGACCGCGACGCGCTCCAGCTCGTGTCCGACCACGTGACCGTGCTCTACCCGCGCAAGGGGGTCTCCGATCTCGCGCGGATGACGCCGACCGCCGTGGAGGAGAAGTACTTCGTCACCCCCGAGCGCTACCCCGAGCTCGCCGCGCTGGTCGGCGAGTCGAGCGACAACCTGCCCGGCGTGCCCGGAGTCGGGCCGAAGACGGCCGCGAAGTGGCTCGACACGTACGACGGGCTCGAGAACCTCGTACGGCAGGCGCCCGACGTGCCCGGCAAGGCCGGGGAGTCGTTCCGCGAGCACCTCGAGGACGTGACGACCAACCGCCGCGTCAACGCCCTGCTACGCGACCTCCGCCTCCCGTTCAGCACCGGCGACTTCCAGCGCCGTCACTGGGACCGGGACGCTGTGCACCGCCTCTTCGACGGGCTCGAGTTCCGCGTCCTACGGGACCGGCTCTTCGAGGTCCTGCCCGCGGAGGAGGTCAGCGCCGAGGGCGGGTTCGAGATCGCCGGCGACCTGCTGGAGCCCGGCGCCGTACGGGCCTGGCTGGACACGCACGGAACCGGTGTCCTCACGGGGATCGAGGCCGTGGGACGCTGGGGCAGCGGCACGGGTGACCTCGTGGCGCTGGCGCTCGCGAGTGCCGATGGGGCGGCGGCGTACGTGGACGTCACCGGACTCAGCCCCGATGACGACGCGGCCCTCGGCGCGTGGCTCGCCGATCCCGCGCACCCCAAGGCCATCCACGATGCGAAGGGTCCCCTCCTTGCCCTGTGGGCGAGGGGCTGGGACCTCCAGGGCCTCGTCAGCGACACGCAGGTGGCGGCCTACCTGCTGAGGCCCGACCAGCGCACGTACGACCTCGGCGACCTCGCGCTGCGCCATCTCAAGCGGGAGCTCCGGGCAGAGGTCGGCGGCGGGCCCGCCGCCGAGCCCGACGACCAGCTCATGCTGGACTTCGGCGACGACGACTCCAGCACGGTCGAGGTCGCACAGGCCGCGATGCTGCGGGCGCGTGTCGTCATCGACCTCGCGGAGGCCCTGCGGGTCGAGCTGGACGCCCAGGGCGGCACCCTTCTCGTGCGCGACGTCGAGCTGCCGCTGCTGCGCACGCTCGCCACGATGGAGCGCACCGGGATCGCCGTCGACACCGACGTGTTGGACGAGCTGTGGCGAGGCTTCGACGACCGGGTCTCCAGCGCGGCGGCCGCCGCCTACGAGGTCATCGGCAAGCAGATCAACCTCGGCTCTCCGAAACAGCTCCAGACCGTGCTGTTCGACGAGCTCCACATGCCCAAGACCCGCAAGCTCAAGAGCGGCTACACCACGGACGCGGACGCGCTGGAGGGGCTGTACTCGAAGACGGGCCACCCGTTCCTCGCCCACCTGCTCGAGCACCGGGACGCAATCAGGCTCCGCCAGACGGTCGAGGGCCTTCAGAAGTCAGTCGCCGACGACGGCAGGGTCCACACGACGTACGTGCAGACGATCGCCGCGACGGGTCGTCTGAGCTCGACCGACCCGAACCTGCAGAACATCCCGATCCGTACGGAGTCGGGTCGTCGGATCCGTGAGGCGTTCGTCGTCGGCAAGGGCTACGAGACGCTGGTCACCGCCGACTACAGCCAGATCGAGATGCGGATCATGGCCCACGCGTCCCACGACGAAGGCCTCATCGAGGCGTTCCGGTCCGGTCGCGACTTCCACACGGTGATGGCGGCTCGCGTCTTCGGTGTCGCCCCGGACGCGGTGTCCGTGACCGAGAGGGCTCGGATCAAGGCGATGAACTACGGCCTCGCGTACGGGCTGAGCGCCTTCGGCCTCTCGCAGCAGCTCGGTATCGAGACGTCCGAGGCCCGCGTGCTCATGGACGAGTACTTCGAGCAGTTCGGCGGCGTGCGGGACTACCTGCACGGCATCGTGGACCAGGCCCGCAAGACGGGATACACGGAGACGCTGCTGGGCCGGCGTCGGTACCTGCCGGATCTCGGCTCGTCGAACCGCCAGCGCCGGGAGATGGCCGAGCGGATGGCGCTCAACGCGCCGATCCAGGGCTCTGCGGCGGACATCATCAAGGTCGCCATGCTCGACGTCGAGTCAGGCCTGGCCCAGGCGGGGCTGCGGAGCCGCATGCTGCTCCAGGTCCACGACGAGCTCGTGCTCGAGGTCGCGCCGGGAGAGCGGGAGCAGGTCGAGGCGCTCCTCCGCGACAAGATGGCGGGGGCGATGGCGCTGGACGTACCGCTCGACGTGTCCGTGGGTGTCGGGCGGTCCTGGTACGACGCAGCGCACTGACCACGGCCGTCGCCCTTCCCGGGCGGGTCTGGATTGACCGCCCGTTTCGGGCACAGGTAGTCTTCCCGGTGCGCTGTGACCTGCGCGGCTTCGGCATGGAGTAGGTCGCGCTCGTGATGGTCAGGTCTAGCACCCCCACTCGATCGAGGGTCGCGGCGTGCCACTACTCGCACCACCATCAATGGAGCCCCACTACATGACCTCCACCTACGAGGCACCGCAGGTCGCCATCGACGACCTCGGCTCGCCCGAGGATTTCCTCGCCGCGGTAGACGCGACCATCAAGTACTTCAACGACGGCGACATCGTCACCGGCACCGTCGTCAAGGTCGACCGGGACGAGGTCCTGCTCGACATCGGTTACAAGACCGAAGGTGTCATCCCCTCCAAGGAGCTCTCCATCAAGCACGACGTCGACCCTTTCGAGGTCGTCTCCGTCGGCGATGAGATCGAGGCCCTCGTCCAGCAGAAGGAGGACAAGGAGGGTCGCCTGATCCTGTCCAAGAAGCGTGCGCAGTACGAGCGCGCCTGGGGCACGATCGAGAAGGTCAAGGAGGCCGACGGCGTCGTCACCGGCCGTGTCATCGAGGTCGTCAAGGGCGGCCTCATCATCGACATCGGCCTGCGCGGGTTCCTTCCCGCCTCCCTCGTGGAGATGCGTCGTGTCCGCGACCTCCAGCCGTACGTCGGCCAGGAGCTCGAGGCCAAGATCATCGAGCTCGACAAGAACCGCAACAACGTCGTCCTGTCGCGTCGCGCGTGGCTTGAGCAGACCCAGTCCGAGGTGCGCCAGAACTTCCTCACGCAGCTCAAGGCGGGCCAGATCCGCAAGGGCGTCGTCTCGAGCATCGTCAACTTCGGTGCGTTCGTCGACCTCGGCGGTGTGGACGGTCTCGTCCACGTCTCCGAGCTCAGCTGGAAGCACATCGACCACCCGTCCGAGGTCGTCGAGGTGGGCCAGGAGGTCACGGTCGAGGTCCTGACCGTCGAGCTCGACCGCGAGCGTGTCTCCCTGTCGCTCAAGGCGACGCAGGAGGACCCGTGGCAGACGTTCGCCCGGACGCACCAGATCGGCCAGATCGTCCCGGGCAAGGTCACCAAGCTCGTGCCGTTCGGCTCGTTCGTCCGCGTCGAGGAGGGCATCGAGGGCCTGGTCCACGTGTCCGAGCTCGCCGAGCGCCACGTCGAGATCCCCGAGCAGGTCGTCGCTGTCGGCGACGACGTCATGGTCAAGATCATCGACATCGACCTGCAGCGTCGCCGCATCTCGCTGTCGCTGAAGCAGGCCAACGAGGGCATCGACATCGCCGCGGACGACTTCGACCCGGCGCTGTACGGCATGACCGCGTCCTACGACGAGCAGGGCAACTACATCTACCCCGAGGGCTTCGATCCGGAGACCAACGAGTGGAAGCCCGGCTACGAGGAGCAGCAGCGCGCCTGGGAGCAGCAGTACGCCGAGGCGCACGCACGCTGGGAGGCCCACAAGAAGCAGGCGGAGGAGGCCGAGCAGGCCGAGAGCAAGGCGGCGACCGGCGCCAGCGCCGGCACGTCCTACGCGGCCGGCTCGCCCGAGCCCGCGGAGGGTTCGCTCGCTTCCGACGAGGCGCTGCAGGCGCTTCGCGAGAAGCTGACCGGCGGCAACAGCTGAGCACGCACATGACACGGACGGGCCCTCGCAGCAGCGGGGGCCCGTCCGTGGTTGTCGGGCTGACCGGCGGCATCGCGTCGGGCAAGAGCAGCGTGGCCGCGCTGCTCGCGGACCGAGGCGCCGTCGTCATCGACGCGGACGTCCTGGCTCGCGACGTCGTGGCGAAGGGCGAGCCTCTGCTCGACCAGGTCGCCGAGCGGTTCGGGCACGGCGTGCTCGCCCCTGACGGCTCGCTGGACCGCGGCGCCCTCGGTCGGATCGTGTTCGCGGACGAGTCCGCCCGCAAGGATCTCGAGGCGCTGGTCCACCCGGCCGTACGACGCAGGGCTCAGCAGCTGGAGGCGGAGGCGCCCGACGGCTCGGTCGTCGTCCACGTCATCCCCCTGCTCGTCGAGACCGGCCAGTCCGACAGCTTCGACCTCGTCGTCGTGGTCGACGCGGACGAGGCCACCCAGCTCGCCCGTATCCGCAGCCGCGACGCGCTCGACGAGCGTGCGGCCCGTGCCCGCATCACCGCCCAGGCGACGAGGGAGGCCCGCCTGGCCGCCGCGGACGTGGTCGTCGACAACTCGGGCACCCCCGAGGCCCTCGTCGCCCAGGTCGACGAGCTGTGGCATCGGCTCACCGTGGCAACGGGCACGGCCGAGCAGCAGGCATCAGAAACTGTCGGCGGCACCACGTAACCTCACCTCTATGCGTCCAGCAGACCAGGTCACGCGGCGGGTGGCACCCTTCCGCGTCCACGCCGACTTCGAGCCCGGTGGCGACCAGCCGGCCGCCATCGACGAGCTCGAGCGGCGGATCCGGGCCGGTGAGAACGACGTCGTGCTCCTCGGCGCCACAGGCACGGGCAAGACGGCGACGATCGCCTGGCTCGCGGAGCGCCTCCAGCGACCGATGCTCGTCATGCAGCCGAACAAGACGCTCGCCGCGCAGTTCGCGAACGAGCTGCGGCAGTTCTTCCCCGACAACGCCGTGGAGTACTTCGTCTCGTACTACGACTACTACCAGCCCGAGGCGTACATCCCGCAGACGGACACATACATCGAGAAGGACTCCTCGCTCAACGAGGAGGTCGAGCGGCTGCGACACAAGGCCACGTACTCCCTGCTCACCCGTCGCGACGTCATCGTCGTGGCGAGCGTCTCGGCGATCTACGGCCTCGGCACTCCGCAGGAGTACGTCGAGACGGCCGTGCGGCTGAGGGTCGGTGAGGATCACGGGCGTGACGCGCTGCTCCACCAGCTCGTCGACATCCAGTACGTGCGCAACGACGTCGCCGGGACGCGAGGGACGTTCCGCGTCCGTGGGGACACCGTCGAGGTGTTCCCCATGTACGAGGAGCTGGCCTGGCGCATCGAGTTCTTCGGCGACGAGATCGAGGCGCTCTCCACGCTCAACCCGGTGACGGGCGACGTCGAGTCGACCGACCAGGAGCTGCTCGTCTTCCCCGCGACTCACTACTCGGCGGGCGCCCAGCGGATGGAGCGCGCCATCTCGACGATCGAGGCGGAGCTGGCGGAGCGGCTCGCCGAGCTGGAGGCCGACTCGCGGCTGCTGGAGGCGCAGCGGCTCCGGATGCGGACCACGTACGACATCGAGATGATGCGCCAGATCGGCAGCTGCTCCGGGATCGAGAACTACTCCCGCCACATCGACGGCAGGGCCGCCGGCAGCGCTCCGAACTGTCTCTTGGACTACTTCCCGGAGGACTTCCTGCTCGTCGTCGACGAGTCCCACGTGACCGTCCCGCAGATCGGCGGGATGTACGAGGGGGACATGTCCCGCAAGCGGATGCTGGTCGAGCACGGCTTCCGGCTCCCGAGCGCGATGGACAACCGGCCGCTGCGGTGGGAGGAGTTCGTCGAGCGGATCGGGCAGACGGTCTACCTCTCCGCGACGCCCGGTCCGTACGAGCTGGCCAAGTCGGAGGGCTACGTCGAGCAGGTCATCCGGCCCACCGGCCTCGTCGACCCCGAGATCATCCTCAAGCCCACGAAGGGCCAGATCGACGACCTCATGGGCGAGATCCGGGCGCGCGCCGAGCGCGACGAGCGCGTCCTCGTGACGACGCTGACGAAGAAGATGGCCGAGGACCTCACCGACTACCTCCTCGGCAACGGCGTACGGACGCGCTACCTCCACTCGGAGGTCGACACCCTGCGCCGCATCGAGCTGCTGCGCGAGCTGCGGCTGGGCGAGTACGACGTCCTCGTGGGCATCAACCTCCTCCGCGAGGGCCTCGACCTGCCCGAGGTCTCGCTCGTCGCGATCCTCGACGCCGACAAGGAGGGGTTCCTGCGCAGCGGCCGGAGCCTCATCCAGACGATCGGGCGTGCCGCGCGCAACGTGGGCGGCCAGGTGCACATGTACGCCGACGCGGTGACGCCGTCCATGCAGCAGGCCATCGACGAGACCAACCGTCGGCGTGCCAAGCAGGTCGCGTACAACCAGGCCCACGGCATCGACCCCCAGCCGCTGCGCAAGAAGATCGCCGACATCACGGAGATGCTGGCGCGCGAGGACGCCGACACCGACGGTCTCCTCACGCGCAGCACGGGGCGTGGCGGGCAGCGACGCGCCCCCATGCCTGCCCTGTCGGAGAGGGCCGCGAAACGTGACCTCCGGGGTCTCCCGGCCGGGGAGCTGGCGGACCTCGTGGCGGAGCTCACCGAGCAGATGCACGGCGCCGCGGCGGAGCTCCAGTTCGAGACGGCTGCCCGGCTCCGCGACGAGATCTCGGAGCTCAAGAAGGAGCTGCGGCAGATGCTGGAGGCGACGCGGTGAGACCGCGCCGACGGGGGAGGACCTGCGGCGGGCTAGACTGAGCGACGCTCAAGGAGGGGAGTACTCCCAACGGCGGGCGCGTCGTCAGCACACCGCGACAAGCGGTCGGCGGCCCGGTCGGAACTTCCGATGGACGAGACCTCCCGGAGCCGATCCGGTTCGCCCTGAAAGGTCTCCTTGAATGCCCGTCACTCCGCTTGCCTGGACTCTGACCATCGTCGTGCTGCTCGTCGTCCTGGCGCTCGACGTCTTCGTCATCGGGCGCCGACCCCATGAGCCCAGCATGCGCGAGAGCGCGGTCGCCATCGCCCTGTACGTCGGGGCGGCCACCCTGTTCGGCGTCGGGGTCTCCTTCTACATGAGCCCCCAGTCCGGAGGAGAGTTCTTCGCCGGCTGGCTCACCGAGTACTCGCTCTCCGTCGACAACCTGTTCATCTTCCTCATCATCATGAGCAAGCTGAACGTCCCCCGTCATCTCCAGCAGTACGCCCTGCTGGTCGGGATCATGCTCGCCCTCGCCTTCCGGGGCGCGTTCATCGCGCTCGGGGCGGGCCTCATCAACCTGTTCTCCGGGGTCTTCTTCCTGTTCGGCGCCTTCCTCATCTACACGGCGGTCCACCTGGCGAAGGAGTACTTCGAGAAGGAGACCGAGGAGGAGGCGGTCGACAACTTCGCGACCCGCTGGGTCAAGCGCCGGTTCCGGTTCACGCCCGAGTTCCATGGCACGAAGCTGCGGGTCGACAAGGACGGGGCGCAGTACTGGACACCTCTGTTCATGGTGGTCGTCGCCCTCGGCACGGCGGACCTGCTGTTCGCGCTCGACTCCATCCCGGCGATCTACGGGCTCACGCGCGAGCCGTACCTCGTCCTCACGGCGAACATCTTCGCGCTCATGGGGCTGCGCCAGCTCTACTTCCTGCTCGGCAGCCTGCTCCGGAGGCTCGTCTACCTGTCGCTCGGCCTGTCCGTGATCCTCGCCTTCATCGGCGTGAAGCTCGTCCTCCACGCGATGCACGAGTACCACCTCGACGCCCGGCTGGGCTTCGACGGTGAGGTGTCGCTCGGCGTCTCGCTCATCGTCATCGTCGGGACGCTCCTCGTCACCACGGTCGCCAGCATCATGGCGTCGCGGCGCGTGCCGGCGACCGACTGAGGTCAGCGCAGGGAGCCGATGCTCACGTGCTCGGCACCTGACACTGCGGTCCGCGGCAGCCGGCCCGTCAGCCAGCCCAGGAGGTTGGCGGCACTGCCCGAGACCTCGGACATGCCGGGTCCCGACCCCACCCGGAGCACCTGGCCGCTGCCGGTCGTCAGCCTCATGCCCGGTCCCTCCGCCAGGTCGACCCTGCGGTGGACGTTCCAGGCGAGCAGCCACTCGGCCGCCCGGGGGTCGATGTCACCGATGACGAACCCGCAGTCCAGGTCCACGTGGTGGAGGACGACCTCGTTGAGGCGCATCATCGGCAGGTCCGAGAGCGTCAGACCCTCGAGCCCGCCGTGCAGCGGGGTCGACCACTGCTCGGGGGTGATCTTGTCGAACGTGTCGTTGAGCAGTCCGGACGAGGTGTCCAGGTCGATCTGCATGTCGAGCGGCGAGCGGCGCGAGCCGGCCTCCAGGTCCATGACGAGGTCGTCCCGCTCGAGCTCAGGACGGGACGCCAGCCGGGTGATGTAGCGGCGCAGGACGTCGGCGTTGCGTGCGAGGTGGGTGGCGACGTGGGCCCGGGTCCATCCGGGGAGCGCGGTCGGCCCGAGCCAGTCGTCGTCCGAGATCGTGATGGTGTCCCCGAGGAGACGTTGCGTCGCGGCCCGTTTCAGCTGCCTCACCTCGACGAGGTCTGCTCCGGGAACGATCATGACGACAAACCTAAGGCCACCCGGCAAGGTGTGGGGACATCGCAGGCTGATCGGGGGACGGGTTCTGTCGCAGGCTCACCGTACGATGTCGGGCGTGATGGACAGACTCGTCGTGAGAGGCGCTCGCGAGCACAACCTCAAGAACGTGTCGCTCGACCTCCCCCGCGACGCGCTCATCGTGTTCACGGGGCTCTCAGGGTCGGGCAAGTCCTCCCTGGCGTTCGACACGATCTTCGCGGAGGGCCAGCGCCGCTACGTCGAGTCCCTGTCGGCCTACGCCCGACAGTTCATCGGACAGATGGACAAGCCGGCCGTCGACTTCATCGAGGGCCTCTCGCCGGCGGTCTCGATCGACCAGAAGTCGACGTCGCGCAACCCTCGGTCGACGGTCGGCACGATCACCGAGGTGTACGACTACCTCCGGCTCCTGTTCGCGCGGGCGGGCCGACCGCACTGCCCCCAGTGCGGCGAGCCGATCAGCCGGCAGACGCCGCAGCAGATCGTCGACAGGCTGCTCGCCCTGCCCGAAGGCACACGTTTCCAGGTACTCGCGCCCGTCATCCGCGGCCGGAAGGGCGAGTACCACGAGCTCTTCACGGAGCTCGCCACCGAGGGCTTCGCCCGCGTTCGTGTGGACGGGGAGGTCCACCAGCTGACCAACCCCCCGACGCTGGACAAGCAGCGGAAGCACTCGATCGACGTCATCATCGACCGTCTGGCCGTGAAGCCGACGGTGAAGCAGCGCCTCACCGACTCGGTCGAGACAGCGCTCCGGCTTGCCCAGGGTGTCGTGTCGATCGACTTCGTCGACGAGCCGGAGAACAGCGCCGACCGCGAGCGCCGCTACTCGGAGAAGATGGCCTGCCCCAACAACCACGACATCGCGCTCGAGGAGCTGGAGCCCCGGCAGTTCTCCTTCAACGGTCCCTGGGGCGCCTGCCCGGTCTGCTCGGGCCTGGGCACGATGCTCGAGGTCGACCCCGAGCTGGTCGTCCCCGACCCCTCGCTGAGCCTGTCCGAGAACGCCATCTCGGTGTGGTCGTCGCCCACGGTCGCCGGCTACTTCCAGAACCTGCTGTCCGGCCTGGCCGAGACCGAGCACTTCTCGATGTCGACCCCGTTCCGCGACCTCACGCCCGCGGTGCAGAACCTCGTCATGCTCGGGGCGGGGGAGCCGGTGTACGTCCGGCACCGCAACCGCTACGGCCGGGTGCGGACGTACTCCGCGAAGTACGAAGGCGCGATCCCGTACATCAAGCGTCGTCACGCGGAGGCCGACACCGACGTCGCCCGGGAGCGGTACGCCGAGTACATGCGGGAGATCCCGTGCGCGGCGTGCCAGGGCGCGCGCCTCAAGCCGACGTCGCTGGCCGTCACCGTCGGAGGAAAGAACATCGCGCAGATCTCGGCGATGTCGATCGACGAGGCTGCGGCGTTCCTCAAGACGCTGGAGCTCACGCCGCGTGAGGCCCAGATCGCCGAACGGGTGCTCAAGGAGATCCACGAGCGGCTCCGGTTCCTCCTCGACGTGGGTCTGGACTACCTCTCCCTGTCCCGGCCGGCGGGCACGCTGTCGGGCGGCGAGGCGCAGCGCATCCGCCTGGCGACCCAGATCGGGTCGGGTCTGGTCGGCGTCCTGTACGTGCTCGACGAACCCTCGATCGGGCTCCACCAGCGCGACAACCGGCGTCTCATCGACACACTCGTGCGGCTGCGGAACCTCGGCAACACGCTCATCGTCGTCGAGCA
>JAJZQV010000176.1 GCA_021803025.1 Actinomycetes bacterium | reverse complement strand
GGGCAACCCCGCAATCCTGACACTTATGGCCACGCGTGGCAAATCCGCGACGCGGCCGGAGAGCTCAGAGCGAGGCGCGCAGTGCTCTCAGCCTGGCCAGGACCGAGTCGCGCCCGAGGAGCTCCATGGACTCGAAGAGCGGCGGCGACACCCTCCGCCCCGTGATCCCGACACGCAGCGCTGCGAAAGCCACCCGAGGCTTGAGCCCGAGACCGGTCACGAGCGCCATCCGCAGTGCCTCGTCGATCCCCTCGTGGGAGAAGTCTCCCAGGGACTCGAGCGTCCCGATCGCCGTGTCCAGGACATGCGGAGCCGCATCCGTGAGCTGTGCCCGGGCGTCGTCCTCGACGACCAGGTCCGCGTCGGGCGTCAGCGCGAACGTCAGCTGGTCGAGCGCGTCGGACAGCAGGACGAGCCGGGGCTGGAGCATGGCCGCGGATCCGCGCACCACGGCCGCCTCCGCGTCGGTGAGGGGCCGCTGGTGCTCCCGTACGAACTCGACCAGCCGGTCTCCCAGCTCTGCCACGGAGAGGTTGCGGATGTAGGTGCCGTTGAGCCAGTTGAGCTTGTCGATGTCGAAGATCGGACCGACCGTGTTGACCTTCGACCACTCGAAGCCCGCGACGAACTCCTCGAACGAGGCGACCTCGCTCTCGCCGTCTGCCGGCGGGTACGCGAGGAGCTGGAGGAAGTTACGCAGCGCCTCCGGCAGGTAGCCCTGCTCGACGAACCACAGCAGTCGGGCCGCCGGGTTCCTCCGCTTCGAGATCTTCGACCGGTCGGGGTTGCGCAGCAACGGCATGTGCGCGAACGCCGGGGCGTCCCAGCCGAGCCACCGGTACAGGAGGAGGTGCTTCGGGGTCGAGGAGATCCACTCCTCCCCGCGCACCACGTGGGTGATGCCCATGAGGTGGTCGTCGACGACGACGGCCAGGTGGTACGTCGGGAACCCGTCCGTCTTGAGCAGCACCTGGTCGTCCGGCCGCGGCGCCGAGACGGTTCCCCGGATGAGGTCGTCGAACTGCAGGGGGACGTCGTCGGGCACCAGCATCCGGACGACGGGGTTCTCGCTGAAACCCGGCAGCTGGGCGCGCTGCTCTCGCGTCATCCCGTAGCACAGCCGGTCGTACCCCGTGACCGGGTTCTTGGACCGCTCCTGCTCCTTGCGCAGCTCAGCCAGCCTCTCCGGGGTGCACCAGCAGTGGTAGGCGTGACCGTCCTCGACGAGCCTGTCGACGAAGGGCTTGTAGGTGTCGAGACGCTCGCTCTGCCGGTACGGCCCGTACGGACCGCCCACGTCCGGACCCTCGTCCCAGGGAAGTCCCAGCCACCTCAGCGTCTGCGTGACCTGAGCCTCGGAGTCGGCCTTGTAGCGGGCACGGTCGGTGTCCTCGATGCGGAGCACGAACGCTCCCCCGGTCCTGCGGGCGTACGCCAGGTTGAACAGCGACATGTACGCAGTGCCCACGTGGGGGTCGCCCGTGGGAGACGGAGCGACGCGCAGGCGCGCCGGGGCGAGATCGGAGGTCACGGCGCAGGAGCCTACCGGTGCTCGCCGACCCGACGGGTACGGCCGAGACCGCACTCTGACGGCAACGTCCCCTGCGCTAGTTTTCCCCCATGACAGAACCCGTTGCCGCAGGAGACTTCATCAGGGACACCGTCATCCGCGACAACGAGCAGCAGACCTACGCGGGACGGGTCCAGACGCGGTTCCCGCCGGAGCCGAACGGCTACCTCCACATCGGCCACGCGAAGGCCATCACTGTCGACTTCGGCATCGCCCGCGACTTCGGTGGCCTGTGCAACCTGCGCCTGGACGACACCAACCCCGACACCGAGGACGTCGAGTACGTCGACGCGATCGTCTCGGACATCGAGTGGCTCGGCTACGAGCCTGCCCAGGTGCTGCACGCGTCCGACTACTTCCCAACGCTGTACGAGTGGGCCGAGCACCTCATCCGTACCGGGTTCGCCTACGTGGACGACCAGGACGGCGAGACGATCTCCGCGCAGCGCGGCGGGTACGGCAGGCCCGGCGTCGAGTCGCCGTACCGCACCCGCACCCCTGAAGAGAACCTCGACCTCTTCCGGCGCATGCGGGCCGGGGAGTTCGCCGAGGGCTCGCGGGTGCTCCGGGCGAAGATCGACATGCAGCACGAGAACATGCAGATGCGCGACCCCGTGATGTACCGCATCCGGTTCCGCCACCACCACAACACGGGCGACGCGTGGTGCATCTACCCCACGTACGACTGGGCGCACGGCCAGTCCGACGCCATCGAGGGCGTGACCCACTCGATCTGCACGCTGGAGTTCGACTCCCACAGGCCGCTGTACGACTGGTACCTCGAACACTGCCCGCTGCCCGGCGACCAGCCGAAGCAGATCGAGTTCGCCCGCCTCGAGCTCACGCACACCGTGACGTCGAAGAGGCGGCTGCTCACGCTCGTCAACGACGGCATCGTGTCCGGCTGGGACGACCCCCGGATGCCCACGCTCCAGGGCCTGCGGCGACGCGGCTACCCTGCCGCCGCGATCCGTGACTTCTGCCGCGACATCGGCACGACGAAGACGAACAGCCGGCAGTCGATCGAGGCGCTCGAGGCGTACGTCCGGCGCGAGCTGAACCGCACATCACAGCGACGCATGGCGGTCCTCAACCCGCTCCGGCTCGTCATCACGAACTGGCCCGTCGACGAGCAGGGCGACCCGGTCGTGGAGTTCTTCCCCATCGCGAACAACCCGGAGAACGAGGCTGACGGCGTCCGCGACGTCGCCTTCACCGGGGAGCTGTGGATCGAGGCGGACGACTTCGCCGAGATCCCGCCGCCGAAGTTCTTCCGGCTGAGCCCCGGCAAGGAGGTCCGGCTCCGGGGCGCCTACCTCGTCACGGCGACCGGCGTCGTGAAGGACGAGGAGGGCAACGTCGTCGGGGTGGAGGCCACGTACGACCCGGCGTCGAAGGGCGGCAACGCCCCGAAAGGCCGCAAGGTGAAGTCGACGATGCACTGGGTGTCGGCGCGTCATGCCGTTGGGGCGAGCGTGGCGCTGTACGAGCGGCTGTTCTCCGCAGCCTACCCGGGTGAGCGCACGGGCGAGCCGCTCGACGACGTCGACCCTGACTCACTGCGCCTGCTCGAGGGCTGCAAGGTGGAGCCGGCCCTGGCGGAGACGGCACCCGGCGAGGTCGTCCAGTTCGAGCGGCTCGGCTACTTCGCGCTCGACGGGCAGACGCCGATGCTGTTCCACCGGACTGTCGGCCTGCGCGACGAGTGGGCGGCGATCCAGAAGCGGCAGGCCTAG
>JAJZQV010000175.1 GCA_021803025.1 Actinomycetes bacterium | reverse complement strand
GCTCGGCGCAGCGCCGGTACCCGGTCTCGAGGAGCGTCGTCATGGCAGCAGTCCCTTCACGCGTTCGGCCGCGAGCTTTCCGGAGACGAGCACCATGGGGATGCCCACGCCCGGGGTCGTCCCCGAACCGGCGAACACGAGGCCGGGCACACGGCGGTCGACGTTCCGCGGCCGGAACGGGCCCGTCTGGGAGAACGTGTGGGCGAGGGAGAACGGGGTCCCGGCGGCCATGCCCTGGGCCTGCCAGTCGGCGGGTGTCACCAGCTTCTCCGTGACGATCTCCCCGCCGTAGCCGGCGAGGACGAGGAACTCGCGCAGACGGTCGCGCCACGCGTCCCGCTCGCTCTCCCATGCGATGTGGCCGACGCGAAGGTTCGGGACAGGCTCCAGGACGTACAGGCTGCTGTCACCTGCCGGGGCGGCGCTCCGGTCGTGGATCGACGGCACGGCGACGAACCGCGACGGGTCGGCCATGGGGCGTCCTCGGTCGAGGAGGTCGACGAACGCGTCGTCCCATGCGGCGCCGAAGTGGATGTTGTGGTGTCCCGCACCGTCCGGGAGCACCGCGTCCTTCATGCCGACGTGCCAGACGACGGCGGACGGCGAGTACCGGCCGGTGCGCGTGACGCGGGGAGCCGAGACGCCCGGAAGCAGACGCTCGTACGCGACGGGTAGGTCGGCCGTGACGACCACGGCGTCCGCCGGTACCCGTTCCCCGCCTCCGAGGACGACGCCGACGGCCCGGCCGTCCGGCGCGCGGTCGACCCGCTCGACGCAGGTCCGGTAGCGGAACTCGACCCCGGCGTCCGTCGCGGCCCGCGCCATCGCGCACGGCACGGCGTGCATCCCGCCGTCGGGGAAGTACACGCCTTCGATGGAGTCCATGTACGTGATGACGGCGTACAGGGAGAGCGCCCGGGTGGGCGACAACCCGGCGTACATGGCCTGGAAGCTGAAGAGGCGCCGCAGCCGGTCATCGTCGAAGCGGCGTGCCACCTCGTCCCCGAGGCGTCCGAAAGCCCGCAGCCTGAGAAGCTCCAGGGCGGCCTTCGGCGAGCGGAGCAGCCCGAGCGGCGAGTCGAAGTTCACGTCGATGAAGTGGGGCAGCTCGACCGCGCACAGGCGTCGCAGCCACTCGACGAACGTGTCGAACGCGGCCGCGTCCTTCGTACCGCACTCGCGGGCGATCTCGTCGCGCATCTTCTCGTGCCCGGGCCGGACCAGGAGGCGCGAACCGTCGGCGAAGAACGCGTGGTACGCGGGGTCGAGCTGGGTGAGGGTGGTGTAGTCCGACACCCGCGCGCCCACCGCCGCGAACGCCTTCTCCAGGAGGTCGACCATCGTGAAGACGACGGGTCCGGTGTCGAAGCGGAAACCCTCCTGCACGAGGCTGCCGTTCCTGCCCCCGGGGAGGTCCTGGGCCTCGAGCACCGTCACCCGGTAGCCGGCGCCGGCGAGGTGGAGCGCGGCGCTGAGGCCTGACAGGCCTGCCCCCACGACCGCGACGGTCTTCGCACGCGGGCTCGTCCGCGGGACGCCCCGACTCATGCGTCGCGCCAGGCGATGGCGCGGGCGGCGTCACGGATGCCGGCGATGCCCACCCGGTCCAGGTCGGAGCCGTCGAGACAGGCGGTGGCCGCGTCGTACTCGGCGGCGATGAGCTCCTCGAGGGCGGTGTCGACGCCCGCGTCGCGCATCGCCCCCGCCAGAACCGGGACGTCGGCCCCCGTGACGTCGGGTGTGCCGAGCCGTGCGAGGAGGTAGGCAGGGTGGCCCGCGAGACGGTCCCGCGCCAACGTGAGCAGAACCGTCGCCTTCGCTTCGAGGAGGTCGTCCCCCGCGGGCTTGCCCGTGAGCGCCGGGTCGCCCCACACGCCGAGGTAGTCGTCACGAAGGGCGAACGCGCGGCCGATGTGCTCGCCGCACTCCAGGAGCGTCTCCACGACCTCGGGCAGCGCACCCGCGGCCAGGGCACCGAGCTCGAGCGGCCGCTCGATGGAGTAGCGGCCCGACTTGAGGCGTGCGACGTGCTCCGCGTGGGCGAGGTCGCGGCGTCCCGCCGCGGCGCCGGTGAGGTCGGCGCGCTGGCCCGCGACGAGCTCGACGCACAGCGCGTACCAGACCTTGCGCAGCGGCCTCGGCAGGCCGTCGGCGATCTTGTCGGCGACGGTGTGGGCGAGGTCGCCGAGCAGGACGGCGATGTTGGTCCCGAACAGGGACGCGTCGCCGACCCCGTCCGAGCCGACGTGCCAGTGCGACGCCTGGACGTGGGCCGACGGGCGGCCGCGTCGTGACGCCGAGCAGTCCATGACGTCGTCGTGGACGAGGGCGAACAGGTGCAGCGCCTCCAGCGCCGCTGCGGCACGTACGAGGTCGTGGTAGTCGGAGGACCCGTGGCTGCCGCCCGCGGCGAGGAAGCCCCAGTAGCTCATCGTCACGCGAAGCCGCTTGCCGCGTCCCACGAGCAGGTCCCCGAGCCAGGCCGGGAGGTCGACGGGGAGCACGTCGACGCCGTTCCCCGCCACGTACGTCTCCCACTCCACCGCGAGGCCGGTGATCTCCTTCGTGAGGAGCTCGTCGACGTCGCGACAGACCCCTTCGACGTCCGGGAGCCGCACGGGCGACGGCCCGTCAGCGGCGCCCTGCGCGACGAGCAGCGGGACCTGGAGCGCAGCCCAGGGGCTGTAGACGTGTGGCGTCGCCGTGATGGCCTCGGCGAACCGGTCCCAGGGCACCCATGCCCACTCCGCGACCTCGTTCGGGTCGGGACTCGGGTCCGCCTCGATGACGTACCCGGCATAGACCGGGCAGACCTCGTTCTCCACGACGCCGGAGGCGTCGACGGCCCGGTAGCGGAACTCGGGAAGGAGCGGGACCAGCGGGCCGACGGTCAGGCCCAGCTCCTCTCGGATCCGCCGCCGCGCCGCGTCTTCGGGCGCCTCCGAGGGGCGCGGGTGACCACAGCAGGAGTTCGTCCAGACGCCCGGCCACGTCTTCTTGCCGAGCGCTCGACGCGTCAGCAGCACCTCGCCCCGGGCATTGAGCAGGTACGTCGAGAACGCGAGATGGAGGGGTGTCGCGTCCGTGTGGACGTCGAGCCGCGGCGCGGTGCCGACCATCTGTCCGGACCCGTCGAGGAGGACGACCTCGTCGACGTCGGGTACCGGCGGGTGGAAGTGGCGAGTAGAGCGCTTCATGGCCGTCCGTCCAATGTTTGTATAAGGTTGCTCCACGGTAGGCGCGAACCATGTACCCCGTCAAGGGCTTGTCGAACCCTTGTCCAAGGTTGTGAAGAGCCAGGTCGACGG
>JAJZQV010000064.1 GCA_021803025.1 Actinomycetes bacterium | reverse complement strand
ATGAGGGTGCCGATGTACTCCGTGGGGCTGAGGATGGACGCCTTCACCACGGGCTCGTACACAACTCCGACCTTGCCGTCGGGGAACTCCGACGGGTTCGTGACGACGTGCTCGGTGCCGTCCTCCATGACGACGCGGTAGACGACGTTCGGTGCGGTCGAGATGAGGTCGAGGTCGAACTCGCGCTCGAGCCGCTCGCGCACGATCTCCATGTGCAGCAGGCCGAGGAAGCCGATGCGGAAGCCGAAGCCGAGCGCGGCGCTGCTCTCCGGCTCGAAGGCCAGGGACGCGTCGTTGAGCTGCAGCTTCTCCAGCGCCTCGCGCAGCTCGGTGAAGTCGTCGCCGTCGATCGGGTACAGACCGGCGTAGACCATCGGGTTGGGGTGTCGGTAGCTGCCGAGCTCTTCCGTGGCGGGCCTGTTCACGTTCGTGACAGTGTCGCCGACGCGGGAGTGGCGGACGTCCTTCACGCCGGTGATGAGGTAGCCGACCTCGCCCACGCCGATGCCCGGCGACTTCACCGGGTCGGGCGAGATGACGCCGATCTCGAGCACCTCGTGCGTGGCCTTCGTGCTCATCATGAGGATGCGGTCGCGGTGGCTGATGTGGCCGTCGACGACCCGGATGTACGTGACGACGCCGCGGTACGTGTCGTACACGCTGTCGAAGATCAGCGCACGGGCGGGGGCCGTCGCGTCGCCCACCGGTGCCGGGACGGTGGCGACGATCTCGTCGAGGAGCTCGCGGACGCCCTCGCCGGTCTTGGCCGACACCCGGAGCACGTCCTCCGGCTTGCCCCCGAGGATGTTGGAGATCTCCTCGGCGTACTTGTCGGGCAAGGCGCCCGGGAGGTCGATCTTGTTGAGCACGGGGATGATGTGCAGGTCCGCCTCGAGCGCCAGGTACAGGTTCGCGAGCGTCTGCGCCTCGATGCCCTGCGCGGCGTCGACGAGGAGCACCGCGCCTTCGCAGGCCTCCAGCGAGCGAGACACCTCGTACGTGAAGTCGACGTGACCAGGGGTGTCGATCATGTTGAGGACGTACTCGGTGCCGTCGTGGGTCCAGGGCAGGCGTACGGCCTGGGACTTGATCGTGATGCCGCGCTCGCGCTCGATGTCCATCCTGTCGAGGTACTGGGCACGCATCGACCGCTCGTCCACGACACCCGTCAGCTGCAGCATCCGGTCGGCCAGCGTCGACTTGCCGTGGTCGATGTGGGCGATGATGCAGAAGTTGCGGATCCGTCGCGGATCAGTGCTTCCGGGCAGGGTCGTCATGCAGCTTCCAGGTCTCCTCGAACGAGTCGACACATCCTCCCACAAGCCGGCACAGGAGGTTCTCCGGTGGCACGGCGGCCCGATGCGGGCGGGTGGACCGCCTGATTTGGGCGGTACGGGGGCCCGCTGATAGATTGACTCGTCGCACCAGCGTGGTGCACACGCGCGCCCCACGGGGTGCAACCCGAAGACCAACCAACCAAAAGAGGCTTGCCCCGTGGCGAACATCAAGTCCCAGATGAAGCGGATCAAGACGAACGAGAAGTCCCGACAGCGCAACAAGGCCGTGAAGTCGGCGCTGCGCACCTCCGTGCGTCGCTTCAACGAGGCCGTTGCCGCCGGCGACACCGACAAGGCGAGCGCCCTGGCGAAGTCCGCGACGCGGGCCTTCGACAAGGCCGTCTCCAAGGGTGTCCTGCACGCGAACAACGCCGCCAACCACAAGTCGGCCATCGCGTCCAAGGCCGCCGCACTCTGACATCCGACCCGGGCCGTACGGACGACCCGGATCCACTCGCAAGGCGCTTCGACCACCGGTCGGGGCGCCTTTTGCGTTCCGGTGCGCCCGTCGCGTTCCCAGCTCAGGACGCCTTGGACGACTCGAGGCAGTCGCGCAGCTCGGTGAGCAGGCGCTCGAGGGCGAACTCAGCGTCGACAGCCGCGCCCTTCACGTCGGCGTCCGCCCTCGCGACGGCCTTGATGGCCGCACCGACCGCACTGGGGGACCACGCCCTGGCCTGCTTGGCCAGGTCCTTGAGCTTCCACGGCGGGACGCCGACGTCCTTGGCGATGGCGGGCTCCGGTCGCCTGTCGGCGCGCGCGTCGAAGTACTTCCCCAGGGCCCTGAACGACCCGGCGAGCGCGCTCGTCACGAGCACGGGCGCCACGCCGGTCGACAGCGCCCAGCGCAGCTTCTCGACGGCCGTTCCGTAGTTGCCGGACAGCACGTCGTCGGCGACCGCGAAGCTCGTCACCTCGGCCCTGCCAGCGAAGTAGCGCCGTACGTGGGCGGCTGACAGGGTCGCAGCGGACGAGTCGGAGGCGAGCTGCTCGACGGCTCCGGCGATCGCGCGGGTCTCCGAGCCGACCGCGTCGACGAGCTGTTGCGCCGCCTCCGCATCGAGCCTGGTCCCGAGCCGCCGGGCCCTGTCGGAGGCGAACCGCGCGAGCTCCCAGGGCTTGAGCGCCGGACAGTCGATCGTGCGTCTGGCAAGAGGCTTCAGCTTGTCCAGGACGTTCTTGCCGCGCGCCCCACCCGGATGGACGACGACGAGGAGCGTCTCGAGGGGGACGTCCTTCGCGACGCCGACAAGGGTCTCGACCAGCTCCGGCGGAAGGAGGTCCGCGCCGGTGAGCACCGCCACGGACTCCGCTGCGAACAGTGCGCTCCCGGTCATCTCGAGCAGCTGACCCTGGGTCAGGGCCGCAGCCTCGACGACGTTGACGGTCGCCTGGGGGTGCTCGGCTCGCGCGTCCGACAGGATCCCGGCGAGCTGCTGATCAGCCAGGTAAGCCTCGGGCCCCGTGATGAGGACCAGGGCACCGAACAACGAATCCGCCATGGGCGACAGCATGCCAGTACGGGACGACAGGCCATGCCGCGGATGGCCCGGAGGAGAACTGCTCGGACACCTTGCCGGCGGTCACGCCAGCGACAGGAAGAGCTTCTCCATCTGCGCGGCGTCGTAGGCGGAGTCCTCGCTGAGGAGGCACTCACGCAGCCCGGTCGCGATGATCGCGAACCCGGCGCGGTCGAGGGCCTTGCTGGCCGCCGCGACCTGCGTGACGATGTCCCGGCAGTCCCTGCCCTGCTCGATCATCGTGATGACACCACCGATCTGGCCTTGCACACGCTTGAGGCGCTTGAGCGTCGCCTCGAGCTCTTCCGGGTCGATGACCATCGAATCCTCCTCATGCCGGGTACGGGCCAGGGTATCTCCTCACACCTCTTACGCCCGAGGCAGGTCACGAGACGAAGCGCCGTGGGATCGCTGGGTGCAGAGCCGCCGTCGCTCCGGCGTCGCTGCATCGGGGAACCGCGGAAGCACGATGTGCCCGGAGGGGGGACTTCCACGAGGCGCGCCGGGTGAGCGCGCTGCGTCCAGCAGGTCGCAGAGCCAGAGCCATCGCTCGGCGTCGGGGTCGGGAGCGAGCGGTGTCATCGGAGGGTAGTGATCGTCCAGGTCCCCGACGTGACACCGATCGCGACCGCACCCTGCTGGTCGGTACGGAGCACCTGCATCCCGAGGCCCTCGAGGGTACGGAGCGTCTTCGCCGCAGGATGCCCGTACGTGTTGTCGAGGCCGACCTCGACGAGAGCGACCTTTGCCTGCGTCGCAGCCAGGAAGTCCACGAACTGCCGGGAGGAGCCGTGATGGGGCACCTTGAGGACGTCGGCGCGCAGGTCCGACCCCGCGTCAAGGGCGGCGGCCTGTCCCTCGGGCTCGATGTCACCCGTCACAAGGACCGAGAGTCCGGGCACGGAGACCCGGCCCACGATACTCGAGCTGTTCTCCGCGCTCGACTCCCCCGCGTCGACGCCGGCGGCGATGTCCGGGGCCGCCGCGACCGTCTCCCATCGCGCGTCACCGACGGCCAGTTCCTGGCCCGGCACGGCGGTTGTCACCGGAATGCCCCGCTCGGCGAGCTCGGCACTGATCGCCGAGGCGGTTGCGACCGGGCTGGCCAGCGGCGACACGAGGACCCGGCCCACGGGGCGTGACGCCAGCAGGGCCTCCAGGCCACCCACGTGGTCGGCGTGGTAGTGCGTGAGAACGAGCAGCGGGACGGCCTCCACCGCGACCTGATCCAGGCACCGGAGGAGAGCCGCCGGGTCGGGCCCGGTGTCGACGAGGATCGCCTGGCCGGGGGCCGCGTAGACCAGCGTCGCGTCGCCCTGGGCGACGTCGCACGCCACCACCTCCCAGGAGGACGGCGGCCACCCGAGGTGGTACGGCGCGCGCAGCAGCGCGACGACCACGGCGAGAGCCACCGGCAGCGCCAGCCACCATCGGCTGAGCACAGCCGGGGCGGCCCAGCCCACCGCCAGCGAGGCCACGACGACAAGACCGATCGCGACGGGAGTGGCGGGCCACGCCAAGGTCGCACCCGGCAAGGACGACCCGAACCTGGCCACGGCGAGGATCGGCGCAGCCGCCCACCCAGCGGCCCCGGCGAGGACCCGCCCCAACCCGGGAACCAGCCAAGCCACCCCCGCGCACGCGAACCCCAGCACCGTGGCCGGGCCGACGAAAGGACCTGCCATGGCGTTCGCCGGCACACCCACGACGCTGACCTGGCCGGACAGGGCCGTGACCAGGGGCTGCGTCGCGACCTGGGCGGACAGAGGTACGGCCACCGCCTCCGCAAGCCATCCCGGCAGCCAGTGTCCGAGGGCGTGCGCCCATCGCCTGCCCCACCACACGATCCCCAGGCAGGCCGCGACCGACAGCCCGAAGCCCCATGACCGGGACAGCCACGGATCGACGAAGCACAGGCCGATGACCGAGACCGACACGAGCCGTACTCCGCCACCTCGGCCGGCCTCGCGCCCCACGGCCGCGAGCGTCACCACGCCCATGGCCGCAGCTCTCACGACACTGGGCTCGGCGCGACACAGCACCACGAACGCTCCCACGGTGGCCACACTCACCAGAGCCAGCCGGCGGCCCCCGGCGCCGCACCACTTCGCCACGAGCACGACGAACACCAGCAGGAGCGCGAGGTTCGCCCCGGAGACAGCCATAATGTGCGTGAGCCCCGTGGCCCGGAACTGGTCGGTCATGGTCGCCGAGACCGCCGTGGTGTCACCGAGGGTGAGAGCCGGCACCAGTGCCCGCTGGTCACCCGGCAGCGGCGACGCGGCCTCACGCAGTCCTGTCCGTACCCGTTCGACGACGTCCAGCCACCATGCCGGCGGCTCCCGGACGTCGGGCGGCGTCAAGGGCCGTACGGTCGCGGCGACCCCGTCGGCCACATCGGCCGTCGCGAGCCGGGCCCCCAGACGCACGGTGGCACCGACCCGCACCGACGCCCACGATCCCGGCCCGCCGCCGTTCGCCTGGACGTCCACCGCCTGCTGCATCGCCCACGAGTGGCCACGCCCGTCCAGCTGCAGCACATCGGCCCGGAACCTGACCTGGTCACCCCAGCCCATACGGCTCTGGAACGTGGCCGGCTCGGAGGTGACCCGCAGGAGCATCACGACGACCGCCCTCTGGGCCGCGAGCGAGGCCACCGGACCGCTGCGCAGCGCGTGCGAGCGGACGCCGCCCACCATCAAGGCTCCCAGGAGGACGACGCACGCCATCGCCGCGGGGACTGACCTCCGCCCCGCCGCGATCCCCGCGACGACAAGGGCCAGCACGCCCGCACAGACCAGCCCGGCGACCTGGCCCGACGTGGTGAGCCACATCCCCAGCCAGGCGGCGACGGCAGCCGGCGCCAGCCGGACGTCGACGCCGTGTCGGTTGCCGTCGTCGCGCGTCGGTCCTCCGAGCCGGTCACCCTCAGACACGGACGTGCGGCGCGATCTGTGCGTACGTCTTGGCTCCGATCCCGTCGACCTCCTGCAGCTCCTCGATACTGCTGAACCTCCGGTTCTTCGTGCGGTAGTCGAGGATCGCCTGAGCCGTCACCGGCCCCACACCGGGCAGGGCGTCGAGCTGGGTGAGCGTCGCGGTGTTGAGGTCGACGATCACCTCCGCCCCTGACGTCCCCGACTGGGCCGAACCCGACGTCCCCGACCCCTGCCGCACCTCCCCTCGAGGAGCCGCCTTCGTGCCGACGACGACCTGGGAACCGTCACCGAGGATGCCGGCGAGGTTGAGCTCGGCGGGGTCCGCGTCCGCGCGGAGTCCTCCCACCGCCGCCAGCGCATCGGCCACCCGTGCTCCCTGCGGCAGCCTGACCAGGCCCGGCGATGCGACGGCACCCAGCACGTGCACGAGGATCGTCGGGGTGGCGGCCGGGCTGGGCGTGGGACTGCGCGTCGTCGGGTCGGGACTCGCCGCGGACGCGGGCCGCGGGCTGGGGGCGGGCGCCGCCACGGCCAAGGGGACGGCCTTGGCCCTGAGCAGCCATGCGGCGGATGCGACGACGGCCACGAGCGTGATGCCCGCGACAACAGCGAGGTGACGGCTCGTCAGACGGGGAACTGGGCTGCCGCTGTCAGGGCGAAGGTGTTCGGCGACGGCAGCCCAAGTGGGCTCCGGTGACTCCCCCGGCGGCCCTGCCACCCGCTCCCCTGCCGGAACAGCGGGTTGGAACAGGGCGGCGAGCCGCGCCCGCACCACCTCCGCCACCTCGGGCAGCCGCTTGTCGCCGAACACCTCCACACCCCGACAGTGGGCAGGTTCCGGGCCGATTCGTCAGCGAGGTCGCCGGCTGTGGACAAGACCCTCGGCCGGGCAGCGGCTGTGGACAAGTCTCGGACACCCCCACGCCCACCAGAGCAAGGCGATCGCGAGGAGCTCCTGCTGGCTCCTGGCGCGGCCACCCCCACGCCCACCAGAGCAAGAGGCCGTACCCACCTCGTCGGACCCATGGAGGGGGCACACAGGTCACACGTGGTCGGACCTGCATCCACTGGCGCTGAGCTGCACGCCGTCGCGTATGGCCCACAGCCTGCCGCTGGGCGCCACTGAATGCAGACGTCGAGCAGGATGCCCCACCCGGCGGCCCGGGGGACGCGTCGCCCGACCCGTTTGAGGAGGGCGGCTTAGCGCGGGACGATCGACACCATCTTCGGCAGGCGCAGGATGACCTGGGCCACGTCGCGGCTGTCAAGGGCACGCTGCACGTTCGCGTCCGCGAGCGCGGCTGCCCGCGCGTCCTCCTCCGTGATGTCGGTCGGCACCTCGATCTTCGCGCGCACCTTGCCCTGTACCTGGACGACCATCGTCGTCCGCTCCTCCGCACGCAGGGCGGGATCGACGACGGGCCACGAGGCGTTGGCGATCGACGGCGCATGTCCGAGGACCTCCCACATCTCTTCCGCCACGTACGGCGCGAACAGGCTCAGCGCGACCGCCGTGAACTCAGCCGCCTCGCGCACCGCCGGGTCGGCCGGCCCGCAGCCCGTGTCGATCGCCTTCCGGGTCGCGTTGACGAGCTCCATGAGGCGGGCCACGACGACGTTGAAGCGCCGTGACTCGAGCAGGTCGGTGAGGGCGCCCAGCGTCTTGTGAGCGGTACGGCGCAGCCCGAGGTCGCCCGTCGACGGGTCGACGCCCTTCGCGCTCACGACGTCGCACGCCACCCGGTAGGCACGCTGCAGGAACTTCAGCGTGGCGCCTGGGGACACGTCCGCCCAGTCGATGTCGTCCTCCGGAGGCCCGGCGAACACGACGGTCGTACGGATCGCGTCGACCCCGTACTGGTCGATCTGCGCGCCGAGGTCGACTCCGTTGCCCAGCGACTTCGACATGGCCTTGCCCTTGTTGATGACCTGGCCCTGGTTCATGAGCCGCTGGAAGGGCTCGTCGAAGTCGACCATGCCGAGGTCGTTGAGCACCTTGGTGAAGAACCGCGCGTACAGCAGGTGCAGGATCGCGTGCTCGACTCCGCCGACGTACTGGTCGACCGGCATCCACGTCGCGACCTCGGCCTTGTCGAACGGCGCATCCGTCGCGTTCGGAGAGCAGTAGCGGAAGAAGTACCAGCTCGAGTCGACGAAGGTGTCCATCGTGTCGGCGTCACGCGTCGCGGGGCCGCCGCAGGTCGGGCACGTCGTGTTGACCCAGTCGGTCGCGTTGGCCAGCGGAGACGTGCCCTTGGGCTTCAGGTCCGCGCCGCGCAGGTCCGGGAGCAGCACCGGCAGCTGGTCGTCGGGGACCATCACCTCGCCGTGCTCCGGGCAGTGCACGATGGGGATAGGGCAGCCCCAGAACCGCTGCCGGCTCAGCAGCCAGTCACGCAGGCGGAACGTGATCGCCGCCTCGCCCTGGCCGTCGGCAGCGAGCTTCTCGTTCATCCTCGCCACGCCCGACTTCTTGTCGCTGAGCCCGTCCAGCAGGCCCGAGTTCACGTACGCGCCGTCGCCGGCCGTCGCGATGCCTGTCGTCGCCGGGTCCGGCTCGCCCGTGTCGATCACGGTCCGTACGTCCAGCCCGTACGTACGGGCGAAGTCGAGGTCGCGCTGGTCGTGCGCCGGGACGGCCATGATGGCGCCGGTGCCGTACTCGCTGAGCACGTAGTCGGCCGACCAGATCGGCACCTGCTCGCCGTTGACCGGGTTCGTCGCGTGCACGCCCAGGAACACACCGGTCTTCGGGCGCTCGGTGGACTGGCGCTCGATCTCGGTCTCCTGCTTGGTCTTCTCCAGGTACGCCTCGAACTCCGCGCGCTGCGCCTCGGAGACGAGCTCGGCCGCGAGGGGCGCATCCGGCGCGACGACCATGAACGTGGCACCGAACAGCGTGTCCGGCCTCGTGGTGAAGACGCGGATCGGCTCCTCGCGCCCCTCGACGCGGAAGTCGACGTACGCGCCTTCGGACCGGCCGATCCAGTTGCGCTGCATCGCCAGCACACGGTCGGGCCACTTGCCTTCGAGCGCGGCCATGTCGTCCAGCAGGCGCTGTGCGTACTCGGTGATCCGGAAGTACCACTGGGTCAGCTTCCGCTTGGTCACCGGCGAGTGGCAGCGCTCGCAGAGGCCCTGGACCACCTGTTCGTTCGCCAGCACGGTCTGGTCGTTGGGGCACCAGTTGACGTAGGAGTCCTTCCGGTACGCCAGGCCCTTCTCGTAGAAGCGCAGGAACAGCCACTGCGTCCACCGGTAGTACTCGGGGTCGGAGGTGTGGAGGCGGCGGCTCCAGTCGACGCTCAGCGCGTAGCGCCGGAAGGAGCGCGCCTGCGTCTCGATGTTCGCGTACGTCCACTCGGCGGGATGCGCGTTCCGCTGGATGGCCGCGTTCTCCGCGGGCAGCCCGAACGAGTCCCAGCCCAGCGGGTGCATGACGTCGTAGCCCTGCAGGCGCCAGAAGCGGGAGACGACGTCACCCATGACGAACGCCTCCGCGTGACCCATGTGGAGGTCCCCGGACGGGTACGGGAACATGTCGAGCACGTACCGCCGCTCGCGGCTGCCGTCGTCGAGAGGCCGGAAGGTCCGGTCGGCCTCCCAGAACGCCTGCCACTTGTCCTGGGCAGCGACGATGTCGTACCCGCGAGCCTCCTGCCCGCTGCGGGTCGCCTCGACCTGGCTCACTGTTCCTCCTCGGGGAGCACCTGGCACTGACCGTGCCGGTGCAGTCGGTCGAGCAGTCTATCCGTCCGGGCGTGGGTGGAACCGAAGGGATTCCGCTGCGGGATCCGAGTCCCGCTCCCGCGTGGAGCTCAGTGAGATCTAGGCGCACTGCGCTCGCATCGCGGCCTGGATCTCATCCAGCGCTGAGGGCGGCAGCGCCAGCTGGTGGATGCGTGTCAGCAGGTCCCACAGCGGGTGCCACCCGCCGATCCGGTCCGCCCTCTCGAGCGCCACTGTGGCGAGAACGCCCGTGCTGCTCTGCCAGCCCGCGAGTCCGACCGCGCACACCGCTCCGAGGGACTCCTCGGACGGGGCACGCCACGACACGTGCAGCCAGATGTCGACCAGTGCCGAGGCGGTCTCCCGGCCGAGCTTCATCCAGAAGGCGTCCCGCGCCGCCGGCACGTCGAGTAGCAGGAGCATCTCGGCGCACTCGCGCGTCGAGATCGACCTCGAGGGGTTCGCGAGTCGCGCGTCGAGCAGGGCGTCGAGACGACGGCGCGCAGCCCGAGGGCTGAGCCTGGCGACCCGGCGGCCCGCGGCGCGCAGGGCAGCCTCCGGAAGGACCGTCACGTGCGACGGGCGCAGGAAGAGACCTTCGAGGTCGTGCCGGGTCGGACGAGCCGCCAGACCCTGGTACGCCGCCTCTGCTGCGATCCTGCTCGTCGACGGGTCGTACGGCTCAGCCTCCTCCGGACTGTCCACGTGCCACCACATCCCGTCACACACGACGAGCTCGGTGAAGACATCCATCGACAGGTCATCGGCGACACGCCGGACGACGGCCGAGACGCCCAGAGCGTCCTCGCTGTAGCCAACGAGAGCGAGTCGGGCACCGGCTCGAGCCTGGCTCAGGAACGGCGCAAGGAGCGTCGCAGCGAGACCGGGCGTCTCGGCGTCCCTGAGGTCGACACGGGCCACGCAGGCGATCGACGAGTCTTCGACGACGGCCACGACAAGGGACTCCATGGGATGGAAGCCCAGCAGATAGGGCATGGCGCCCAGCAGGTCGGCTGGGCCGCGGGCGGTAAGTACAGGTTCGGTGGTAGTCACACCTCGACCATGGGCAGCCGGAACCCGATCCGTCACCTGTCCACAGCGATGGTCCCCCTCGCAACCGGTTGTGGACACTCGCAGCCCCGCCCCCAACGGACCTCCGTCCCGGATCAGAGCTGACCTCTTCCCCGGAGCCCTCGACCTCGCCCGGTTCCTGCCCCTGTCTCCCCTGGGTACGCTGGACGCGATGACAGGAGCGCCGTACGGAGGCTGGGGCACGGGCCAGGACCGGCCCGCACGTACAGGCATGTCCGGCGTCCCGCCCATGGGGCCGCCTACAGGGTCGGTACCTCGGGACCCGTACGCGCCGTTCGGGCCACAGCAGCCCATCACTCCGCAGGTCCCGCCACCCGGGAGCCGTCCGATCGGTCCGGCGCGACCCGCCAGCCTGTCGATCGACGCGTACAAGCCTCCCAAGCGCCGGGTCGGCCCCCTGCTGGCGTTCCTGGTCGGGTTCGCGGTGCTCATCGGGGGGTTCATGTCGGCCGGCTACCTGGCGCGGACGGCACAGACCACTCCCTCAGCCACGCCGTCACCCACCGCCACGCTCCCTGGTCTCGCTTTCGAGACGGACTCGGCGACCGGCGCCTGGGAGATCACGAACACGCAGTGGTCGTCCGACCACGTGGTCCTCGACGTGACGCTGACAGTGAGGACGGGGTCCTTCCGGTACTCGTTCTACGCGTACAACAACGCGGCGATGAGACTCGCCTACCCCGACTCCGGGTCGAGCAGCAGGCTGCGCAGTGGCACGCTCGGCTCGGGCCAGTCGGTGTCGGGCACCCTGTCGTTCCAGCTCGCGCACGGCGAGGGGACGCTCGTCATGCTCGACGCCATGGAGAACCAGGTGTCCGGGCTCCCGATCAAGCCCTGATCGGCCGACCGCTCCCCGCCCAGACGCACTCATCGCACGAGCACCCCTCGACGAGCGGACGGGCGCCCGGATCGAGCCCTCAGGCGCCCTTGACGGCGCTGATGGCCCGCTCGTACAGGGTCTCGTACTTCTGGAGGGTCCCGTCGACGCCGTGCTTGGCGACGATCCGCTGCGACTCGGCGCCCATGCGTCGCCGCAGGTCGGGCGAGGTCAGGAGGGTCTGGAGGTGGCCGCGCAGCTCGGCCACATCCCCCGGTGTGTACAGCCAGCCGTTGTCCCCGGGGTGGACGAGGTGGGGCAGCGCCATCGCGTTCGCCGCGACCACCGGCTTGCCCGCGCTCATGGCCTCGAGGGTGACGAGGGACTGCAGCTCGGCGATGCCCGGCATGCAGAAGATGTCGCAGCGCCCGTACGCGGCGAGGAGCTCCTCCTCGCTCACGAAGCCGAAGAACTTCACCTTGTCGGGACCGAGTCCTTTCGCCGCCGCGAGCTTCACGAGGTGGGCGTGCTCGATGCCGTCGCCGATGATCTCGAGGCGGTACGGGACGTCGCTGGGAAGGCCCGCGACGGCCTCGACCAGCTCCCGGATCCGCTTCTCCGGGTCGAGGCGCCCCACGTACAGGATGACCGGTACGTCGTGTGCGGGAGCAGCCTCCGCAGCGGCGGCGTAGACCGCGGTGTCGACGCCGCAGGAGACCGCGAGACCGCCCACGAGCTTCGCGCTCTTCTCGAGCATGGCGACGGCTCGCGGCGTCGGCGCGGTGAGCACCTGGGCCTGCTTGAACACGTGGCGCATGTCGCGGAAGATCGCCTCGGTGGCGATGTTCTGGAAGGCTCTCGGGATCGGCAGCTGCTTCATGAGGTTCTCGGGCATCACGTGGTTGGTGGCGACCAGGGGGATACCTTGCCGCGTCGCGTGGTACCCCGCCGCCCGGCCCACGGTCCCATTGCACTGCAGGTGGACCACGTCCGGTCTCACCTCGCCCACGATGCGTGCGATCTCCGGGAACGAGTCCCACGGGGCGACCCAGCGGAAGGCCTCGATGGGCGTGAAGGGGTACGACCTCACGCGGTGGATGACGACTCCCTCGACGGTCTCGGCGTAGCTGTGCAGGTTCGTCGAGGGAGCGATCTGGTGCACCTCGTGGCCACGGCGTACGAGGCCCTGGCCCAGCCGCTCGGCGAACCGGGCTGCTCCGTTGATGTGAGGCGGGAAAGTGTCGCTGGCGATCAGGATCCGCATGGCCCCTACCCTCCTGCGGGCTGTGTGGCGAAGTGTCGTTGGGTGTCGGGGTGGAAGCGAGAGAGGACGGCCACCCCGCCGGCGGCCAGGGCGCCGGCGAGAGCCATGCCGACGGCGACACCCGGAGTGAGCCGGGCACCCTCGCCGAGAACCACAAGGCCCACGGCGACGGCGGCGAGCGGGTCGATCGTCGTCATGGAACCCACCACGACCTCTGCCGGCCCGGATGCGTACCCCTGCTGGATGAACCAGCCCCCGATGGCGTAAGCGAGGACGAGACCCACTCCCGCGGCCCAGAACTCGGGGCCGGTGAAGACCTGCCCGTCCCGGAGGACGACGGTCATGATCTTCATGTAGCCGGTGCCGAGCCCGTACAGCACCGCGCCCCCCCACGACCACGCCAGGTTCCGGACCCAGCGCGGACCCAGCATCCCCACGGCGGCGAACGCGAGCGCGATGGCCCAGACGACGACTGTGGTCACCACCATCGCGTGCAGGCTGGCCGAGCGCGAGTGGGCGGCGTGCCGGGTGGACAGGACGGTGAAGAACACGATGCCGACCACCGAGCAGGCGACCGCGACCCACATCGTGCGGGTCGGCGCGCTGCGGGTGAGCCGGGCGGCGATGAGCACCGACCAGATCACGGCGAGGATGCCGATGGGCTGCACGACCGTGATCGGGGCGAGGTAGACCGCAATGATGTGGATGCTGGCTCCCAAGGCGACCAGGAGCAACCCGAAGAGCCACATCGGCGTCTTGAGCAGGACCAGGATGTGCCCGAGTCCGAGACGGCGGTCCGGGTCCTGGGAGCCGAGCGCCTTGTCGACACCGAGGTGCTGGGCACTGGCGCCGGAGGCGAACGAGATGGACGCCAGGATCGCGAGGGCAACGGCCAGCATTATCACCGGCTGGTCACCTCCGGACTCCTGGATGCACGTACGGATGGGGGCACTGGCCTACCTTGTCATGCGTTCCCCGCGTCAGCGAATCTGGGGTGGTCTCCTCAGGGGCCAATCGGGGGCGCCCAGGGTGTCAGGACCGGTAGACGATGACGGAGGTCCCGACCCCGACCTGGTCGAACAGCCAGGCGATGCCGTTGTAGTCGCGGACGTTCACGCAGCCGTGGGACGAGCCGTTGTAGCCGCGGGCCGCGAAGTCGGCCGAGTAGTGGATGGCCTGGCCCCCGGAGAAGAACATCGCGAACGGCATCGCCGTGTGGTAGATCGTCGAGACGTGGTCCCGTGACTTCCAGTACACGGTGAACGAGCCCTCGCGGGTCGGTGAGAGCTCGGAGCCGAAGCGGACGTCGAAGACCCTGGCGACCTGTCCGTCGACCATCCATCGCAGCTTGCGGGTCGTCTTGTCGATGCACAGCACGTGGTCCGTCATGCACCGCGGGTCGATCCGGCCCGTGGCCGTGACGGGCGCGATGACGTTGTTCTTCTCGTTGGCCGTCGGCGTGCGGGTCATGGAGACGAGCTTGTCCAGCGTGCGCCGGTCGACCTCCCCGGTGACCGGGAACCCCCGCTTGGTCTGGAAGCCCTGCACCCCCGAGACGGTCTGCGCGTCGTACGTGCCGGTGATGACGCCGGAGTACCAGGCGAGCTGGCGCAGCCGGACCTGGACGTCACGTACGGCATCGCCCTTCGAGCCGGGACGGTAGATGGCCGGGCCCGCGACCAGGGCGGGCGTCGACGGAGCGGTCGGGCTGGGAGTGGACGCGTCGGGCGTCGGGGTGGTCGCGGACGGTGACGGCGTGACCGACGAGGACGTGGCAGTGGGCGCAGACGGGCTCATGCTCGATGCCGCGGTCACGGCTGACGTCGCTATGGGCGCCGGGCCTGCCGCCGGTACCACGCGGGCGCAGCCCGTCAGAAGAAGTACGGCGACGACGCCCACCCCAGCCAGTACCCGACCCCGAGGTCTACCCGCCATCGCCACTCCATCCTCGCCGACATCGTAAGTGTGCGCCCTCTCGATTCCGCGGAACGGAGCGGCACCCGATTCAGCAGGGGGCGACCGAACGATGGTCAGGTGGCGGGCAGCGCCTCCCACGCCCCTTGCCCGATGGCGAGCATCCCTCGGGCCGGTAACGGAACATCACCGTGCGCGCGCACGCGGAGCCGTAGTAGCGGGGACAGGCGTGGTCGAGGTGCGGTCCCTCGACGAAGATGGACCACGACCCAGCCGGCGTGCGGTGCCAGAGCGTGCGGTACGGCTCGAAGGTCCCCTGCGGGAAGACCCGCAGCGCCAGCACATGGCCGCTGTCGAACGGGAGGCCGAACACCCCCCACCCCTTGCCGTGCTCATATCCCGGCCACGGCGGTGATCCACGCCCTCGGACAAGCGTGACAGCTCGGACGCCAGGTCGAGCACCTCCACCACCCCCAGTCGCATGCCAGGCCGTGCGTGCCCACAGCGTACGTCCTGCCCCTCGGCGGAGGCCTGGGCCGTCGACAGCGCGCCGACCTCGGACACGTCGAGGAAGTGGAAGGTGGTGCCACCATCCAGCTCCAACGAAGGTCGCGGGTGGTGGGTCAGGACGAACGTCGGTGTGTGGAACGGCGGGTTGGGCCCCCACCAGCCCTTCCAGCCCGGGTCGTCCTGCCAGTCGGGCGGGCCGAACTTGTGGCACCCATGATCTCGGCACCGATCCCGAGGCTGTGCCGCTCGGCGAAGGCGTTGTCGACCCCCGGCGTCCCGCTGGGATCCCAGAAGCGCGTCGCGAACATCCACGTGTGAAGCCACTGGCCGGCATGGCCGAACGGCGCCTCCAGGGGCTGCAGCTCTCCTGTGGCGAAGTCGTCCAACGAGATGGCGAAGTTGTGGATGCGTGTCCGGGACATGGGCTCGTTGATACGCACTGGTGCCATGGGACGACCCACCAGCTCGCGCAGGGGCAGGTGCGGGTGTAGGTACCGAGGCTTCAGTGTGGTCGGATGGTCCGGTGACTGGCCTGCCGAGCACCGAAGCGTCCCTCCTCGTGCGGACGGACTTCAGCGATGACGCTGCGTGGGAGCGGACGAAGGCTGCTGCGCTGCGCGAGAACGACGACGGGTTTCGCGCCCATCTGCACGTCGTCGACGACGCGAGCCTCGTGGGCGCGACGTGGCAGGACCTCCGAGGAGCCGTCCGAGCCCTCGACCGTCAGGCCTCGGTGCTGTTCATCGCCGACCACGATGCGCTCTCCGGGGAGCATCCGATCCAGGTCGTCGACGTGAGCCGGGCCGCCCGACCGCCGTTCCGGTGCGTGGCGAGTGAGCTGTGGGGAGTCGACAGCAACCTCAACCTCGCGAACATGGAGTGGGAGGACTTTTCCGACAACGTGGAGTCCGACGGGGTCTACCGGGGGTACTGACGACCTGGGGGGCCGGGGTCCGCTGGGCTGCCCCGGCCCCCCAAGGATCTCCGAGCGCTGCGGTGGCCACCGTCGCTGGGGTCACGACCAGCGTGATCGTGAGGGAGAATGGCTGGGGAGGGAACCACTTTCCTTCCGACTACGGCTGGGACGGCGCGGAAGACCCACTCGGATCTGTGTCACCGCCCACTGCGTCGAGCCGGAACCCGAGCTTGACAGTCACCTGGAAGTGGGCAACCTGACCGTCCCTGATATGTCCTCGTACGTTCACCACCTCGAACCAGTCGAGGTGACGCACGGTCTTGCTGGCGCGGTCGACCGCACCGCGGATGGCATCGTCGATCGATTCGGCCGAAGTCCCGACGACCTCGCTGACGCCGTAGGTGTGATCGCTCATGGCACACCCCTTCCTCTGTGGGTCCCAGCATTGTCAGCGCCGTTCACGGCCACAAGACCCCCACGACGGCGGAGGCCACCAGCTCTCAGAGCTCTTGCCTCGGCGACGTCGCGTCATCAGAGAAGCGGGATCGGCAGGTCTTACCGTCCGGATGGACGGCGAGCGGCTCAAGCGCCAGGCGCACGAACAGGCCATGAGGCCGACCGCCCGTCAGGCTGCTCACGGTCATCTGGATGACGCGTTCCGCCTCGCCCCACCTGGCGAGGGCATCGACTCGGCGAACGCCCGGCGACCGCGGGACCGGCGATCCCACTCCCTCTCGGCGGGTGTGGGGGCCGATCCGCATGAGCGCCCTGTGCGGTGATGCCAAGCCCGGCCGCGGAGGCTCCCCTTGAGGTCGATGCCGGTGACCCTGCACCCGGTCAGCTCGGCGAGCGTCCGAGCGGGGCCGCCGAGTCCGCTGCCGACCGCCCTGGTGGCACTGTTCCGGGCGGTGACCGCACACAACCGTGCCGGAGGATGGCGAAAGGTCGTGGCCGCGCAAACACCGCCCGGACAGCGATAGCGCCCCTCGATCATTGCGATGGGCGGTCGAGCGAACCGGGGCATGTGCGGGCGCCGGTAGAGCTGGGGTTACCAGCGTTTCTGGGGAGACTCGGCGTGTTCGACGATCAAGGCTGCGCGATCCAGTCTGTGGAGTATCTCGACACCGGACGAGGTGAGGCGCGTCGAGTCCGTGGCGAGCGAGGCCGGCTCGGCTGGGAATGCCCGTCACAAATGCCCCGTCGGGGACGGGGAGCAGCTTCCGGAGGCTCGCCACCAGATAGTCGGCGGGGAGGATGAGAGGTGGCGAACAGCGAGTGGGTCACGTCGACGACGACGGGTACGCCGTCGGCACGAGCCGTACCGAGGACGTCAGCCAGCCGGGCGCCCGCGAGCCCTCCGAACACCTCACAGTGCAGTACCGCCACACGCTGGCACGTCGTCAGCGCCTCGGCCAACGCGTCGCCGTCCAACAACCCCCGAGGATCAGTCGCGACGTGACGGACTGTGATGCCCTCGAGCTGGAAGGGCTGGATCATCGTGAGGCAGTAGAAGTCCGGCGCCACCACCGTGTGCACCCCGCGATCCCGCAGGTCCTGGGCCACAAGCGACAACGCCTGCTTCCCGTTGGCCACGAGCAGGGCCCCACCAGGGACCAGCGGCAGGCGACGTCGATCGACCGCCGTCCTCCGGCGCGTCCACGAGCCTGAGGCGTTCCGGGGGACAGCGCTGCAAGCAAGCGTCATGCCAGGTGTCAGTGGACGGGCCGGGGGTACTGGAGGATCGTCCGGTCCACCCGGGCTCGAGCCTTGCCTTAGGATCACACAGGAGTCGCGGATGGACACACCCGGAGTCGTGCAGAAGGAACGTCGTGCCGCGCGTGGGAGGGCCACGCCGGTTGCGGGGCTGGCGTTGTCGGCTTTGGGCGTGGTCTTCGGTGACATCGGGACGAGTCCCCTGTACGCGCTGCAAACCGTGTTCAGTGCCCAGCACAACGCGGTCAAGCCAACGCGCGAAGACGTGTTCGGTGTGATCTCGATGGCATTCTGGTCGATCACCATCGTCGTGTCCTACGGCTACGCGTTCTTGATGCTACGGGCCGACAACGATGGCGAAGGCGGCATCTTGTCCCTGGTCGCCCTTCTGCGCTCCAAGCTGGCTGGCCGGGCGCGATTGGTGTCCGCGTCCCTGGTGATGGGTATCATCGGCGCGTCGTTGTTCTACGGGGACAGCATCATCACCCCGGCCATCTCGGTGATGTCCGCCATTGAGGGCACCACGGTGGTCAACGAGAGGTTCCAGCCGCTGGTGCTTCCGATCTCGCTCTTGATCCTGACCGGCCTGTTCGCGGTGCAGAAGTTCGGCACGGGTACGGTCGGCCGCTTCTTCGGCCCGGTGATGGCGCTGTGGTTCGTGGTGCTGGCCCTACTCGGCTTGCCACACATCGCGTCCGACCCGGAGATCCTGGCCGCCCTGTCGCCGCACCACGCCATCATCTTCGCCCTCACGCATCCGGGCATCGCGTTCATCGCCATGGGAGCGATCGTGCTCACGGTCACCGGAGTCGAGGCGCTGTAC
>JAJZQV010000063.1 GCA_021803025.1 Actinomycetes bacterium | reverse complement strand
GCGACGGGCTTGAAGACCGGCAGCGAGGCGGCGGTCACGGCCGCCACGGGAATGGGCGCACCAGAGGTCGGCGTGGTCATGTCGGTTCTCCATCGTGAGGGGGCGGAGAGGGTTCGAGGGGCAGCGGGGCAGGAGCGACGCGCTGCGGTGTCAGGGTGACGTGCACGTGGGTCCCCGTGGCCGCCGAGTAGCCGAAGACGCCGGCGGTGACGGGGTTGAGGGTGCGGCAGACGAGCTGCGTCCGCGGAGCCTGTCCGGGGCCCGCCGACGTGCGTACGACCTCGCTCGACAGGTCGATGTCGATCCCCACCGAGTCGAAGGCGTACCACAGGGGAGGAAGGGCGAGAGTCCCCGGCTCCGCCGCTGCGTACTCCGCGGCCAGCTGCCGGGCGTGGTCGTCGAGCACATCCTGCGCGTCGACCACCGCCCGTACGGTGCCGGCCAGGAGGGCACCCAGCTCGGACTGCTGGGTGCCTCCCTGTGGAAGTGGTTGCCCGGACATCGTCAGAACGTCACCGTCGTCGACTCGCCGACGATGCCCTTCCGCACGCTGACCACGACGTCGACCGGGCTCCGGTCGGGTGTGTCACCGACGAACTGCCTGGTCAGCACGACCGTCAGCGCACCGGTGCCGTCCGTCGTCGAGACGCCGCCCTTGTACGACCAGCCGACACCCGCGGTGTCGATGCTCAGCTCCTTGCCGGAGATGGGCGTGCCGTCGGCCTTGAGGTACGTGACGACGACCTCCATCGTGCGGGAGGTGGCCGGGTTGCCCACATCGGCGATCGGGCCGGCGTCGATGCTGATCTGCGGACCGACCACGGCCTGCCGGGGCTTCGGGACCCCGATATCGTGGCGCGGCTCGAGGATGGCGTTCATGCGCATGAGGCCGACCGACGACTCCACCCGGAAGCTGGAGTCGATGTGGGTCTGCGAGTCGTCCCACTGGAAGTTGTTGTAGCCGCCGCCGAAGATCAGGAGCACGCCGGCCTGGCCGCTGCTGTCGGTGCTCGTGTTCGTGTGCGTGTCGGTCGAGGAGGTCGCGCCGAACTGGCTGGCCGTGAACCGCCCCTGCAGACGTACCTGCGACCACTGGTAGAGGACGGGGTCGACGACGTCGATGAGCGGCAGCTGCGAGGTGAACGTCTTGGTGCCCGTCACCGTGCCGTTGTCGTCGTAGTCGACCTCTTGGACCGAGATGACGTCGACGAGCGTCTTGGCGAGCGCACTGGTCGAGTCGGCGGCCGTCTTGTTGAGCTTCTGCTGGGTGTCGGCGACGGCTTGCCCGGTGAGCCGGACGAGGTCGCCGAACGCCATGCCTGCGGTCGAGAGCTGACCGCTGACGTCGGTGTTTGCCATGGGAGTCGCTTCCTTTCGCGCTAGATGGTGAGCGTGTAGGACTGGCTGAAGGAGCCCAGCCGGGCGACGAGCGTCGCGTTGATCGCACCGGCGCCCGCGTTGGGTACGTTGCGGGTGACCGTGAGGGCGACCTGGCCGTCGGCGTTCGTGATGTTGCCGGTGTAGGGCGCGGTCGACGAGAACGCCGTACGGAGCCCGGCCGCGGTGACCGTGATCGGCTTGGTCGGGTTGGGATCGCCCGCGGCCTTGAGCACGGTGATGACGAGGTCGACGGACCGGTTCACGCCGGCGCCCGCGACAGCCACCTCCTTGGTGGCTCCCTGGGAGAAGACGATCTGCGGGCCGACCGAGACCTGGCTCGCGACGGGCAGCTTGCCGGTCGTACGGGGTCCGAGCGTGGCGTCGAGCCGTACCTCTCCGGCTGACCAGCTGGCCTCCTGCTGGTGGTTCACCGACCCCATCTGCTGGTTGTCGTAGCTCGTCGTCTCGTTGACGCCGAGGAACCCCCAGAACAGGCCGGCCCCGCCGACGCCGCCACCCTGCTGGCGGGCGTTGAACTGCACCCCGTCGGTCTCCGAGAACGCGCCGACGGACAGGTCCATCGAGATCGCGACGCGCTTCCACTCGTGGATCGTCGGCATGAAGAAGTTGAGGACGGACAGGTCCGTGCTGACCAGCTCGGTGAGCGACGTATCGGGCAGGCCGTCGTCGTCGAGGTGCTGGATGACGTCGGTGACGACCGTGATGTTCGTGCCCGCGAGCTCGTTGACCGTGTCGATGACGCCCTTGTCGAGGGCCGTCTGGCTGTCGGCGACGCCGATGCCGATGCTCGACAGGACCGAACCGAAGGTCGGTGCGACCGTCTTCAGCTGTCCGCTGACGTCGGCGGCGAGAATGCCTCCGCCGAGGGGCAGGGCGCCGAGCGGCGAGCCGCCGACGACGGACCTGCTGGGCGCGGGCGCGACGGCGGTGGAGGTCGTGGCGGCCTCCTCGACCTGGTCGCTGGACTCGGGTGGGTGATCGGCGGTACGGGTGCGCGTGTGATGCTCTGTTGGGCGAGCATCTCGCGGCGCGTGCGTGTCGGCCATGGCCGTGTCTCCTTTCGGTGGGTGTGGACCCTCAGCTCCAGGTGCGGACGACGAGGGCGTACGGCTGCGGTCCCTGGGGGACGTTCGCGCCGGTGACGGCGAGCTCCCAGGTACCGCCGGCGAGCCCGGAAACGTCGACGACCTCGACCGTGTTCGTACGGTCAGGGGTGGCGGGCGTCGTGGGCGAGCCGGTCTGGTGGTTGCCCCGGATCGGCGTCGCGACGCCGGGGCCGGTGAGGGTCAGGTCGAGGTCGTTGACGAGGCGCTCGCCCGGCACGTCGTACCAGGCGAGGACAGCCCGGAGCCGGGTGCCTGCGGGGACGGTGATGCGACGGCGACGCGACTGGCCGGTACGGACCGCAGTCCCGCTCGTCGCGTTGACAAGGACCTTCACGCTCGAGTGGTCCGGCGGGTACGGCAGGGAGGCTTCGAGGTCGAGGCGGCCCCAGCCGGCGACGTCCCGGTCCTCGGGCCGCGTCCCGTCGCGGCTCAGCACCGGCGCCGCCCCCAGCACCGCGAGCGCCTTGAGCGTGACCCCGGCGGGATCGCGGCGCAGCGCCACGCGCCACGCCTGCCGCAGCAGCGCGGTGGCGCCCCCAGCCACCGCGACCGCTGCGGAGGTGCCCCCGTCGACGACGTACGACGGGAGCGGGTCGGCGAGACCCCAGCCGCGTCCGGTCGCCCGCATCGCGCGCGGACCGACGAGACAGGTCCCAGGCGCGGAGACGTCCGGCTTGACGCGGCCGTCGGACGTGGGTCCGGCCGACGAGAGGAGAGCCATGCGGTCGGGCTGCCCGTACACGGGGTCGCCGAGGTCGGTCGCGTTCGCGAAGACCCGTCCCTCGGCCTGCAGCCGGCTCCACGTGACGGGGAAGCCGTTGGGGTCTGACCCCTCGGTGGCCCCTACCGTCGTGACGTTCTTCGCGGTGGCCGGCGAGTCGAGGCTCCCGGGGTCGACCTCGCGGTCGGCGTTTCGGTCGCTGCCGCTGTTCCCAGCCGCCACGAGGATGATCGCATCCACGTGCTCACGCAGGTACAGGTCGGCCTCGTACGCGTCGTTGTCGTACGTCCCCGCCGCCGCACTCCCCCAAGCAAGAACATGGATACGGGCGCCGGACCTGTAGCCCTGCGTGAGCAGATCTCGAAGGTCGGTCGGCCGACCGGCCAGTGTGTAGCGAGAGGCGCCCAGCTCGGGGTGCCCCGGCGCCACGGCGACCCACTGCTCGATCGCCTGGACGACCAGGGTTGCCGCCGGCGCCACGCCGCGGCGGGCTCCCCCGCTGCGGGCGCCCGAGCCGGCGGCGAGGCCGGCCACGTACGTGCCGTGGCCGCTGCCCAGGTCTGCCGCACCGTCGTCGGCACCGGGGTTCGTCACGTAGGGCGCCCACGAGGGGTTGATCGGCCACGACATGAGCGCCCGTACCCGACCCGCGAGGTCCGGAGTGAGCGTCGCGAGGACGCCGGTGTCGAGGCCGGTGTCCGCGACGGCGATCGTCTCGCCGCTGCCGTCGAGGTCGGTGCGCCACGAGCCGTCGGGGAGCGCGAACGCGAGGTCCGCGGCGAGCCCTGTCGCTGAGGTCGTCGGCAGCCGGGGCCGCTCGACGAGCTTCACGCCGACCACCTCGCGGACCGGGCGGACGTCCCCCGCCCAGGCGATCCGGATCTTCGAGCTGGACTCGTCGAGGATCGTCGCGCCGAGCGCCCTGAGCTCGTCGGCGACCCGCGGACGGTCAGCGCTCGAGAAGCACACGACGTCGAGCCAGTCGGGACCCGTACCCGCATCCAGTGCCCGGTCGCACGCCTCCTCGGCGTACGGGACGTAGCCGGCGACGATGTCCGAGGCGGCGAGCTTCTCGTCCGCGTCGCCTGTCAGGGTCACGCACGCCCCGTACGGAGGGCACCAGAACTCGACCGTCGCCCCGAGAGCCGCCAGCCTGGCGGCCCACGTCGACTCGATCGGACCGGGGAAGCGCACGACGACGCGCGGTCCGGCACCGCGCAGGTAGAGGTGGTCGGGGACGACCACCGGTCTCCCGTTCACGTGCACCCGCGTCTCGCTCACGGCAGTCAAGAGGCCACGACGGAGGTCCTGATACGCACCTCTGCGAGGAATCGGCCGGGGTTCTCGCCAGGAGGCTTGTCCCTGGGCCCGGTCACTCAGGCGGCGCTGACGCGATTCGACGCGTAAATCGACGAGGCGACCTTCCAGTGCCCGGTTTCGGGCATCCAGCGCGCGATTCGCGTCAGGCGAGGGCACGCGCCGCCGTGCCACCGCCCGCTCGCCGTCACCCCACGACCCCGCCCGGGCCCGGGTAGGTTGGGCGACACGCGTGGGCGTGATCCGGAGACCTGACGGAGGTTCGCATGCAGCTGGGAATGGTCGGACTGGGCCGGATGGGGGCCAACATCGTGCGGCGGCTCATCCGTGACGGGCACGAGTGCGTCGTCTACGACGTCAACCCCGAGGCGGTGAAGACACTGGCGGGCGAAGGAGCGGTCGCCGCGGACAGCATCAGCGACCTGGCCGGCAAGCTCCAGGCGCCGCGCGCCGTGTGGCTCATGGTGCCGGCGGGCGAGATCACGACGAAGACCGTACGGGAGGTGGCGCAGGCTCTCGAGGCCGGCGACGTCGTCATCGACGGCGGGAACTCCCACTACCACGACGACATCGAGCGGGCGAAGTCCCTGCAGTCCTCGGGCATCCACTACGTCGATGTAGGAACCTCCGGCGGCATCTGGGGTCTCGACCGCGGCTACTGCCTCATGATCGGCGGCGACGACGAGGTCGTGGACCGGCTCGAACCCATCTGGGCGAGCGTTGCGCCGGGCGTCGACGCTGCCAGCCGGACTCCCGGTCGTGACGGGAACCCGTCACCCTCCGAACAGGGCTTCCTGCACTGCGGACCCGTCGGCGCCGGGCACTTCGTGAAGATGGTCCACAACGGGATCGAGTACGGGATGATGGCCTCCTTCGCTGAAGGCCTCAACGTCCTCGCTCACGCGAACGTGGGCCGGACGCCCCGGGACTCGGACGCCGAGACCGCCCCGCTGGAGCACCCGGAGCACTTCCAGTACGACATCGACATCGCCGAGGTCGCCGAGGTGTGGCGGCGAGGCAGCGTCGTACAGTCCTGGCTCCTCGACCTCACCGCCTCCGCGCTGCACGCGGACCCGACGCTCGACGGGTTCTCCGGTCACGTGTCGGACTCCGGCGAGGGACGCTGGACGGCGTACGCAGCGATCGAGGAGGGCGTACCGACGCCCGTCCTGGCGAGCGCCCTGTTCGCGCGCTTCTCCTCGCGCGACGAGGACCTCCTCTCCGACAAGCTCCTGTCAGCGATGCGCAAGCAGTTCGGCGGTCACGACGAGAAGAAGAAGGCCTAGTGGGGTGAGTCGACGAGGGGTCGCCCGGTGAGGTAGCGGGCGACGACGTCACCAGCGAACGTCAGGCAGTCCTGCGGGCCGTCGCCTCGTACGAGGCGGGACAGGAACGCGGCCTTGTACGCGTCGCCCGCGCCGTTCGTCGTGGTGACCGCGGCGAGGACCTCCGGGACCTGCCACAGGGCCGTACCCGCCCATTCGGCGGGGGCGATCCGACAAGGCGACAACGCCTCCAGACGGTCGGCGGACCCGACCCGCAGGTACGTGCCGCGGCCGCCGAGGGTGACCAGAACGATCCCGGCACCCCACTCGAGGAAGCGCTCGGCCCACTCCGCCACGTACGCGTCGTCCGGGTCGACGGGCAGGCCCAGGCAGCTCACGAGGTCATCCCAGCTCGGGCAGAACACGTCCGAGCACGGGAGGGCGGTGCGGAGCAGCGCCTCCCAGTCCACGTCCCGTACCGGCGAGCCCTCCGCCACGAACGACAGGTCCAGCGACGTGGCCACCCCCCGACGATGTGCGCGGCCGAAGAGCCGCACGATCGGCTCCCCTGCGTCGGCGCACATGGCGGGAGTCAGCGACGGATACCCGTAGTGGAGCAGCCGGGTCGCGGTCACCGCGCACTCACCGGTGAACGCCAGGTTGGCGCCGGTGTGGTGCCAGAACGACCGGTCGACACCGGTGGGCTCGACGACGAGCGAGTACGAGGTGGACAGCTCCGGCGACACGACGAGATCCACGTTCTGGTGGCGGTTCTGGAGCAGCCGGCGGGCCATCGTCCCGAGCTGGTCGTCGCCGATGCAGCCGGAGAGCGACGCGTCGACGCCGAGGTCCGCGAGCACGCGTCCGCAGTTGCCGACGGCACCTCCGAGTGTGATGACCATCGGTCCGACCACCGCGAGCTCGCCCGGTCCGGCGAGCCTCGACGACCCGAGGACGGGTCGCAGGTCCACGCACAGCTGGCCGACGACCTGGATCTCGGCCACTCCCGCGCCGCTGCGGTCCTCCTCGCTCACGGCGACATCCTCGCATCGCGACGGCGCCCCTCGAACCGTGGCCGGGGTCCGACGCCGTGAACCCGTCGTGGTAGGACTGCCTCGTGGCAGCCGGAGGATCCCCGAACACGTTCGACGACGTCCTGGCCGCCTTCGGGGCGGCGGGACGCCGCATGACCGAGATCGACGCCGCCGAGGCGGGCGCCGGCAACATCTCCGTGTGCCTCACGGATCCCGTCGACATCTCGGCCGCCTTCGACACGACCCGGCAGGTCGACCTTCCGTACCGCGCCCCAGCGCTCGCGGGTCACACCGTCGTCATCACCGGGTCCGGGTGCAGGCTGCGGTCCCTCGCCGACGACCCGGAGGGCAACGTGGGGGTGCTCGTCGTGGACGAGGGCGGTACGACCGCCACGCTGCACCATGCCCGGCGTGGCCCGTTCGCCCGGCCCACCGTCGAGCTCAACTCCCACCTCGCGGTGCACGACGACCACGTGGCGAGGCGGGGCCTGAGGTTTCACGCCATCGTCCACGCCCAGCCGCTGCACCTCACGCTGCTGTCGACGGTGCCCGAGTACCAGGACACCGCCGCTCTCACGGACCGCCTTGTGCGGTGGCAGGCCGAGACGATCGTCCACCTTCCCGAGGGCATCGGCTACCTGCCGTTCATGGTGCCCGGCTCCGACGAGCTCACCTCGGCGAACCTCGAGAGTCTTCGCCACCACCAGCTCGTCCTGTGGGCGAAGCACGGCGTCATGGCGCGCTCCGACGTGTCCGTGCTCGCCGCGTGCGACCGGGTCGAGTACGCGGAGACCGCCGCCCGCTACGAGTACCTCAACCTCGCGATCGGTGGCCGCGGCACCGGTCTCACGAACGCCGAGCTGCGCCGCGTGGTACGGACGTTCGGGGTGACCACGAGCCTGACCCTGGGAGAGGCATGAGCGAGGAACAGCTCCAGGCATGGTGGGACGGCCTCACCCCTGACCAGCGATCCCGTGCCGCACTGACGGCCTCGCGGCCCGCGCCTCGAGGCATGGCGGTCGACGACCTCAGCGCGTCGATGATCCGAGCGGGCCTGCCCACGTCCCGGATGGTGTGGACCGGCCAGCCCGAGCACCTCGTCGAGATGCTCGACGAGGTGGCCGAGTTCGTTCGCAGGGCCACCCCTCCCGCCACCTGAGCGCCGGGCGGGTGCGGCCTCCCGAGCGCCTGCGCCCGGCTGCCGCCGTCAGCAGGGCGACAGCAGCTCACCGAACCCGAACAGCACCCAGAAGAGGGTCACGAGCGCCCCGGTCGCGAGCCCTACCCAGGTTCTCCAGGAGTGCTCCTGACGGACGAAGGCGAAGACGCCGGTCGCCAGAGCCACGAGGCCGAGGGTCATTGTCGCCACGGGCAGCCACGGGATGATCCGGCCGATCTGGTCGGCCCTGTCGAATCCGAAAGCGCTGTCGACCATGGGCTCGGCGATGGCGAGCAGGGCCAGCGCGCCGGCGACGAGAGAGAACCAGCTGGAAATCCGCGGGGCACTCGACCCCGCTTGACGAAGCCCGATGAGCACAGCCACCAGAACGACGATCGTCATGACGAAGGCCACCAGCATGCTGGACATGACTCCTCCTAGAGAGCCCGTCACCTGCTGTTTCAAGCCTAGGACTGAGCGCTCGTCGTCACCGACGAATGGGCGATACGCCAAGGGCCGGAGCGCGCCAGACTGCAACGTCTGCGTCACCTCGTACATTGAGGGCGGGGCGGTCGAACGCCCACACCCTGGTCTCCGGTCCCACGGTCGCGCTCTCGCACCGTCCGTCCTCGTGCACCAACACGCCTTCCGGCATGTGGCCCCCCTCGTCGAACTCCTCGCTGTGCCGTTCGTAGCCCCAAGCCCGACCCGGCACCCCCCGCAGCAAGCAGTGGCCCCACCCGCCGGCCTTCTCCTCAAAGCCCGGCGGCGTGGGCCACAGGAGAATGTCCATCACACTGGCAAGGTGTCCCGCGGCGCACACGCCTGCCAAGGTTTTGATTCGAGGCTCAGTCCGTGGCCTCCCGGCGGGAGTGGTACGGCGTCCGGGGCGACGTGCTACGCAAGCAGTCCGCCAGCCGTGCCGCGCCGAAGCCGGTGCCGAAGGACCAGACGTCGCCGGAGTCGGGGAAGGTGCCGATCCACTTCTCCGCGTTGCACGGCCACGACACGTCGGGTCGACGATGCCCGGTCTCGTCCAGGAGCGGGTAGCCGACCGAGTGCACGGAAGCCGTCCAGGGGTCTCCGGCTCGGATCCGGCCGAGCGCCCGCGGGCCGACACGGGCGGCCATGCCGAGGTTGAGCACCACCCACGGGGAGTCCGTGAGCTCGATCCCGAGTCGGGTCCCCGCCTCGTCCGGAACCGCGTACGGGACGGCGTACATGACGCGGCCTCGCATGCAGCCGGCGAAGAGCCGGAGCAGGGTCAGGTGCTGGCAGTCAGGGTGAAGACGTACCTGGTCCAGCGGCGGGACAGCCGACCCCTCGCTCCCCCCTCGTTGCGACGACTGGCCTTCGGGACGTCGGGATGAGGCCGTCACGAGGAGCTGGGGAACGTCGTCGACGCTCACCCGTACGGCGTCAAGGGCGACGAGGGTCGCGTAGAGGGTGTCGGTCTCGGCCGGGGACCCGTCGCACCAGCGCACCCCGTCAGGGCTCGTCAGGCCAGCGACCCGGCTGACCCAGCCGCGTACGCGTGACGGCAGTCCGTCGGGAAGGTCGAGCGGTTCGAGCGGTACGACGGCTTCACCAGGTCGTAGAGGCTCAGAGATGGCTTGCGCTGACATGGTCGCTCCTCAGCGATGTCAGGCAAGGACGAGTCATGACGGCTTGCGTCACGCGAGGGCTCATGGCCGGGCTCCTTGCTCGAGGATGACCGAAACAGCAGGCGGCCTGACTCGTCGCACGAGGCGCATCACAGTTGCGGCACAGCGTGGGTTCGCACCACTTTTCCCCTGCTCGAACCGGGATCCGATCCCCGGTGTCTCGAGCGGCCGGCCACGGCGGCCGACCACCCGGCCAACCTACAGCGGCGGGACCTGCAGTTGCAGCGGGGGGGCACCAGACGACCAGGAAGTGTCTGTCGAGGACCTGTACCTGTCATTCTCCTGCCGAGCCGGCGCCACGTGCGCATGCGCGAGGCCCGCGCCCCGGGCGCGTGGACGTCCCGTGCACGCAGCGCCGTGTCTGCGGGCGAAGACGGCAAGTTTGTGGAAAGGTGTACCAGTTGGGGGCCACGGGCCTCTCATGTACGAAGACGCACTGGAGGTGGACCCCATGAACCATGAGCTGCATGGCCTCTTCGAGGCACGCGACGCGTTCGGGATCGTGTCGTCCCAGGTGGACGACGGCCGGCTCACGCTGATGTGCGAGTCGGTGTTCGAGTCGGCGCAGTTCGCCCTCATGCTCATCGACCAGGCCCAGTCCGCCGGACGCGGTCCGGCCGAGTCGCACCTGCGTGTTCGGGGCGTCGACCTGTCATCCGGCATCGTGCTTCTCGACTCCCGGGTGGACGGGTCGACCCATCCTGTGGAGGGTCTCCCGGTCTCCAGCTTCACCCCGAACGAGGGCGAGACCCTCGTGCCGTTCCTCGTCCGCGCCGTCGAGGCGCTGCTCGAGGCGTACGACGGCACGCTGCTGCAAGGCGCCGCCTGACGCTCGACCCGGGCGTTCTGACCGCCTCCGTCGCCGCGCTGTCCCGCGAGACTCAGCCTTCCGCCGGTGTCGGCGCGTCCTCCCGCTCGGCCCGACGCATGGCCTTGTGCCGCCTGTACTCGCGGACTGTGAGGTAGACGATGAAGATGTCGAACAGCGTGAGAAGCAGCAGGCCCCACGAGAAGTGGACGACGAGCTCGTACGACTGGTAGCCGATGAACGCGACGAGGAAGCCGATGAGCCACGGGTAGGCCCACAGGTGGTCCCGCAGGACGGCCGCGACGAGCAGGACCTTCACGACGCCGTGGACGAGGAGGTACAAGGCGCCGAACACGGTCAGGGACACGTTGAGCTGGCCCGCGTAGCGGACGAGAAGGTTCGACACGTAGTCGCTCGGGTCCTCCGCGAGCTCGCCCCGCGTCACCGCCGCGACTGCCGCCTGGATCTGGCGCGGCGTCGTGAACAGCAGCACCGCTCCCCCGATGAGCTCGACGATGCCGTCCGCGAGCTTGAGGAGCAGGCTGATGAAGAACGTACGGTCCAGGAGCTTGTCGCCCGAAGAGATCCTCATGGTGCCGACTGTAACCAGCGGAGGACGGTGCGGGGAACGAGCGGGAACGCCGTGGGGAGGCTGACCCCGTGCACGGGAGGCGCCGGGCGGACGGCCGTACGATCCCGCTAGCCTGACCGTGAACGTGCCCCTCGTCATGCGCTCGGACGTCCTCGTGGCAGCCGGCCACCTGCGCCGACCGGCGTAAGGCGGGCTGCCGTTCCACGGACTCGACCGAAGGACGACATGACGACCTCACCCCTCCTGGCGGCATCACCCCTTGTCGTGGCCACACTCTCGGCGATCGGCCCCGTGGACGAGGCAGTACGGGCCGACGCCGAGGCTCGCCAGCTCGACCTCACGAAGCCGCCCGGCTCGCTCGGACAGCTCGAGGCGCTCGGCAACCAGCTCGCGGCGATCGCCGGCGAGTGCCCGCCGCCGGTCCCCGAGCCCGCAGTGGTGTGCGTGTTCGCGGGCGACCACGGTGTCCACGCGCGCGGGGTCTCGCCCTGGCCGCAGGAGGTCACTGTCCAGATGGTGGCCAACATCGTGGCCGGCGGTGCGGGGGTCAGCGTGCTGGCGCGTCACGCGGGCGCCGATGTCCGCGTGTACGACGTGGGTACGGTCACGCCTCAGCCGGACGGGAGCGCTGTACGGGTCCAGCGGATCGCAGCAGGGACTGCTGACCTGTCGGCGGGCCCGGCGATGACCCGCGACCAGGCGCTCAAGGCCATCGAGGTAGGCATCCAGGCGGCCCAGGACGCCGTCGCCGACGGGTACCGCTGCCTCATCCCGGGCGAGGTCGGCATCGGCAACACGACCCCCGCCGCTGCGCTCGTGTCCGTGTTCACGGGGCGACCGGCCGCCGAGGTGACCGGCTCCGGGGCCGGAGCGCAGGGCGAGGCTCTCGCCGCGAAGAAGGCGCTCATCGCGTCCGCGATCGCCGACCGGGGAGTGACAGCGGCCGACCCGCTCGGGGCGCTCTCCGAGGTCGGTGGCTTCGAGCACGCTGCCATCGCGGGGTACCTGCTGGGAGCCGCCGCCGCGCGCGTACCCGTCGTCCTCGACGGGCTCATCGCATGCTCGGCCGCACTCGTGGCCGTCGCCATCCACCCGGACGTGCGTGGCTATCTCGTCGCGGGGCACGACGGCTCCGAGCCCGGCATCGCCGCGGCACTGGCCGCGCTCGGCCTCGTACCCGTCGTCTCCCTCGACCTGCGGCTCGGCGAGGGCTCCGGCGCGGTCGTCGCGCTGCCGGTCGTGCAGGCGGCCGCCAAGGTGCTGCGGGAGATGGCGACCTTCTCCTCGGCCGGTGTATCGGGGTCGAGTTGAGGCGCCTCGTCATCGGCGGCGCACGGTCGGGAAAGTCGCGGTACGCCGAGGGAATGCTCAGAGACGCGGGGGTCGTCGACTACGTGGCGACGTCCGCGCGGCGCCCCGAAGACGCCGAGTGGGGTGCCCGCGTCGCGGCCCACGTCGGCCGGCGGCCCGCGGCGTGGCGAACCGTCGAGACGCTCGACCTGCCTTCGGTTCTGGGACGGCAGGACCCTGCTCCCGTGCTCATCGACTGCCTGACGGTGTGGCTGAGCCGGGTCCTCGACGAGTGCGGCGCGTGGCCGGAGCTGCCCGGGTACTCGGAGGATGCCGCCGAGCGGCTCCACGTCCGGGTCGACGAGCTGGTCGAGGCCGTACGCTCCACCGGCCGCGATGTCACATTCGTGACGAACGAGGTGGGCCAAGGCGTGGTCCCGGCCTCGCTGTCCGGGCGTCTGTTCCGTGACGAGATGGGCATCCTCAACGCCCGGGTGGCCGACGCCTGCGACGAGGCGTGGCTGCTCGTGGCCGGACTCCCGGTACGGCTGAAATGACCCGCCGACCCCCTGCGCTGCTCCTGGCCGCCGGGCTGTTCACCGTGGTGCCCGTGCGCACTCACGATCTCGACCGCGACGCCGCGCGTCGGTCGATCCTCGCGCTGCCCTGGCTCGGCCTCCTGCTGGGCCTGGGTGCGGGGGCGGTCGCATGGGGCGTCGCCGCGGTCGGTGCGGGTGCCCTGCTCGCCGCCGCCGTCACACTCATCGCGCTGGCGCTGGTCACGGGCGCCATGCACCTGGACGGGCTGGCGGACACCGCGGACGGGCTCGGCTCCCGCACGCCGCCCGAGCAGGCGGTGGCGATCATGAAGCGGTCCGACATCGGGCCGATGGGAGTGGCGACCGTGGTCCTGGTCCTGCTGCTGGACGTGACTGCGCTGGCGTCTCCGCGGATCTCCTCGTCCGGGCCGTGGGCGCTCCCGGCCGCCGTGGCTGGGGCGGCGATGACGGGGAGGCTGCTGGCGCTCGCGGCGACGACCGCCCGCTCCCCTGCCGCGCACGCAAGCGGCTTCGCCCAGCTGTTCGGCGGCGTGACGTCGGGACGCGGGCTCGTGCTGAGTCTGTGCGCGGTGGGGGTGGCCGACTGCCTTCTGGGCTACGGCGCGTCGGGGCCCCGCGGGCTGGTCGTGTTCGCCACTGCGGGCGCCGTCGCGTGGTGCGTCGGTCTGTACTGGCGGGGCCGCGTGATCCGCCGCCTCGGCGGTGTGAACGGGGATGTGTGGGGCTCGCTCATCGAGCTCGGCCAGCTCGCGTTCTGGCTCGTCCTGGCGGTGGCTCTGTAAGTCGGCTCAGGTGGGCGCGGGGCCGGTCGGTTTCGTACGGTGATGGCAGGCCCCACCGAGGACCCCGGAGGAGGGAGCCGTACCCGGAGCGCGACAAGACGGCCTGGAAGTCCCGTCATGCCCGTCCTCGTCCTCGCCGGTGGCGCCGAAGCGGTGAGGGCCCTCGCGGACGGCTTCAGGAACTGGCAGCCGACCGACGTCTGTGCCGTGGCCCTCGCGCTCAGCATGGCGAGGTCGGAATCCGTCCGAGTGGCCATCGACAGCGCAAATCGGCTCATGCCGCTGTGGTTGGCACGTGCAGCTCGGCCAGAGAATCGCGATTTTCGCTGTCGAGTTGAGCAGATTGGGTGAACACGGGTCGGATTGGGGTTTTGGGCAGCCAGAATCGCGATCCCCACAGAACAAACGACTCTGGCTCCCACGGCGACCGGAACTACCGCGATGCGGTGGGATTTGGCATTCTCTGGATCAGCGAGCACTGCTTCGACGGCGGCCCGCCGGCAAACTCCCGCCCGGCCTACAGCATCGACTCCATATATGCCCCCGTGTGGTTGGCTGGAGAGCATGAAGGCACTGCATTACGACCGCTTCGGAGGCCTCGACCAGCTGAGGGTGGGCGAGCTTCCCGACCCGCACATCGGCCCTGACACCTTGCTGGTGAAGGTGGTGGCCGCAGGTATCAACCCGGTGGACTACAAGATCCGCCAGGGCTACCTTCAAGGCCTCATCGACACGGTGTTCCCCGTCGTCCCGGGCTGGGACGTCGCAGGCGTGGTGGTGCGCCCCGGGCTCGACACTCCCGAGTTCGCGGCAGGCGACGAGGTGCTGGCGTACGCACGGGCCGACGTGGTCCACGGCGGAACGCTGGCCGAGCTCGCGGCGGTACCCGTACGCACCGCTGCTCACAAGCCGGCGTCCGTGAGCTTCGAGGACGCCGCGGCCCTGCCGCTCGCTGGTCTGACCGCCTTGCAGAGTGTCCGCCGCTCGGGGCTGAAGGCCGGAGATGCCGTACTCGTCCATGCGGCTGCGGGCGGCGTCGGGTCGTTCGCCACCCAGCTGGCCGTGCTGGCTCGCGCGCGCGTCGTGGGGACGGCCGGGCCGGCCAACCACGACTACCTTCGCGGCCTCGGCGCCGAGCCGGTGCCGTACGGCGACGAGCTGGTAGCCGCCGCGAGAGAACTGGTTCCTGACGGGTTCGACGTCGTCCTCGACTACGTCGGTGGCGCCGCGATGGACGCCACACGCGAGCTCGTGAAGCCGGGCGCCTCTGTGATCTCGATCACGGACGGCAGGGCGGCGTCGGAGTTCGGCGGCCAGGCGATCTGGGTACGGCCGAGCAGCGAGGACCTCGCGGAGCTGGTGGGTCTGGTCGCGGACGGCAAGCTGACCGTGAGCGTCGCCGAGGTGTTCGACCTCGACCACGCGGTCGACGCCTACCGGATGCTGGAGGCCGGCCACACGCGCGGCAAGATCGTGGTGCGGGTCTAGCACGGTCTAGCACCTGCCCGGCCTGATCACCCGCGGGCTCGTACGACTGACGTCGATGTCACAGGCGGTGCCACAGGGGACCGCCTGTGAGGGCGAGCAGGCGGCCCGACTACCCGACGATCACCTTCCGTTCACCCGCACGGAGCCGGTCGAGCAGATGGGTCCGCGACAGCTGTACGGGACCGCAGTCGCACCAGGCCGGGACGTCGTCGCCGACCCCGTCGCCAGCCTCGAGCAGGTCAAGCCGATCAGCGCGGCGCGCGGCGTGGTGGCCGGTGTCGACGAAGTCCTTCGACCCGTGAGCGTGAGCTCCGGGGTGGGTGAGGATCACCGGCCCGATCCGTGTGTCATAGATCGCGGCGACGTGGTGGGCGCGAGGACACTGGACGCTCATGCGCTCGGACTGCGCCTTGGCGGGTCCGAGTTCGTCCAGCGCCTGCTGGGCTTGACGTTGCCTGGTTCCGGTGGCTGTCAGCCTCGTGGTCATGACGTTCAGGCCTCCTCGTCGGCTCGCGCCGTCAGGATCGGCTCACCGACACGTTCAGATTACGCGACGCGCTCGCGATGTCGACCATCGTCGGCTCTTGCGGAGAGAGGGACGTGCTGCGCGCTCGTGTCAGTCGCTGCTCCAACGCCGGATCCACTCATCGAGGCGCGCACGCGTCCGTGGGTGCTCCCACTGCGCCCGGGGCATGACGACGAGGCAGTCCGGCAGGCTGGCCCGGCCGCCGGTGCGCATCGCCAGCAGCCGCTTCTCGACTCGGTTCGCCAGGTCGAGCCGAGGCGCGGCCACCTCGGTGAAGCCCAGTCGCAGAAGGGCGCGGGCGACGCCGGCACGCGCCACGACCGCAGTGACGCGGGCGTAGCGTGGATCGCCGAAGTCGTCAGCGAAGGATCGCAGGCTCGTGAAGATCTCCAGACGAGCGGCGAGGCGTCCCGGATCGCCCTGCCGCCTCAGCATCGCCAGGTCGCGCAGGTGGCGGACCACGTGCAGCTCCACGATCTCGTCCTCGGCCGCACGCGCGAGGAGTGAACCGGCGGCGTCCCGGATGTCGAATCCCGCCGTCGAGACGGTCGTGGATAGGTACCGGCCATAGGGTCGCTGCCCACGAACGGTTCGGAGGGCAACCACCACGGCCACCGCGGTGATCGTGCCCGCAACAGTGGCGAGCGCGATCGCGTCGCCCTGCACCTCCGTCGAGGGCCGGGCGAGGATGCGCCGCCAGCGACGCCCCGCGCTGACGATCACGGGGAGCCCCGACCGTCGCCCCCACCGAGGCCGTAACCATGGGGGATCTGATGCGCCGGTCTGCGGAACAGCGAGCGGAGCTCGGAGACGAGGGCGACCCATGCGTAGCGGACCCGGCCCAGATGGCGGATGCGCCGCATCGATGTGGGGATCCGCACCGAACGCAGGACACCGAACCGCCCGGCGCGCGCAGCCCGTCCCGCATAGTCGTGGTCCTCGCCGAAGACGAGCGTCTCGTTGAAGCCGTGGAGGCGATCGTGCATTGTCCTGCGGACCAGAATGCACGCCCCGACCGCGTGCGGTCGCACCCGAGCGGCGGGCTGGAGCCCTCTGGCGATGATGGCGTACACCAGTCTCACGTCCCACGCGCTGTCAAGCGGTACGAGTGCGACCGTGGCGGCGTCCAGGCCGCGTTCGAGGAACTCACTCACCGCACGCTCGAGGAAGTCCTCGCCGGGTCGCACGTCGGCGTCCAGGAACAGCACGAGCTCGCCCGTCGCGGCCTCCGCCCCCCGGTTACGGCCCACCCCGGGCAGCCCGCCCGCGACAACCAAGGCTCCCGCGCCCCGAGCGAGTGACACGGTGCCGTCATCGGATCCCGCATCGGCGAGCACGACCTCGAAGGGGCGCAGGGTCTGCGCCGCCAGAGCATTGAGCAGAACGGGAAGCAGAACGGCCTCGTTCAAGGCCGGAACCACCACCGACACCGTGGGAAGATCCCCCGCTCCCGCCATCCCTCCACTCCTGTCCGAAAGCCCGGTGAGACGCTTCGTAGAAATAGGACCGCATCACCAGAATCCTCTCTTCTCCCCAGGAGCGCGCGAGAATCGACGTGGCGCCGACCCGCCGCACGACTCGCAGCATCGAGACTCGCCTCGGTCCCTGTGCGAAGACCAGCGACCCGGGATGTGACTCCGCGGGGGAAGAGGCCCGGTGCCCGACGGGTGGACCCGCCGGGCACCGGGGATGGTTCACCGACCCTGCCGCTCCGCGGGGACGGACCTTACGGAGGTGACGACTCCCGTGGCGGGATCCAGCAGGACCTGGGGGGCCTTCGGGTTCGGCATGTGGAGCATGCCGTCGAGAGAACCCGCCCTCGTGTCCGCCGATCCCCCGCCGATCCGGCCGAGGCTCCAGTTGTCCTCGACGAACTTCAGGATCGACGCCTGGTCGGTCTGCGTGTGGTCGACGTAGTTCGTCTTCGCGAAGGGCGAGATGACCAGCAGCGGCTGACGCGGGCCAGGACCGCACTTGTCGACCTGACCGTCGGCAACTGGCACACCGGACGCGGCGGCGGCGGTGCAGAACGCCGCGTCGTCACTCGTGGCCGAGGCATTCGTGAGCTTCGCTGCCTGGTGGTCGTACCAGCCGTCCGAGTCGTCGTACGCGATGACGACCATCGTGCTGCTCCAGTTCGGCGACTTCTCGATGGCGTTGATCTGGGCAGCCAGGAAGGCCTGCTCGTCGATCGGGTCGGAGTAGCTCGCGTGGCCGTCCTGGTAGTTGGCCGCCTTGAGGAAGCTCACTGCCGGCATGTCGGGCGAGTTGACCACGGCGGCGAAGTCGCTGAGGTCGTACTGGTGGTTGGCCTGGCCGGCGTGGCCGATCTCCGCGACCGAAGCCGGTGCGAGGTGATGCGGGTTGGCCGTCGAGGCGTAGTACTGGAACGGCTCGTGGTGCGGGTTGTAGTCGGTCGACGTGATGCCCGCGACGTTCTTGTGGGTCGACAGGCAGGCCGCCGGGCTCGTACCCGTGGCCGCGGTCGTCGGGCGGAACCCGCCCTGGAACCAGCCCCAGCTCACGCCCTTGGCGTTCATGAGGTCACCGACGTTCGGCCCGGTCATGCCGGCGAGGGTGTAGCTCGTCGTGTGCGAGCTGTTGGAGCAGTCGTCGTACACCGGGTCAGGGTCGTTGGTGACCGTCCCGACACCCGAGGCGTTCGGGAACCGGACGGTGTAGTCGCTCGCGGTCGGGACGAGGGGGGTGCCGGCGGCCGTGTACTCCTTGGCGCCCCACGTCTGTCCCGAGACGAGGTTGAGCGCTCCGGGGGTCGACGGTCCGAAGGTTGTCGAGTACGAGTTGTCGCTCATCGCGTAGTGCTGCGCGTAGTTCCACAGGCCGGTGACGGTGTTGCCGTCGTAGTAGCCCATGACAAGGCCGTTCGTCCCGTACTGCGGCGACGAGCAGGCGTCGCGCGTCGTGTTCTGCACGAAGGCGTCCATGAGGCCGCCGTTGTACGCACGCTGCTCCGCGCTATAGCCGTGGTCCTGGTCGCACGTGACCGCCTGCGCCGGCGAGAGCCGGAACGGCTGGACGGTGTTGGGG
>JAJZQV010000174.1 GCA_021803025.1 Actinomycetes bacterium | reverse complement strand
TTCGATTCCGCATGGGGGCTCCACGGCGGGATAGCTCAGACGGTAGAGCAAACGGCTCATAATCGTTAGGTCACGGGTTCAAGTCCCGTTCCCGCTACACAGTTGGTCGGCACAACACGAGGGATGAACATGGCCAAGAAGGGCTCCGAGATCCGGCCCAAGATCACGCTCGCGTGTTCCGTCTGCAAGGAGCGGAACTACATCACCAAGAAGAACCGGCGCAACGACCCGGATCGTCTGGAGATCAAGAAGTTCTGCCCGCGCTGTGGTGTCCACCAGGCGCACCGCGAGACGCGCTGACCTGCAGATCTCAGCACAGCGGCCGGATCCCTCGTCGGGGTCCGGCCGCTGCGCTGTTCCCGCAGCTGTGCTCTGCCCTCAGCTCGCGAGCACCGCGCTCGGCTTGTCGGTCGTCAGCGGGACCTTCCACAGCGCGCTGACGGCGAACGGGAACGTGACGTCCCGGGGGACGCCGTTGACCTCGACCTTGGCGACGAGCTTCCAGGTCGCGGTATACGAGACGATGACGGTGGAGAGCCTGAGCTCCGACTCGGACACGGTCATCGCGTCGTTCGCCGTCGAGTAGGAGATCGTCTGGGACAGGACCGGCTCGTTGCGGTTGGGCTCGATGTTCTGAGGGCAGCCGCTCGGCTGCAGCTCCTTCCTGGACAGGCAGGCGATGACAGCCGCGTGGACCGCGTCGAGGGCCGCCTGCCGTCCTGCAGGGCTGAGCTGCAGCTGTACCGCGCCGATGATCGGAGCCTCGTCCGAGCTCCGGACGACGATCGTGGCGGGCGATGCGAACTCGATGAAGGGGTTCCTGGTCGCCAGCTCGTACGTCCCGGGGAAGGCTGGGAGACTGTCGATAGTGTCGGGCACCTCCAGGCCGTCGATGTACAGCGGGATCCCCGCGGCGCGCAGGGAACCGACGCCGATGCGCCCCGGATCGTCGCGGATGACCCACTGGCCCTCGGTGAACGCCGCGGTGAAGACCGTGGAGACCTCGGAGTCGCCGAGCCGGTACGTCGCGGTGACCCGCTGGGTGCCGTTGAGTGTGCTGCCTCCTGCCTTGACGCGGACGACGGTCAGCGGGCTGTGCGCGCTGCTCGTGCGCAGCGCCGCGTCCGTGAGCAGGAGCGGGTTGGTCGGCCTGGTCGCCAGGTAGGACAGCGCTTTGGCCGAGTCGCCGCGGGAGATCGCCGAGAGGTAGGCGCCGACGACGGCGTCCGCGGTTGTCGGGACCTGGCCGGTGAGCACCGACAAGGTGAGGCCGAGACGGCCGGTCTGGGTGAGGATCGCCGCTGACACGAGGACCATGGCGATCGCCAGGGCCACGCCGGTGGTGAACGGAGCCCAGGGAGCGAGGCGCACGTGGATGACGTCGTGGCTCACCGAGCCCGGAGGCGGCCACGGCGGCCCGCTGGCGGGCAGCGGCCGGGACAGGGAGGCGGGCACGTCGTCCTCGCGGTCGAGCACCTCCGGAGCGGAGATGGCCGACGAGGGGAGGGGCTCGAGCGACTCGAGGTCGCCGAGGAGGACGTCTCGCGCCCAGTCGCTCTCGCCGATCACCTTCTCGCGCCAGGAGGCCGGTTCCGGGGGCTCGGTATCAAGCGCGTAGCTGTCCCAGTCCACCTCCTCGGCCCGATGCCCGTCGTCGCCGGCATGATCGGGCTGCCACGAGTCCCAGTCGAACTGCTGCGGGTCCTCGTCGCCTGCGTCGGGTGCGGTGTCGTCCGTACCGGGTTCCGCGCTCGCAGCGTCATCGCTGCGGGCGGACCCTGCGGACGTCGGCCAAGCCGGTGTCGCGGGACGCGTACCGGGCTCGCCGGGGTCCTCCATCGACATGCGACGAGCGTACCGTCGGAGACTGTCCCGGCTCCGGGATGACATGTCCGACGAGCGTCCGCGTCGCGCGGGCCCGGCTTGTGCTGGCCCCGGCGCCCCCGTTGAATGGGGTGGTGCCCATCAGCCCCGACCACGTGGGTCGTACGTACCCACCGACGGCCCCGTACACCGTGAGCGTCGCGAAGATCGCCGAGCTCGCGGCCGCGCTCCAGGACCCCAACCCCGCCTACGCGGGCGAGACCCCGATCGCGCCGCCGACGTTCGCCGCGGTGCTCGGTGCCGCCGCCTGGGACGCGCTCTTCGCCGACCCGGACCTCGACCTGGCGCTCCGTCGCGTTGTCCACGCCGACCAGGCCTTCACGTGGTACCGCCCGCTCCGTACAGGTGACACCGTCACGGGCGTGCTGACCGTCGACAAGGTGCGGTGCCGCGGCGCCATGGAGATCGTCGGCGTGACGGTACGGATCGGGACCCTCGACGGTGACCCCGTCGTCGACTCCTCGTCCACGTTCATCCACACGAGGGAGACGGCATGAGCGTCGAGGTGGGTACGAGTGTCGGCGACCTCACGGTGAGGATGACGCGAGCGCAGCTCGTCCGCTATGCCGGTGCGTCCACGGACTTCAACCCGATCCACTGGAGCGACCGGGCGGCGGCCGCCCTCGGGCTCGAGGGTGTCATCGCCCACGGCATGCTCACGATGGGCACCGCGCTGCGCGTCGTCACCGACTGGGCCGGGGACCCTGCGGCCGTCCGCAGCTACTCGGCGAGGTTCACCCGGCCGGTGGTGGTGCCCGACGACGACACCGGCGTCGAGGTCCGCTGCGTCGGCACGGTCAGCGCCGTCTCGGATGACACGGTGACGGTGAGCGTCGAGGTGACGTGCGGCGGCAAGAAGGTCCTCGGCGCGGTGACCGCCGAGGTCGCGAGACCGGCGGCTGGGCGATGAGGAGCGCCAATCTCATCCAGGGACCCTCCGGTGGCGAGAGGTGCGAGGTCGTCAGCACGGCCTCGCAGTCCGCTCCGGCGCCGGAGCCGGCATCGAACCGCCTGGCCGACCTCACCACCCTGCGGGTCGGCGGGCCGGCCCGCCGCCTCGTCACCGCACGGACGGAGGCGGAGCTGGTCGGTCACGTCCGGGACGCCGACTCACGCGGGGAGCCCGTCCTCGTGCTCGGCGCGGGTTCGAACGTCGTCGTTGCCGACGAGGGGTTCGACGGAGTCGTGGTCCTGGTCGCCACCCGTGGGCTCACCGCTGACGTGTCGGACTGTGCGGGCGCCTTCGTCACGGTCGCGGCAGGAGAGCCCTGGGACGAGGTCGTCCGCCACACGCTGTCCCAGGAGTGGATCGGCTTCGAGACGCTGTCGGGGATACCCGGAACGACGGGGGCCACGCCGATCCAGAACGTGGGCGCGTACGGAGCGGACGTCTCGCAGACGGTGGCCCGGGTACGGACCTGGGACCGCAGGGAGGGCAGGTACGTCACGTTCGCCGCGTCGGACTGCGGCTTCG
>JAJZQV010000062.1 GCA_021803025.1 Actinomycetes bacterium | reverse complement strand
GCGTTCGATCCGTCGTTGCCGATGATCTCTCTCGACCTTTCGCGGGTCACCGAGAACTCGACCCTGATCTCGGTGTTGATGACGTGCTCGTCGGCATGGATGGAGTCCGCACTCCTCGACCCGAACGGCGGGCAACGCTGGGTGATCTACGACGAAGCCTGGCGGCTCATGTCCCACCCCGCATTGCTGCGGCGGATGGATGCGCACTGGCGACTCGCCCGGCACTACGGGATCGCGAACATGCTGATCTTCCACAAGCTCACCGACCTCGACAACGTAGGCGACCAAGGCTCCGCCATGCGCTCCCTGGCCAACTCACTGCTCGCGAACGCCGAGACCCGGATCGTCTACCGGCAGGAGTCCGACCAGCTCGGACCGACCGCAACCGCCCTCGGGCTGACCGGCACGGAGCAGCAACTCTTGCCGAACCTCGGCGTCGGCCAAGGCCTGTGGCGAATCAAGGCCAGGAGCTTCGTCTGCCAGCACCAGCTCCACCCCGACGAACTAGCCCTGTTCGACACCAGCAGCCGCGCCGCAGGAAAAGGTAACGGGTTCCACGGAATCCGTTCGGAAATCCAGGGAACCTGAGCTTCCACGCGCCCATTCAGGCTAGCTGAGGGTGCGGGTTCACGGAACCCGAAGCAACGGGGCCGAGATGTGTGACTTCTCTAACTCTGAGGTGTGCGTAGACACATCCGATCGGGGTGCGTCAGGCTTATTCCCGAAGGGGAGTAGTTCCGTCCGGGCTTCGGCTTGGATGCGGTGCGTCGACACACTGGCGGTCACGATGATCGGCCCGGCGCCCCACCTCAGTTCGTGAGGCGAGCGAGACCTTCGGTCCTTTGCCGTGGCCGGAGATCCTCCCCGTGCTGCGGCGCGTCCAGGAGAGATGCCATGCCCGCCGCCCTTGTCCGCCGTGTCCTGTTGTGCTTGCTGATCGCCGCTCCCGCCCTGGTATTGCGGCTCACGGGGATCGAGTTGTTCCCGGTGCTGGAGATGCTCGTGTTCGGTGCTGCTGTTGTCGCGGCAGCGTTCTTGCTCGCGTGGGCGGCGGAGGCGGCGCAGAAGGACATCTCCGGCGCATTGGCGATCGCGTTGCTCGCGCTGATCGCGGTGCTCCCGGAGTACGCGGTGGACCTGTACTACGCGTTCCGGTCCGGGTCGGACGCCGAATACCTGCATTACGCGGCGGCGAACATGACCGGCTCGAACCGGCTGCTGCTCGGTTTCGGGTGGCCGCTCGTGGTTGTCGTCTCGCTCTTGGTCGCCCGCCGTGTCGCCCGGGCACGGGGAACGGCCTCACCGCGGTTCCTCGACCTGCCGAAGGAGAGCCGCCTGGACATCGGATTCCTCGCGATCCTCGCCGTGGTCGCGTTCGCGATACCGCTGATGGGCAGCATCCCGATCTGGTTCGGCGCCGCGCTGATCCTCGTGTTCGGCCTGTACCTGTGGCGTGCCGGGCAGACCCACGATGATGGCGAGGAGGAGTTCGTCGGCGCCGCCGCGCTGATCGCCGGGATGAACACCCGCCCACGACGAGTCGCAGTCATCGGACTTTTCGTGATCTCGGCCGCGATCATCCTGCTCTCGGCGGAGCCGTTCGCGGAGGCGCTGGTCGCTTCCGGGTCGTCGCTGGGCATCGACAGCTACTTCCTCGTGCAGTGGCTTGCCCCGCTGGCCTCCGAGGCACCGGAGTTCATCATCGCGGTGATGTTCGCCCTGCGTGGGATGGGGGCGGCGGCAATCGGCACGCTCATCGCGTCGAAGGTCAACCAGTGGAGCCTGCTGGTCGGCTCCCTCCCGATCGCGCACTTCGCCGGTGGTGGCCCCGCGTCGCTGGCGCTGGACGCCCGGCAGATCGAGGAGTTCACCCTGACCGCGACGCAGACGCTGCTGGGCGTGGCGATCATCCTCGCCCTCCGGTTCCACTGGTGGTCCGCGATCGGGCTCGCGGCCCTGTTCGCCGTGCAGTTCGTCGTCACCGACACCACCGGCCGATACGTACTCAGCGCCATCCAGGCCGTGCTCGCGATTGGATTCCTGATCGCGCACCGCCGCGACATTCTCCCTACGCTCGCGGCGCCGTTCCGGCGAGCCCAGGCCGCGCCGATTCCGGCTGCCGAGACTTCGACGGCGGTGCGTGGATAGCATGGGCAAGATGCCGCACCCTGCTCTCACCCGGATGGTCGAGGACTACCTCACCCTGATCTGGAAGGCCCACGAGTGGCCCGGCGGAGAGCCGTCCACGACGGACCTCGCCGCGCAGCTCGGAGTCACCGCATCGACGGTGTCTGCGAACCTGAAGAAGCTCGCCCGCGACGGGCATATCGACTACGAACCCTACGGGCCGATCAGCCTTACCGATGCGGGCCGGGCGATCGCGGTCGAGATCGTCCGGCGACATCGCATTATCGAGACCTACCTCGTCGAGGCGCTCGGCCTGGGCTGGGACCAGGTCCACGACGAGGCCGACCGGCTCGAACACGCCATCTCCGACCTCGTGCTGGACCGAATGGACACCGTCCTAGGCCACCCGACCACCGACCCCCACGGCGATCCCATCCCCGCAGCCGACGGAACGGTGCCGGCCGACGACAGCAGACCACTGACCGAGATCACCGCGGGCACCAAGGCAGATATCGCCAGAGTCTCCGACCGTTCCCCCGACGTGCTCCGTTACCTCCAGGATCACGGCATCACCGTCGGCACCCGGGTTCGCGTGAACGACTTCAACCCCCAGGCATCCATGATCGAGATGACCGTAGGGCACAAACGGGTAGTGCTCTCGCTCCCCGCCGCAGCGGCAGTCCGCGTCCGCAGGATTCCCCCCTCGGCCTAGTCACCGTCGAGCGCTCGGGCAGGAGCGGGGATCTGCTCGCGAAACGCGGCGTGGCCGAGATTGGTGGCATAGCGCAGAGCGGCCTCGATGCCGATGCCGAAGAGGTCGCAGATGCGGCGGACGTCGCCGCCGGTCGCGTAGATCTCCTGCAGAATGCGGTCGGTGCGCAGCGACTGCGGGTTCAGACCAGCCTTCTTCCAAGGGAAGGAGTGGCCCGGTGCGGAGAGTCGGGGCGCGGTCTGCTGGGTGAGGAACAGATGCGGGTTGATCGTGGCGGGCCATCTCTGGGCGCGGTAGTCGAGCCAGGCGGCGAGGCGGACCCTGACGGGCTCGGCCAGAGGGATCGAGCGTCCGTCGTACAGGGTGAGGCGCCCGTCGACGACGTCGGTGAGCTGGATCGCGCGGGTCTGGCCGTTGGTGAGGCCGTGGAACGAGACGATCGCGACGCCGAGCGCGGTCGCGGGGTCGGGGTGATTCAGTGCGGCGCGGATCGCGGCCGCGTCCAGCGGCATCGGGATCGTGGTGCGCGTGTTGACAATCGGCAGGTTGCGGATCGGGTCGGTGAACACGAGCTTGCGGGCTTTCATCACGGCGAACACTGACCGCAGCCCCCGGTCGGCCCAGTGCCGTTGCGAGGGCTCGGCGGGCAGGCTGTCGGCGATCATGCGGCGGGTGACCTGTGCGAGGGAGTCGATGCCGGCGTTCGCCCAGGCGTGCAGGATCGGCATGATCCCGAGGATCAGGGTGCGGGTGGTGTTATCGTCTCGGGACTTGCGCCGCGGCGGGATGGTCGAGCCGTGCCGCATGAGGTCGAACCAGACGGCGAGCTGGCTGGTCATCGTTTCCGGCAGGCCCGCGGTCCTGGCGTCGAAGTAGCGGACGATGTGCGGCACCTGGTCATCTATCAGGAACCCGGCCTCGGCGAGAACGTCGAGGGTGGAGACCCGGTTCGTGTTGGTGTCGTAGCCGCTCAGCCGCAGGACCTCGCTGGCGCGGACCTGGGTGGCGCCGTCGGGTCGTATCAGCTGGATCATCTTCAACGACCGGCGGACCTGGTTCGTCTGCCGCTCGGACCAGCCGAATCTCTCCGCGTGCGCGAACACGATCGTGTCGGTTCGGTAGGTCCACTCCCGTGCGCCGGCCGTCGTCGCCTGCCGCAGCAACTCGGGGTCCGGATCGAGGTGGAACAGCTCGGGCTGGTCCCAGTTGGCCTGCCGGTCGACCTGAGCGGCCAGAGCCTTCCGCAGCGCACGAATCCCCGATGTGGACCGTTTGGGCTTGCGCGGCGCGGGCATGTTCGCGAAGAAGAGCTGGAGCCCGTAGCGGACGCCATCGGCGGGGTCCGGGGCGGTGCCGGGCTCGGTGACGCGGCGAGCGGATTCCAGGCAGAGACGGCAGGCGCCCTGCACCCCGATCGTGACGTGCCGCCCGCAGTAGACGCAGTCGCCGACCGGGTAGTGCTGGCGCCACCAGCGGCAGGCCCAGCAGAGCCAGTTGTTCTGCCGGCAAACGCCCCAGGCGAGGCAGTCCTTGCAGGCTCCGGGATAGCGGGGACTGCCGGGATGGCAGAGCTCGCAGCGGCCCTGGTTGAAGTAGGCGCTCGAGCCGCATCGTTCACACGGTGGCGGGGTGAACGGTCCGCCGGGCATGCACTCGTAGCAGTACTCGACCCGCGGGCGGGTCCAGGCCGCTCGGTTCACGCCGCAGGTGAAGCAGGTCCGTGGGGGCCGAAACCGCTCGTTGAACCCGAGCGTCGTGCTCATAGCGGTGGTGTCGAGCGTGGGTTCCCTGGTCGGGGCCGGACGATCGGCGGGACATCGCTCGCGCCGGCGATCTTCTCCTGTGCCGGCTTGCGGGCGGCGACCTTCGCGGGCTCGCGGACGAGGAGGTCACTGGGCTCGCAGGCCAGGACGTGGCAGATCACGTCGAGGTCGTCGAGGCGGATCGTCTTCGGGGTGCCGGTCCAGAGCGCCGACATCTTCCCCAGGCTCAGTTCCAGGCCCGCGTCAGCGAGCATCCGCCGCAGCTCGGCGGACTTCCAGATGCCGCGCTCGGCGGCCTTCAACCGCAGGTTCCAGAGCATGTCAGCCCTCTCCTCCCAGGCGTCGTTCGATGCGGGCGTTGGCCTGATGCCACGCGGTCTCGATGTGGTCGCTGCGGACGTGGATGTACTGGCTCGTCGTCGAGAGCCAGTTGTGCCCGAGGAGCTCCTGCAGCGCCTTCAAGTCCATGCCCGCGGCGTAGAGCGAGGACGCGCAGTAGTGTCGCAGGACGTGCGGGGTCATCCGCCCCGACCAGGCGGGCAGCCACCGTTCGGTCTGATCGGCCAGCGCCCGACGCAGCGCGTTCGGGCCGACCCGAACCGAACGGCCGAACTCGTGATCGATCCGCTCGCTGGGCAGCATCGGCGCGTCCGGGTCGCTCCAATCCGACCCGAACTGCGGGCGCACCTCGGCCAGCCACCAGTCGATCAGCTCGGCGGCGCCGTTGATCGCGGGGATCAGCCTCGGCTTGACGCCGCGGCCGCGTGAGCCCTTCCCGAACCGGACATGCAGCTTGCCGATCTGTCCGAGGTCGGGCCGCCAGTCCCGGATGTCGAGCATGACCGACTCGTTGATCCGCAGACCCAGGCGTCGCCAGAGCGACGCCGTAAAGTAGTCCCGCGCCGCAGGCAGATACTTCCTGGCATTCGCGACCGACGCCCGCCAACGGTCGAAGAACTCCGTCATCTCCGCGTCCGACGGCGGGACGCGAACCTTGCCGAGGGACACTCCGGACGGGCGGTTCCACTCATCTATGGGCTGCTCGACGATCACGCCCGTCGCGGCACGGATGTCGCCGAGGTAGCGGGTGATGAGGAAGTCGTAGAACTGGGCGATCATGCCCGCCTTGCCCGCCCGCGTTGACTGCGCCCGCCCCAGCCGCCGCTGCTCCGCGAGGAACCGGTCGCCGTCCGCGTACCTCGCCGTCCAGGCCGGACCCGACAGCGACCTCGCGAACTCGAACACCACCGAACGCGAGCTCGTGATGTAACCGTCCGAGATCCCCGCGGACGCCTGCGCCAACGCGAACTGATCGATCAGCTCCTGCTCGAAATCGTCAGCATCCTGCGGCGACACCAGCACCGGCGCCGTCGCCACGCTCCGCACAGGCGTCAGAGCCATCAGCGTTCCAGTTCAGAAATCCTGCACATACTTCGAGAATACTCCGAAACCTTCAGGAATCCCGAAGAACTTTCAGACTGTCGCGCGACACCGGCGAACCCAGCACCGGGGCGGACAGAACGCACCTACCGGGTATGAGCACCCGAAAAGAACCCGTAGCAATAGAGACAGGCCACCGATGAACCTCACCGGCCCGCGCCGAACAGGCCCGAACGACGACGAGACGACCGCGCCCGTCGAGCTGCCGCATGTCCTCGTGACCGTCGCCGAAGACGGCACCCTCGCCGCGATGGTCGATGGGACACCGTTCGCGTCGCCGGACGGGAGCGCTTGGACGCGGGCGACGTTCGGGCCGCTCATGGATGCCATCACCAAGGACCGCACCATCGCGGTCCGGGTCGAAGTGCGCGAGAACGATGGCAGCGTCTTCACCGACATCCTCCGCACCCGCAAGCCCCGACGCGCAGCGGCACCGACCGAGAACCCGGTGCCGGAGACTCGTCGGAGCCGTCACGCCCGACGGATGCCGCGCTTGGCCGAGGTCACCGCGGGCGGGTTCGTCCCCGGCGAGGATGTCGCCGTCGCGACGATCGTCTCCCACACCGACGCCACCGGAACCGGCGAAACCCGGACGCTCATTGACCTCGACGACCTGCCGGACGGCACACACGAGGTGATCCTGTTCGGGCGCATCTCGGGCACGCTCGCGGTGCGGCGGCTGACATGAACCAGCGGCAAGCCGCGGGCATGGGCGACGAACTCACCAACGCCGCCCTCATTGGCCTGATCGGCATGTTCGGGATCGCTCTCGCCCTCCGCGCCGCTGGTAGCGTCGCCGCGTTCCTCACCGGCACACCGCAACCAGACGCCGGCGCAGCGGCGGGGCTCGCCGTACTGTTCAACCCCGGCGATCCAGCGACCGCGCTCGGTGCCGACGGACTCAACCCGGTCGTCTACTGGCTTGTCAGCACGGCACTGCTCGGCGGACTCGCTGCCGGGATCGTCTGGGTGTGGATCGTGCTGCGCCGCCACACGCGGAAGACAGAGACCGACCCGCACCGACTGGCGGGGATCGCGACCAGCCACGAGGTCAAGACCGCCGCATCCGCGAAAGCACTGCTTCACCGCGCGGCCACGCTGCGGCCCTCCTTGGAGTCGCCAGCACCGCAGGATGTCGGCTACCTGCTCGGTGCCAGTCGTGGAACGAAGGTCTGGGCATCGGTCGAAGACTCGATCCTGCTGATCGGCCCGCCCCGCTCAGGCAAGGGCCTGCATGTCGTCATCAACGCGATCCTCGACGCACCCGGAGCGGTCGTCACCACCAGCACCAGGCCCGATAACCTCACCGCGACCCTCCGCGACCGACGCCGCAAGGGCGGGCCGGTCGCCGTGTTCGACCCGCAACACCTCGCCGAGGGCATCCCCGCCGGGCTGCGCTGGTCGCCCATTCGCGGGTGCGACGATCCGCTGACCGCGATGATCCGCGCCAACGGCCTCGCCGCCGCCACAGGCCTCAGTGCTGGCGGGGTCGAGTCCGGCGGGTTCTGGGAGGGCAAGACCCGCACAGCACTCCAGAGCCTGCTGCACGCTGCCGCGCTCGACGGCCGCCAGCCGGCCGAGCTGTTCAGGTGGACTCTTGATCCCAGCGCGGCGTCGGAGGCCGTCGCGATCCTCAACTCGCACCCGAACGCCGCGATGGGCTGGGACGACTCGCTAGCCGCGATGATCGACGCCGACCCCAAGACCCGCGACAGCATCTGGCAAGGCGTCTCCCTCGCGCTCGCAGCCCTCGCCGACCCGCGCGTGCTCGATGCTGTCACGCCAGGACCGCACGAACACTTCGACCCCGAGACCTTCCTCACCGAGCAAGGCACCCTCTACCTGCTCGCCACCGGTGCCGGAGCGGGAGCCTCCGCGTCGCTGGTCGCGGCGTTCGTCGAAGACCTCATCGAAACCGCCCGCCGACTCGCGGCACGCTCACCGGGAGCCCGGCTCGACCCGCCGCTGTTGCTCGCGCTCGACGAGATCGGAAACCTCGCGCCGCTGCCGTCACTGCCGACGCTCATGGCCGAAGGTGGCGGCACCGGGATCACGACCATGCCGGTCTTGCAGTCCCTCGCCCAGGCTCGCGACAGGTGGAGTGAGCATCAGGCCGGCGCGATCTGGGACGCCAGCATCGTCAAGATCATCCTCGGCGGCGCATCCAACAGCCGTGACCTCCAAGACCTCTCCACGCTCATCGGAGAGCGCGACGAGTACACCGACAGCGTGACCCTCGGCGACCACGGCACCCGTTCGAATCAGCGCTCGATCCGCCGCGTCCCGATCCTGCCGCCAGACCGCATCCGAACACTGCCGTTCGGCACCGGCATCACGATGCTGCGCTCTGCGCCGCCCATCGTCACCGACCTGCGCGCCTGGCCGACCCGGCCCGACGCAGCGCAGCTCCGCACTGACCGCGACGAACTCGAAGCGCTTCTGCGCCACCGTCCCGCCTCCTGACGACGCTTGGAAGCTCCAGTGCACCTGCCTGACAGAGCGACCCACACGCAGTTGGTCGCCCGAGTCAGGAGGAGGCCATCATGGCCATTCACACCCAGGAATCGCTGTCAGGCTTCATCGCTTCGGAGCCGTTGCTCACCGAGACGGCAAAGGGAGACGCCAGGTTCTTCGCCCGTATCGGCAAGGAGCACTTCCGCCGCGAGGACGACGGCTCGTTCACGCAGACCGAGACGACCTACCACCACTTGGTGATGTTCGGGCGTTCCGCTGAGCACGCGCACGCGAGCTTCGCCCAGGGCGACAACTTCGTCGCCGAGGGCTACACGCGGCCGGTCAACTACGAGCGCAACGGTCAGGCAATCGAGGGCGAAGAGTTCGTCGCCAAGAAGATCGGCCACGACGCCGCGCGAACCCGCTACGAGGTCGACCGGACGCCGCGCAATGGAGTGGGCCGGGACGCAGCAACGTACGAGCCGACGCAGCGAGCAGCGACCGCGGCGCACGCCCCGGTCAGCATGTGAGTTCGGGAGTCGAAGCACCATGAACGATCAGCATGAGATGGATGAGCCGGACGTCTTCGACGGACCGCCCCGTGTCACGAACGCGGACATGCCCGAACCGCCGCACCCCGTGAACTGGAACCTGCTGACGGCGCACGAGCTGGAGCAGGAATGGCTCGCGCTGAACCGGTGGGTTGACTGGCTGCGGCGCACCTATGGCCTCCCGGTCGCGGTGGTGCCGCCGTTCTGGCACCACCACCCGGAGATGGTCTGGGAGCTGTCGGCGCTGCACCTGCATTGGCTCGCGGCCTACGACCCCGAGCAGAACGCATCCGCGCCGCTCGGTTGGCACCGCGACTTCGCCGACGCTCGAGAGCGGCTTCGCTACTGGGTCACGGCCTGCGGTACTCGTGGGGACCGCGACCGCCCGACCCGGCAAGCTGCGTGGCCCGGTGAGGACCCGGCACCCACGATCCAGGACTTCACCTTCACCGACCGGGACGCCGAGTTCGTCGAGTTCGTCATCGCCCAAGTCCGCAAGCGCCAGGAGGCCGAAGACGAGTTCTACGCCGGCCTGGACGACGACGAAGCGCAGTAGACCGATGAGCCGCTACGCCAAGAAGACCGACCGTCGCCCCTACGAGGAGCGGTCGTTCTCCGTCCGGGCCGTCCACCGCGAACGCGCCGACCTGCACAAGCTCGCCGAGGTTCTCATCCGGCTGACATTGCAGGAGACCGGCGAGAGCCGCGCGGCCCGCGCAGCCGAGCGGGTGCCCGACACCTACCGGGCGGCGCCGGATGGCCTGGCCGCCTCTGAAGCCGCCCGGTAGAATGAACTGTGCAAGCCTCGCGATGCGGGGTGTTGTGGCCTAAACCTCGCCGCTCGGCGGGCAACACGCACCGAGACCATCGGGTCTCGCCCTACAGCCTTCAACGGCTGCTCTCACGATCAACACCCCTCCCACCAACAGTGGGAGCGCGAGGGTCGAACCGCGTGAGAGTGAGCCCCCGATGACCACCATTGCCGACGATCCGGCAGCCAGCCTCATCGACCCGCCCAAGACTGCGGCTGCCGCCGTGTCGTACCTGCGGGTCTCCACCCGCGAGCAGGCCGAGAAGGGCGGGACCGACGAAGGCTTCTCGATCCCTGCCCAGCGCGAAGCGACCCGGCGTAAGGCCGAACAGCTCGGCGCCGGCATCGTCGAGGAGTTCGTCGACGCGGGAGCCTCAGCCAAGTCGTCCGACCGGCCCGAGCTGATGCGGATGATCCAGTATGTCAAGGCCAACAAGGTCGCGTACTGCATCGTTCACAAGGTCGACCGGCTCGCCCGCAACCGCGCCGACGACGTGAGTATCCACCTCGCACTCCAACAGTGCGGGGTCATGCTCGTGTCTGCGTCCGAGAACATCGACGAGACCCCCTCCGGGATGCTGCTGCACGGCATCATGTCCACCATCGCCGAGTTCTACTCCCGCAACCTCGCCACCGAGGTCGCCAAGGGCATGAACCAGAAGGCCATCGGCGGCGGCACGAACGGGCGCGCGCCCATCGGCTACTTGAACGTCCGCAAGCGCGACGAGCTCGGGCGCGAAGTCCGCACCATCGAGCTCGATCCCGAGCGAGCACCGATGATCGAGTGGGCGTTCAAGGCGTACGCCTCGGGCAACTGGAGCGTCAGCCAACTCCACGACGAACTCACCTCGCGCGGGCTGCGCAGCCTGCCCACGCCGAAGAGGCCGGCGAAGCCTCTGGCGGTATCCACCATCCATCGGCTCCTGACCAACCCGTACTACAAGGGCGATGTCATCTACAGGGGCACCCGCTACAAGGGAAGCCACCCGGCACTCGTGCCAGCCGAGGTCTGGTACCAGGTACAGTCCGTGCTCACCGCGCACCAGTGCGCCGTCGAGGCAACCCAAGTCCACGGCCACTACCTCAAAGGCACCATCCACTGCGGCCAGTGCGGCTCCCGGCTCATCGTCTCCAACGCGAAGAACCGCCACGGCAACGTCTACTGCTACTTCGTGTGCTCCGGTCGGCACTCCAAGCGCACCGACTGCACACGCCAGGCGATGCTCATCGAAGACGTCGAGAAGCTCGTCGAGGACTACTACACCCGCGTCCAGATCACGCCCGCCCAGCAGGACGCCCTCGCGGGCATGCTCCACCACGAGTTCGACCGGCTCATGGCCGTCGAAACCGAGGAACTGGAACGCCTCACCACCAACCGTGACCGGCTCGAAAGCGAGCAGGACCGCCTCATGCAAGCGCACTACGCCGACGCGATCCCGCTCTCCGTGCTCAAGCGCGAGCAGGACCGCATCGTCGCCGAACTCAACCAAGTGACCCGCCGCATCGACGCCCACTTCGGCGACTACGCCGACGCCCGAGCCCACCTCGATGACGCCCTCGGCCTACTCGCCAACTGCGCCGACATCTACACCCGCTGCGACGACACCAACCGGCGCCTGTGCAACCAGGCCTTCTTCACCAAGGTCTTCATCGACGAGGACAACGAGCTGCGCGTCGAGCACAACCGGCCCTTCGAGATGCTCCTCGATCCGCAGGTCAACGCCAACGCCCTGACCTGGGCCGCAGACGCGAACAAGGCCCGAACCTCGACCAACGTTTCCGTTGGCAAGGGTTCGAGCCTTGTGCGTGCGGTGGAGCTAAGGGGATTCGAACCCCTGACCTTCTCATTGCGAACGAGACGCGCTACCAACTGCGCTATAGCCCCTTGCGGCTGCAAAGACTAGCACGGCGGTCACCTCGGTCTCCAACCGCGAAACGGCCGGTACGGGGGTCCCGGGAGGGGGGTCGAGGCCCTACTCCCCCGACGCGCGGCGGTGCTCGCGGATCTCGGTCTCAAGACCCGCATCGGCCGTGACCGGGACCACTGCGGCGGGTGTTGCGGGAGCTGAGAGGTCGATCGTCCGTACCGTCCTGGGCGTGAGCGGGCGGGACACGTACGTGATCGGGGTGACGGGGATCGGGTCCCAGAGGCTCATGGTCGGCACCGGGCCAGAGATCTCGATGGAGTGCTCGTGCTCGGCCAGGAGGTCGTCACCGTCGAGGCGTGCGGTCGGCAGCGCGATCGCCACCGTCTCCTCCTCGTCGGAGAGCTCCACGTCGGCGAGCTCGGCGTCGAGCCGCCTGTACATGCGTGCCGTGCTCCACCGCGACGCGACGAGCCACACGACCAGTGCGACCGCCGCCGCTGCCACGGTCCACCAGCGGGTGAGCCGGAAGCCCGTTGTCACACCGAGGATGACGACCGTGAGCGTCAGGAGAAGAAAGATGCGGCGCCGACGATGGGCTGCCCGCAGCGACCGTACGTGCAGCTCGCGTCTCAGGGCCGTCCGCAGGAGCGGGGTCGACACGTCGGCCAGCTCGACCGGGTCGCTGTTCTCACTGGTCCGGAGAAGCTTGGCGTCGTCCGTGAAGTTCAGCGTGTGCTCGACGTCGATGGGCGACTGGTCACGCCGGTTGAGGTACGAGGGCACCAGGTAGGCCAGCCATGCGGCGACGAGTACGCCGAAGATCAGCCCTGTGGTGCCCATGCCGACGAATGTACGACACCCGGTGCCGGGACCCCAGTGAGGCCACGCCGACGAGGGTGAATCCCCTCGTCACTTCACAGATGCCGGCCGTGGACGCTCTCACTCGCGGCGCGGTATGCCCGGCCCGAGGCGTGCCCACATGCCGTCCGGCACCTCCTCGGCGTTCAGCGCGAAGCATTCATGGTCGCGCCAGTCGCCGTCGATGTGGAGGAACCGGGGCCGCATGCCCTCGTGACGGAAGCCGAGCTTCTCGACGACCCGTAGCGACGGCGTGTTCTCCGGCCGAATGTCGATCTCGACCCGATGGAGGCGCATCGTCTGGAAGCAGTAGTCCGTGGCCAGCGCGACAGCCGCTGGAATGATCCCGCGGCCCGCCCAGCGCTGGTCGATCCAGTAGCCGATGCTCGCCCACCGTGCCGCCCCGTACCGGATCGCCGACACGGTCAGCTGGCCCACGAGCTGGCCCTGCCCCTCCTCGTCGAGGGAGAACCAGACCAGCCACGGCAGCAGCTCGCCACGCCGGGCCTCGTACGTGAACTGGCCGATCATCGACCGCGCCCCCATCCGCTGACCGCCCGGGGGCGTCGTTGCGTCCCAGGTCCGCAACCAGGAGGAGTTGCGCCGGCGCATGAGATCCCACGCCCGTACGTCGCGGCGACGGAACGGCGCGAGCGTGACCCCGGCGTACGAGACCGTGGCGGGCCAGTGGTGCTCCGGCGGGTAGTTCGGCCCGGACACGGCTGGCGCGTCAGTCGTCCAGGAGCCAGAGGTCGACATCGTCACCCGCCGCGACGAAGTCGACCTCGGGGCCCAGCAGGAGAAGTGCGTTCGCCTGGGGCAGCTCGCTCACGAAAAGCGGAGCGTGGCCGGTGCCGACCGGCGAGACAACGAGGCCTGTGGCGTCGTCGCTCGCCAGACCGCGTCGCAGCTCCAGCACACCCGGGGTCGACGTGATGCTCCTGGCCGCCTTCGCCACGTACACGTCCGGCAGAACCGGCTCCGCCCCCATGAGCTGCAGGATGGCGGGCCTGACGAACGCCTGGAACGCGACGTAGGCGCTCACGGGGTCAGCGGGCACCATGATGACCGGAACCTCGTCGTCGCCGAGGATCCCGACTCCCTGCCAGCCTCCTGGCTCAAGGGCCACCTCGGCGATGTCGTACGGGCCCAGCTCCTGGATCGCCGCCCCGACGATGCTCTCCGGGCCGCCGCCGAGCCCACCGCTCACGACGATCAGGTCCGCACGGATCTGCTGGTCAGCGAGCACCTGGCGGACCTCGTCCACCTTGTCCGGCACGATCCCGACCCGCCAGACCTCGGCCCCCAGCGCCTTCGCGGCGGCCGCGAGCACGTACGAGTCCGTGTCGTACTTCTCACCCGGGCGCAGACCCAGCCCCGGGGCCGTGAGCTCGCTGCCGATCGCCACCACCACGACGCGCGGTCGAGGCCGTACGAGCACCTTGTCGATGCCGCTCGCGGCGAGGACGGCGACCAGCGTGGGATCCAGAACCGTCCCCTTCTCGACAAGGAGCTCGCCTTCGTCGATGTCCGACCCTTCGTCGCACACGTTCTGCCCTCGCAGGGCCGACGAGATCGTCACGGAGTCCGAGTCGCCTTCCGCTGCCCCGACGGCCACGACGGTGTCGGCGCCCACCGGCAGCCCCTGGCCGGCCCGGATCATCCGAGCGGTCATGGGCGGCAGGGCGTCGTCGCCGGCCCAGACCTGACCGTCCACGGGGAGGCGTACCGGGGTGCTGGCGGTGGCGCCACGGACGTCGGCCGCCCGGACGGCATAGCCGTCGACAGCGGCCATGTCGAAGCTCGGCACCGGAGCATCGGCATGGATGCTCTCGCTCACCTGGAGCCCTACCGCGTCGACCAGGGCCATCCCGAACGGCATGAGCGGCTGGACAAGGCCGAGCAGGAAGTCCCGATGTGCCGCGAGACTGCGTGCCTGACCCAGGTCCGGCGTGGGCGTCGGCAGCGACGGCCACGCGGGTTCCCGCACTGGCGCAGGCTCATCGACCTTTCGGCGGAACAGCGGCATGGTCCTTACGATAGGTCAATGCCTTCCCCGACAACGGGTGCCGAGCGGGTGGACCCTCAAAACGTCCAGCCCGCGAAGGAGGCGCTCCGGGCGGCTGTGCGGGCATCGCGGTCGGCCCGCGCCGACGAGGAGCGTCTCTCGGACGACCTGGCACGTACGGAGCGGGTGCTCTCGACGCTGAGCCGGTGGCGTCCTCGACTTGTCGCTGCGTACGCGAGCTCCGGGAACGAGCCGGGGACCGCTGAGCTTCTCGACGCGCTCGTCCGCCGCGGCGCCACGGTGATTCTCCCCGTTCTCTCGACCACGCTGGACGGGCCGCGACGTGGCGCCGAGTGGGCTGTCTACGAGGGCCGCTCCGCCTTGCGCAGCGGTCTCTGGGGCATCCCCGAACCCTCCGGCGAGCCGCTGGGTCCGGCGGCGATCGGACAGGCGGACCTCGTCCTCATGCCGGGGCTGGCCGGCACACGCCGCGGCGACCGGCTCGGGACCGGCGGCGGCTGGTACGACAGGGCGTTGGCCGGAACCCGCTCCCCACGCTGGATGCTCCTCAACGAGGACGAGCTGTACGAGTCGCTCCCGCTCGACCCCTGGGACCTGCCCGTCTCGGCCATCGTGCTCCCGACCCGCGTCGTACGCTGCGGCTGAGGGCGTCGCATCACGCGCCGGGGCATCCTCGCTCCTGCCGGACGATGCTGGGGGGGAGACCGGCTCACTGAACCGCGGGCGTCCGCGTCGACGGGCGACGGTCCATCCGGAATCAGGCGGCCCGGTGAGATGTTCCCTAGGCAGTAGGATGTCCGTCGGCTCGTCCGCGATGCGCTCGCGGCGGCCCTTTCGCTCACCTTGGAGGATCCGCAGATGCCCACCTACCAGTACCGCTGTGTCGACTGCGGCAGCGAGCTGGAGACCGTGCAGAAGTTCTCCGACTCCGCGCTCACGGAGTGCCCCGAGTGCGACGGGACACTGCGCAAGGTCTACTCGGCCGTCGGCGTCGTGTTCAAGGGCTCTGGTTTCTACGCCACCGACAACAGGACGAAGGGCAAGACGGCCGCGGCCACCGCGTCCTCGAGCTCGTCGGAGAAGTCGGCGGCGACCGAGAAGTCGTCGAGCTCTGCTGACAGCAGCTCCTCCACCAAGGCCGCGAGCTCATCGACCACCTCCGCCGCCTGACACTCCGCCGTCTGACCTCGGCCGCCTGACGCCGCGGGCTGTCATCCGATCGCCATCGTCAGCGTCGAGGCAGCCATGGCCGTCGTGATGGCACCGGCCTGCTCTGACGTCACGCGTACCAGCAGCACCGTCGCGCTGGAACCGCTGAGGATGCTCCCACCGCCCACCTCCGGAGCAGCCACCACGAGGATGTGAGCGGCGACCGGCTTCGCGGACGTCGTCGCGTACAGGGTGACCCGGGTGCCCGGCGGGGCAAGCGAGGCCAGTTCGGGGTTGTCCAGCTTCACGCTCAGCACGACAGTCCCGTCGGGCGCCGCTCCGCCGACGAGCGTGAGGTCCGTGAGCATCTGCCCGGACCTGATCCCGGTGCCCGCCACCTTCCCCACCGCATCGCGCACCTGGGTCAGCGCACCGTCCGGGACCGCTGTCCGCGGCATCCGCGCCAGCTTGACGTCCGACTCTGCGACCGTCGATCCTGCCGCCACGAGACGAGCAGCCACCACCACTGCCACAGCGTCCGACGAGTCACTGCCGGTCACTGCGGAGAGGCCCGCGAACACGGCGACGCCGACCAGAACGGCGGCGACGCCTCGCCGGTGCCAGCTGATGACCCTGACAAGGTTTCCTGAGGTCCACACCCTCGACAGTCGGCTCCCTGGGGCCGATCCGTCAGTTGTCCCCAACCCTCGTGAGGAACTGGAAGCCTGTGGATACCCAGTCGAGGTGCCGGCACGTGCGCCTCCAGCCACGCTGGTCAGGTGGTCAGGCCCTCCCCCGCTCGAGATCCTCTTGGTCCGATCTGAGAGCACCGATCAGGTTCTGGGTGGTGGTGGCGCACCGGCGGCTATCCGCGTGCGTCGTGACGCTGCACGACGAACCGGGCCCCGTCATCGTCACCAGTCATGCGACCCGGATACCCCAACATCAAAGACGAGCGCACTCCTCGCTGCCCACCATTCGCCAGGGCCGCTGGGACGTGCTCCTCACGCGGGAAGGGCGATCGGCGCTCGTCCAGACCGGAAGACACGGGACCGGTCGCGTCACCGGTGCTAACGTGACCGGCCAGTCCAGCCATCGAGTCCCGTCTCCCCCATCGAAAGGGCACCCCATGAGCGGCTTCAAGACGTTCCTCTTCCGCGGCAACCTCATCGAGCTCGCCGTCGCGTTCATCATCGGCGGCGCGTTCGCGACGGTCGTGCAGGCCTTCACCAAGATCATCATCGAGATTTTCGCCAAAGTCGGAGGTGCGCCGAGCTTCGACGCCTGGGCGCCCGGAGGGCTGACGAGCGTGGGCCCGTTCCTCACGGCTCTCGTGTCGTTCGTGATCCTCGCCCTGGTCGTCTACTTCGGCCTCGTGAAGCCGTACGAGCTGGTCAACGCGCGGTTCACGAAGCCCGCGGACGAGACGCCCGCAGCTCCGACCACCGAGGACCTCCTCATCGAGATCCGCGACCTTCTCGCCGCGCAGAAGTCCGCCTGACAGAGGCGTGGCCCGTTCAGCTGGTACGGCCCCAGTGCGGGGGGGCGTCACTGAGCAGGCGGCGTTCATCGGCATTGAGGGCCGTACGGCTCGTGGGTGCCCGAACCGCACCCTCCAGGCCGAGCAGGGCACGAGCCTCGCCGACGAGCGCGTACCACTGGGCCGGGCCCTGCGCCACGATGTCCTGGCCCACGGGGAACGGCCACTGCTCCTCGGCCTCGAACCGGGCACGAGCGAGCTCGACGATGCGAGAGGCCGGCCAGCCACGCTCGGCCAGCGCCTCGATGACCTCGCGTGCGCCCATCCGCCCAGCGGGAAGGTCGACCGGCTGTCCCACAAGACAGGCCGCGAGGTCGCTCGCCCAGCCCTGTGAACCCATGCCGGCATCGTACCGACGTGGCTTGTCGGGCCGCAGACCGGCCGTCGGAGGCCCTGCCTCACGACTCGCGGAGGCACCTCCGGACGCGAGGAGCGATGATGCACAGCCTGGCGACGCACAAAGGGCCCGGTCCGGTGGACCAGGCCCGACAGAACAAGAACTGTAAGTGAGAGCAGCGCCAAGTGAAGGGCTGAAAGCCGTCTACCCACCCCCAGGAGACATCATCCTCGACGCTGCTCTCGGTTAATCACTTTAGGACAGGCCGTCGCCCAGGACAAGGCCGCGTGAGAAGACTCACATCTTGACAGCGAACCGCTCAGGCTGGCCCGATTTCGGTGCTATATTGCGCGCCTTCGTGCCCGGATCGCCCTTGTGTCAGCACGAGCGGGTCGCATCGACGGGCCCCCTCGACACCTGTCAGAATGGCCGGAGCCACCAGGGCCCTGTAGCTCAGGGGATAGAGCAGAGGTTTCCTAAACCTTGTGTCGGAGGTTCGAATCCTCCCAGGGCCGCCCATCCACGACGAGGAAGCGCTCGGCTCGCTGTCCGCGCTCAGGGCGCGACGCGTCCTGCCCGGGCCTTCAGCCGGGCTGAGATCGCCTGAGCCCCCCGGGGACAGGCACCGGCTCGTACGGGGATACCGTGCGGCCAGGAATGAAACCCCACCCCAGGATCGTTGGGGAACGTGGAGGTAACACATGGCTACAGTCGAACTCACCAGCGCGAACTTCTCCGAGACGATCGAGAAGTCCGACGTCATTCTCATCGACTTCTGGGCGGAGTGGTGCAGCCCGTGCCGTCGCTTCGGCCCGATCTTCGAGGCCGCGAGCGAGAAGTACCCGGACCTCACCTTCGCCAAGCTCGACACGGAGAACAACCAGGACATCGCCGCGGCACTCGAGATCACGAGCATTCCCACGCTCATGGTCGTCAAGGGCGGCATGCTGCTGTACCGCGAGGCCGGTGCTCTCAACGCGGTCCAGCTCGAGGAGCTGATCTCCGAGGTGCAGAAGGTCGACATCGAGCAGCTCAAGGCCGAGGCGGCTGCGGGGGCGCAGGCGAGCTGACGCGTCCGACGCGGGCCCCTGAACGCCGCCCTCACCGAAGGCGTACGCGCCTGTAGGGACGTGTCGCTCAGCGGAGCGCGGTCCACTCGCCACCGAGTCCGGCCCGCGTCGAGCCGCGCGCGCGCCCGGTCACTGCCAAGCGGTCCTCGTCGCCTACTTGAGCGCGAGGATCCGCCGCATCGGAACGGCGAGATCCACCTTGCCGTGGTCGCGTACCTCGCGCTCGAGGTACGCGATCGCTGCGTTGAGGCGGGCCTGGCTCGTCGCCGGCAGATAGAGGGCGGAGATCATGAGC
>JAJZQV010000061.1 GCA_021803025.1 Actinomycetes bacterium | reverse complement strand
ATCCCACTGAACCTGAAGTAGACAGAACCCCCGCCCGCCGAAACAACGAACCCCCTGCCCAGCAGGAGGTTCACTCGTCACAGCAGACGTAACTTCGGCTTAGTGCGCAGCGGGTCCATATCGAGCTGTACGTGCGGTGGATGCAGGAGGTCCGCCGGCTCAAGCCCTCGACGGTCTCGCGGCGGATGTCGGTGGTGGCCGGGTTCTACCGGACCTGCGTCATCGACCAAGCTTTGCCGCACTCACCAGCCGACTACGTCCGCCGCCCGAACGTGCCCCCAGAATCACCAACCCTTGGCCTGTCGCACCTGCAGTTCGAGGCCATGCTGGCCGCCGCCAGAGACTCGACCAACCGCTACGACTTCGCTCTGGTCGCGATGCTCGGACTGCTGGGCTTGCGGATCTTCGAAGCGAGTGGAGCCAACGTTGAGGACCTTGGCGAGGAGCACGGTCACCGGGTCCTCAAGGTCCGAGGCAAGGGCGGCAAGGTCGTCCCCACGCCACTCCCGCCAGCGGTCGCCCGCTCTGTCGACAGGGCCATCGGCAACCGCGCCGAGGGCCCGATCCTGCTGAACCGGCGTAATGCGCGGATGGACCGCCACGCCGCCACCCGACGCCTCGTGCGCCTGGCCGAGGCTGCGAACCTGCCGCTGCCGCGGATGCATCCGCACATGCTGCGTCATACGTTCGTGACCACAATGCTGGACGCCGGGGTCGACCTGCGAGATGTCCAGATCGCCGCCCGCCACGCCGACCCGCGCACCACCATGCGCTACGACCGGGCCCGCAAGAACCTGGACCGTCACCCCAACTACATCCTTGCCGCCTACATGGCATCGGGCACCTAGCCGGGGCTAGATGGGCTAGATGCTGGGGAGCGCCTCGACGTCGCTGTCGTCCAGCTTGGAGCGCTTCGCGAGCTGCTCGCGCATGAGGACGACCTGGCTGGAGGTCTTCTGCAGCGACGCCTCGAACTCGGCGAGCCGGCTGTCCACGTACATGTCGGCCTCGATCCGGATCTGGCGGGCCTCCTCGTCCGCCTGCGCCCGCGTCATCGCGGCGTACTCGTTCGCCTCACGTGCGACTCCCGACACGCTGGCGATCTCCTTGGCCTCGTTGCGGGCGCTCTCGAGGATCTCGGCGGCCTGCTCGCGGGCGTGAGCGTGGGCCGTGAACTGCTCGGTGATGACCGTGCGGGACCTCTGGATCACGTCGGGAAGGCCGGCGACGATGCTGTCGATGAGGCTCAGCACCTCGCTCCGGTTCACCATGCAGCTGGCCGACATGGGCACCTGACGTGCCTCGACGACGATGGACCTCAGTCTCGCCAGGTCCTTCTCCGTCGCCGAGAGCTGGTGTGCGTCGGCGTCCGGCGCGTTGTTGTCAATCATGTGGCCTCCTCATGGCGAGTCGCGCGGCCACCACGTCTGGGACGTAGGGTGCCGCGTTGCCCCCCAGCCTCGCAATCTCTCGCACCAGTGTGCTGGAAACGAAGCACCACTGTGCGGAGGCGGGCAAGATCACGGTCTCCACACCCGTCATGGAGTGATTCATGCGCGCCATGCTCACCTCGAAGTCGAAGTCTGGTCCGGCACGCCCGCCCTTGACGATCGCCTCCGCGCCCTGGGAGCGGCAGAACTCCACGAGCAGCCCGGCGAGCGGCTCGACGCTCACCCCGTCGATGTCGGCGGTCGCCGCCCTCACGAGCTCGAGCCTTTCGGCGGGCTCGAAGAGGTACGTCTTGCTCGAGTTGGCCCCGACCGCCACGACGACCTCGTCGAAGATGGCCCGGGCCCGCCGGATCACGTCGAGGTGGCCGTTCGTGATGGGGTCGAAGGATCCCGGCACGACTGCTCTCACGGGGCCGCCTTCCTCGTCGCGTAGTGGATAGTCGTCTCACCGTAGCGGCGATACCACACGTCATCGAGCCGGGGTGGGAGAACCGGGTCGGGCGTACGGCTCGAGCGCTCGACGACGACCAGCCCGTCGGGGGCGAGCCACCCGTGCTCGACGACCGACGTCACGGCGGCCGAGAGCTCCTCGTCGCCGACCGCGTACGGGGGGTCGAGCCAGACGATGTCGTACGGGACGTCGGCGCTCCCGGAGAGGAAGGCCGCGACGGGTGCCGTCGTCACCTGGACGGCGGCGGAGACGTGGCCGGCGTTGCGGCGCGCGACCGCGGCGACCTTGGCGTCCCGCTCGACGAGGCGCACAGGCGCCGCGCCACGGCTGGCTGCCTCGATCGCGACGCCTCCGCTTCCCCCGTACAGGTCGAGGAACCCGACGCCGGCCAGCGCCTCGTCCCCGGGCAGGTCGCCGGTGCCGAGCCAGGAGACGAGCGAGCTGAAGACTGCCTCGCGGACGCGGTCGCTGGTGGGCCGGGTACGGTCGCCGGGCGGCGCCGCCAGACGCTGCCCGCGGAACCGTCCACCGATCACCCTGCTCACACCCACAGGGTAGGGGCGTGTTTGAATGAGGCATGACCGAATCCGCCAACCCTGTGACCGTCCTCGACGAGAGCCACTGCTGGGATCTTCTCGCCAGTCAGGCCGTCGGTCGCCTGGCGACCGCGGTCCAGGGAATTCCTGAGATCTTCCCCCTCAACTTCGTCGTCGACGGCGAGAGCGTGGTCTTCCGGACGGCCGAGGGCTCCAAGCTCGTCGAGCTCGTCATCAACGAGCGCGTGTGCTTCGAGGCGGACGGCTGGAACGACGACGGCGGGTGGAGCGTGGTCATCAAGGGCACGGCCGAGGTCATCCCGTCGGGAGAGGAGCACGACCGGGCGGAGGCCCTGCCGCTGCGTCCGTGGATCCCGACGGTCAAGACGAACTTCGTGCGGGTGACCCCCGAGGAGATCACGGGCCGTCGGTTCGCGTTCGGGCCTGACCCGCTGCCGGAGTTCCGGTACGGGAAGCGGCCCGTCTAGCCGTACCCACCCCTCGGGACGGCCCTCACGTCGCCTCCTGCCACTCCCCCTCCGCGAGCTGCTCGACCTGCGTGACGTAGTCGCGCACACCCGGGTCGCAGAGCTCCGGGTCCCGCTCGACGACCTTCTCGGCGAGGCTCCTGGCCAGCGCGATGTCCTCCGCGTGGTCCAGCACGCGAAGGAGCCTCAGGCTCGACCGCCCGCCTGCCTGGCTGCGGCCCAGCACATCGCCCTCACGCCGCTGCGCGAGGTCCACCTCGGAGAGGACGAAGCCGTCCCTCGTCGACGCCACGGCGTCGAGCCGGTCGCGCGCGCTCGTCCCGGCGGCGGCCGAGGTGAGCAGCAGGCAGACGCCCGGATGGCTGCCCCGACCGATTCGTCCTCGGAGCTGGTGGAGCTGGGAGATCCCGAAGCTCTCGGCGTCGCAGACCACCATCATCGTGGCGTTCGGCACGTCGACCCCCACCTCGACGACCGTGGTGGCGACCAGGACGTCGAGCTCACCCGCGGCGAAGCGGCGCATCACGTCGGCCTTCTCATCGGCCGGAAGACGCCCGTGCAGCATCCCGACCCTGAGGCCGGCGAGCGGCCCGGCCGAGAGACGGGCGTACGTCTCCTCCACGGAGGCCCCCGGGGCCTCGTCCTTCGCGCCGATCCGCGGGGTGATGACGAACGACTGACGTCCCTCGGCGGCCTCCTCCGCGACCCGTTGCCAGGCGCGCTCGACCCACGCCGGGCGCGCGACCTGGTCGACGACGGTGGTCGACACGTCCGCGCGTCCGAGCGGCAGCTCCGTGATCGTCGACACCTCGAGGTCGCCGAACACGGTCATCGCCACGGATCGCGGGATCGGCGTGGCGGTCATGACGAGGACGTGCGGGTGCTGGTCGCCGCGGGAGCCGAGCGCGTTCCGCTGCTCGACCCCGAAGCGGTGCTGCTCGTCGACGACGACGAGGCCGAGCTCGGCGAACTCGACCCGTCGCTCGAGCAGGGCATGGGTGCCGATGACGATCCCGGCCTCCCCCGACGCGATCCTGTCCAGCACCTCCCGGCGCTGCGCGGCGGGCGTCGACCCGGTCAGGAGCACGACATCCGTGGCCTGCTCGGGAGCACCCAGCGTCGCCCCCGCCCCGAGGTCGCCGAGCAACGCCCGTACGCTCGCGGCGTGCTGCTGCGCGAGCACCTCGGTGGGTGCGAGGAGCACGGCCTGTCCCCCGCCGTCGACGACGGTGAGCATCGCGCGGAGCGCGACGACGGTCTTCCCGGAGCCCACCTCCCCTTGGAGCAGTCGCTGCATGGGGCGTGTGCGGGCGAGGTCGGCGAACAGCTCGTCGCTCACCGCGACCTGCTGGTCGGTGAGAGGGAACGGCAGGCGCTCGTCGAACGCGTCGAGCAGCCCGCCCGTACGTCGCGTCCAGGCATGTGCACGATGAAGCCTGGCGTCCTGCCGCCGGTACGCCATGGCGACCTGGGTGGCGAAGGCCTCGTCGAAGATCAGCCGCCGCCGCCCCGCGGCGTGCTCCTCGCGGCTCGTGGGGATGTGCACCGCCCGGCACGCCGCCTCGAAGTCGACGACGTCCGCCTCGTCGCGTACCCACTCGGGCATGGCGTCCTCGAGCCCTGCGATGTGCTCGATGGCGAGCTCGGCGCACTCCGAGATCGTCCAGGTCGGCAGCTTGGCCGACTGCGGGTAGAGCCCGACATAGCTCGACCGGGTGACCTGTCTCGCCACCCGCTGGCTCTCCGCGCTGCCCACGAGGCCCTTCGCGGTCTCGATGACGAACGCCGGATGCGCCAGCTGCGGGCTGTCCCGGAAGGAGGACAGCTTGCCCGCGAAGATCCCCCTCCCGGGCAGGCTCAGGAGCTTCTGCCAGTAGTCGATGACGTGCTTCTTGCCGAAGAAGGTCACGTCGAGGTGACCCGTGCCGTCGGTGAGCCGCACCTCCAGCCGGAGGCGGGGCGGATCCCCCTTCTGCCTCATGGACGCGACACGCGCGACGACGGCCACGTAGTCGTCGCTCGTGCCGCGGCGGTAGTCGTCCATGAGCTGTGACAGGTCCGTGGTCTCCGTGCCGCTCATGAGGTGGCGGGGCAGGTGGCGCAGGACGTCGTGGACCGTACGGATGCCGAGCGCCTCGAACGCCTTGCCGGTCTTGTCCCCCACGAGGCGCGTCGCAGGCTCCTCGAGAGCCCGGAACAGCGGGGTCTGCCACACGTCAGCCACGGCCACAGCCTAGGGAAGGCCGGCCACCGCTTCCGTGGAGCTCGCTGACATGAGCAGGAATGTACCGGCCGCCCGCGTGTCAGGCGCGAGATGGGGCGGCGGGCGACACCGGGCGGCTACTGTCTGCGCAGGCGATGGCGACACCGCCTGTGGAACTTCCCCCGGGCAACCGGATCCACCCGGCCTTCGGGCCGACGAGCATCGGATGGTGAGTCATGTCCGCGAGAGCGAGCAAGACCGTACGAGTCACACCCGAGGTGCTGGGCACGTCCGCCGAACGCCGTGTCCGCGCCGTCCTCAGGGCGGCCCGCGCCGCTGCGGAGGACGACCTGCTGAGACAGGACCTCGACGACGTCCTCTCCGGTGAGCTGAGGCTCGCCGAGCTGGCGACGCCGCGCCGTGCCGCCGCGTCCTGACCCCGCCGGTCCCGGACGCACGAAGAGCCCGCCGGGTTCGGCGGGCTCTTCGGGATGACTCAGGTCAGCGGGTGACCTTGCCGGACTTCAGGCAACCGGTGCACACGTTGAGACGCTTCGGGGTGCCGTTCACCACGGCGCGCACGCGCTGGATGTTGGGGCTCCACTGACGGTTGGTCTTCTTCTTCGACCACGGCACGTTGTGACCGAAACCGGGGCGCTTGGCGCAGATGTCGCACACGGCGGCCATGGGACAACTCCTCGAACTGTGGGAACGGGCACCGTCCGGCGCCCACGCAACCTGGAAAGAATAACGTACGGGCACGGCACGTGCGAATCGACGCACCAGGCGCGGTCAGGTGGCGACGACGACCGGCACGATCATGGGACGGCGCCGGTGCGTGCCCGACACCCACCGACCGACGGTACGGCGCATGAGCTGCTGGAGCCGGTGCTGGTCGTCCACGTCGTCGAGGAGGGCCGCGCGGAGCTCGTCGATGAGCTGCTGTCGTACGTCGTCGAACACCGTGTCGTCCTCGACGAAGCCGCGCGCGTGGATGTCGAGGGACACGAGGCGCTTCGCGTGAAGGTTGATCGCCGCGACGACCGTGATGAAGCCCTCGGAGCCCAGCACCTTGCGGTCGGCCAGGGCCTCTTCGGACAGCCCGCCGACGCTCGCTCCGTCGACGAGGATGTAGCCGGCGTCGATCCGCCCCACCTTGCGCGCCTTGCCGTCGGCCAGGTCGACCACGTCGCCGTCCTCGGCGATGATGACGCGGTCCTTGGGCACGCCGGTCGCGATCGCGAGGTTCGCGTTCGCGATGAGGTGGCGGACCTCGCCGTGGACCGGCATGACGTTGCGCGGCTTGACGATGTTGTAGCAGTACAGCAGCTCGCCCGCGCTCGCGTGGCCGGACACGTGGACGAGGGCGTTGCCCTTGTGCACGACCCGGGTGCCGATCTTCGACAGGCCGTTGATGACGCGGTACACGGAGTTCTCGTTGCCCGGGATGAGCGACGACGCGAGCAGGACGGTGTCGCCGGGGCCGAGCTCGACGTGAGGGTGCTCCCGGTTCGCCATCCGGGCGAGGGCGGACAGGGGCTCGCCCTGCGAGCCCGTCGAGATGATGACGACCCGGTCGTCCGGCAGGTCCTTCATCGCCGCCAGCTCGACGAGGGTGTCGCCGGGCACCTTGAGGAAGCCCAGGTCGCGGGCGACCCCCATGTTGCGCACCATCGAGCGGCCCACGTAGCAGACCTTGCGACCGTGGGCGACCGCGAGGTCCATGATCTGCTGGACGCGGTGCACGTGGGAGGCGAAGCACGCCACTACGACCCTCCGCGTGGCGGTCTGGAACACACGCTCCAGCGCCGGCTCGACCTCGCGCTCGAAGGGCGTGAAGCCGCTGTTCTCGGCGTTCGTCGAGTCCGTCATGAACAGGTCGACGCCCTCGGCCCCGAGCCGACCGAACCCGCGAAGGTCCGTGACCCTGCTGTCGAGGGGCAGCTGGTCCATCTTGAAGTCGCCCGTGTGGAGCACGGTGCCCGCGGCCGTCCGTATGCACACAGCCAGCGCGTCGGGGATCGAGTGGTTGACGGCGAGGAACTCGAGGTCGAACGGCCCGAGCTGCAGCCGGCCGCCCTCCGCGACCTCCGTGAACGCGACATCGCGCAGACGGTGCTCGCGCAGCTTCTCGCGGAGGAACCCCAGGGTCAGCGAGCTGCCCACGACGGGGATCGAGGTGCGCTGCCGGAGCAGGTACGGGACCGCGCCGATGTGGTCCTCGTGGCCATGGGTCAGGACGAGCGCCTCGACGTCGTCCAGCCGGTCAGCGATCGCGTCGAGGCCCGGGAGGATGAGGTCGACGCCCGGGTGGTCGTCCTCGGGGAACAGCACGCCGCAGTCGACGAGCAGCAGTCGGCCGTTGATCTCGAAGCACGTCATGTTCCGGCCCACGTCCCCGAGTCCGCCCAACGGGACCACGCGCAGGGTGTCGCGGGCGAGGGACGGTGGGGTACGGACTCCGGCATTAGGCACGTCCCAACCCTAGTGCCCGACGCCCTCCACGGACTCTGGCCCCTCCGGAGCGGTCCGAGCGGGTAGGCTCCGCCCGGTGACCGACCACGCGCCCGGGTTCGTGCGGCTCGCGCTCCCCCGCGAGGCGTACGACATCGCGTCCATCCAGTACGGCCTCATGGCCGACCCCGCCCATCCCCTGCACGGGCTGTACGCGCAGACGGACGTCGACGCCCTGGCCGAGGTGTGGCACAGGTCGATCCTCCGGCCTCCGCTCGCCTCGTACAGGGTCCTCGTCGCGACGGAGCACGAGACCGTGGTGGGCATGGTCGCCGTGGGACCCTCCGAGGATGAGGACGCCGGCGCCGAGGACGGGCAGGTCATCGAGCTCATGGTCCGGCCCCCTGAGCGGTCCCGCGGGCACGGCACGCGGCTCGTCCAGGCCGCTGTGGACACCCTCCGGGCGGACGGCTTCACCCGTGCCACGTGGTGGCTCCCCAGCACCGCCGACGAGCTCCGCGCGTGGCTGCAGGACATGGGCTGGGCGCCTGACGGGATCCACGCCAGTGCCGAGGGGCCGGCGGGGAGGGTCAAGCTCGTCCGCCTGCACACCGACATCTCGGTGTCCTGAGCGCTCAGCCGAGGGCGGTGACGTCCACGTCGTTCCCGACCGCCGTGATCGTCAGCGCGTCCTTCGTGACCGTCAGCGACGTGGCGACGAACGGCTTCGGCAGGCCCAGGTCGACGGGCGCCGCGACCTCGGCCAGGAGGTAGCTCGTGATCGCGGGAGGTACGTCGACGCCCGCGACCTTGAGCGCCGTGTTCGTGAGGACGAGCTGTCCGTCCTTGATGGCCGGGGTCGCGGTCACGGTGCCGGTGACCTTGATCCCGTACAGGGCGTAGTTCACGGCGATCGCGATCCCCGACCCGTCCGGCGAGACCGTGTACCCCGCGAGCGTCGACACCTGGCTCCACTGCAGCGAGGCGACGGCCGTCGCCTTGGTGGCCACGAACCGGGAGAAGCCGTCCGTGGCGACGACATCGGTGAGGTTGATGTCGACCTTCGGCGTCAGCGACCGGCTCCGAGCGCTGATCGGCATCGCCGGGAACTCCACGTCGACATTGTCGAAGCGCTGACGCACGAGCGACAGCACGAACACCTGGTCGGTGATCGCGACGCTGGAGACGAGGCCCGAGCGCTGGAGGATCGCCTGTGCAGCTCTGTCCTCCGCGTACCGGCGACCAGCCGTGTCACCGATGCCGACGGCCGCGGCGAGCAGCGCAGCGACGACTGCGAGGGCGATGAGGGCCCTCATGGCCCTTCTGGGTGCGGACGACGCCAAGAGCTCAGCCCTCCAGGCCCAGCAGCGGACCGATCCCGACCGTGAGCCCCGGGTGCGTGGGGACCCAGCGAATGGCCGACACCACGCCGGGCATGAAGGACGCCCGGTCCATCGAGTCGTGCCGGATGGTCAGGGTCTCGCCGGACGATCCGAACAGGACCTCCTGGTGGGCGAGGAGCCCGCCCAGCCGTACGCCGTGGACGTGGATCCCGTCGACGATGGCGCCGCGGGCCCCCGGGAGCGCATGGACCGTGCCGTCGGGGACGTCCCCGAGACCGGCGTCCTGGCGGGTCGCGGCGATCATGTGCGCGGTCGCCACGGCCGTGCCGGACGGGGCGTCGGCCTTGGTGGGGTGGTGGAGCTCGATGATCTCCGCACTGTCGTAGTGTGCGGCGGCCACCGAGGCGAAGTGCATCATGAGGACGGCGCCGATCGAGAAGTTCGCGGCCACCAGGACGCCCACGCTCGGGTCGTCACCGAGCCATGCCCGGATCTCGTCGTAGCGCTCCTGGGTGAAGCCCGTCGTGCCGACCACCATGTGGAGCCCGTTGTCGATGCACCACTTCACGTTGTCCATGACGCCGTCGGGGTGGGTGAAGTCGACGACCACCTGGGCGCGACGCGCGTCGTTGCGGTTGTCGCCCACGTCGAGACCGGCGACGAGATCGAGGTCAGGGCTCGTGGTGACCGCGCGGCACACCTCGCCACCCATCCGACCGTTCACTCCGAACACTGCGACGCGCATGCGGCCTCCCGATGGTTGATCCCTGCACAGCGTAGACGAGCCGCCCGGAGTTCCGGACGGCTCGTCGTCACTGTCTCGCCACGGCTCCCCAGGCTCCTGGGCCGTGGGACGCGCTCACTCCGCTGCGGCGGCCTCCTCGACCACCGGGACCAGGGAGAGCTTGCCACGGTCGTCGATCTCGGAGATCTCGACCTGGAGCTTCTGGCCCACCGACAGCACGTCCTCGACGTTCTCCACGCGAGCGCCCCCGGCCAGCGGCCGGAGCTTCGAGATGTGGAGCAGGCCGTCCTTGCCCGGGAGCAGGGAGATGAAGGCACCGAACGGGGTGAGCTTGACGACCGTACCGAGGTACCGCTCGCCCTTCTCCGGCATCGTCGGGTTGGCGATGGCGTTGACCAGCGTGCGCGCGGCCTCGGCGGCCTCGCCACTGGACGCACCGATGTACACGGTGCCGTCCTCCTCGATCGACAGGTTGGCGCCCGTGTCGTCCTGGATCTGGTTGATGACCTTGCCCTTGGGACCGATGACCTCGCCGATCTTGTCGACGGGGATCTTGACCGTCAGGATGCGCGGCGCGTACAGGCTCATCTCGTCCGGGGTGTCGATGGCCTCGGCCATGACGTCCAGGAGCGTGAACCGGGCCTCGCGAGCCTGCAGCAGGGCACCGGCGAGCACGTCGGCGGGGATGCCGTTGAGCTTGGTGTCGAGCTGGAGGGCGGTGACGAAGTCACGCGTACCGGCGACCTTGAAGTCCATGTCGCCGAGGGCGTCCTCGGCGCCGAGGATGTCGGTCAAGGCGATGTAGCTCGTCTTGCCGTCGACCTCCTCGCTCATGAGGCCCATGGCGATGCCCGCGACCGGAGCCTTGAGCGGCACACCGGCGTTGAGCAGCGACAGGGTCGAGGCGCACACCGAGCCCATGGACGTGGAGCCGTTGGAGCCGAGGGCCTCGGACACCTGACGGATCGCGTACGGGAACTCCTCGCGCTTCGGCAGCACCGGCACGAGGGCACGCTCGGCGAGCGCACCGTGGCCGATCTCACGGCGCTTGGGCGAGCCCACGCGACCGGTCTCGCCGGTGGAGTACGGCGGGAAGTTGTAGTTGTGCATGTAGCGCTTGGTGGTCTCCGGCGCGAGCGTGTCGAGCTTCTGCTCCATGTCGAGCATGTTCAGCGTGGTGACGCCCAGGATCTGGGTCTCGCCGCGCATGAACAGAGCCGACCCGTGGACGCGCGGGAGCACGCCGACCTCGGACGAGAGGGTACGGATGTCCCGGACGCCTCGACCGTCGATGCGGACCTTCTCGGTGAGCGTCCGGTGGCGGACGATCTTCTTGGTCAGGGCACGGTACGCGCCCGTGATCTCCTTCTCGCGGTCCGGGAACTGCGGACCGAGCTCCGCCTTGAGGGCTGCGAGCAGCTCCTCGGTCGCCGTCTCACGGTCCTGCTTGCCCGGGATCGACTGGACCTCACGGGTGCGGTCGGTCGCCGCAGCGGCCACCGCCTCGTACACGTCGGGCTCGTAGTCGAGGAAGACCGGGAACTGCTTGGTCGGCTTCGGGAACTGGGCTGCGAGCTCGGCCTGCGCGTCGCACAGGGCCTTGATGAACTTCTTGGACTCCTCGAGCCCCTGCGCCACGACCTCCTCGGTGGGGGCGGTACGGCCGGAGCGGACCAGGTCCCACGTCGCCTCGGTGGACTCGGCCTCGACCATCATGATCGCGACGTCGCCGTCAGGGAGCACCCGGCCCGCGACGACCATGTCGAACGTGGCGTCCTCGAGCTGCTTCACGGTCGGGAAGCCGACCCACGTGCTGCCGATGAGGGCGACGCGGACGCCACCGATCGGACCACTGAAGGGCAGGCCCGCGAGGGTGGTCGACGCGGACGCGGCGTTGATCGCCACGACGTCGTACAGCACCTCGGGGTTGAGGGCCATGACGGTCGCGACGACCTGGACCTCGTTGCGCAGGCCCTTGACGAAGCACGGACGCAGCGGGCGGTCGATGAGACGGGCCGCGAGGATCGCGGCCTCGCCCGGACGCCCCTCACGGCGGAAGAACGAGCCGGGGATCCGGCCCGCGGCGTACATGCGCTCCTCGACGTCGACCGTCAGCGGGAAGAAGTCGATGGCGTCACGAGGGCTGTTGGCGGCGGTCGTCGCCGAGAGGACCATCGTGTCCTCGTCGAGGTAGACGGCCGCAGAGCCGGCGGCCTGCCGGGCCAGCAGGCCCGACTCGAACCGGACGACGTGCCTGCCGTACGAGCCGTTGTCGATGACGGCTTCGGTGAACTTCAGATCGGGTCCCTCCATGGGGAATCCTTCCTCATCGCGCGAGCAGCGAGACCTACGAGTGCCTCACCCGTCGACGAACCGGATCCGGTCTTCGATCGAGGAGCGCGGGGAGCGTGTCGCCACCCGAGCCCCACTACCGGAGACCGCCGCTTCGCCCGTCCCGGGCTCGCGAAGTGATGTGTTGTGTTGTCGTCCCCGGATGATCCGGGGGCGGATGTGAGGAGGGGCCCACCCCACGGGTGGACCCCAGGACTCACCGGCGCAGACCGAGGCGCTCGATGAGCTTGCGGTAGTGCTCGATGTCGTTCTTCGCGACGTAGTTCAGCAGGCGACGGCGCTGGCCGACCATGAGCATGAGGCCCCGGCGGCTGTGGTGGTCGCCCTTGTGAGCCTTGAGGTGCTCCGTGAGGTGCGAGATGCGCTTGGTGAGCAACGCGATCTGCACGTCGGGCGAACCTGTGTCACCCGGGGTTGCTGCATAGTCTTCGATGATCTTCTTCTTGGTGGCAGCGTCCATCGACGTGCACTCCTCTCGTTGTCCCGTTGCGCGATGCCCCTGTCGCGGGTGCGGTCGGGGCACTTGGGCGGTCGCGGCCGATCGAACGGCGATCCGAGGCTACCAGCAGTCGTCCAGGGGCGCGAAATCCCCGGCCGACGGTCGAGCCGGCGCCACCTGCCGGACCGTTGCGCGCCTCGGCAAAGACACACGCCCGACAGGTGGATGGGCTAGGTTGCGTGAGTTCACACAGGAGGTATTGGGGGTTCGGATGACCAACGACGCCGAGATCGAGATCCGACTGGTCCGCTCCGAGGACCTGCCGGCGCTGAGGAAGCTGGAGGACCGCACGGAGGACTTCGTCTGCGACCGCCGCTTCGCCGACGCCGTCGACGGGGACTCCTCGTACTACGTCGCCCTGCGCGCCGGCGATCCCCTGGGGACGGTCGTCCTCGACCTCAGGCCGGGCCCGCTCATGCCCGAGCTCCGCAACATGTACGTCTACCAGCACGCCCGCCGCCAGGGCATCGGCCGGCTGCTCGACCTGCACGTGGAGAACGTCGCCCGTGACCTCGGCTACGAGGAGATCTTCCTCGGCGTCGACCCGGACAACTACAAGGCCATCCCCCTGTACCTGTCGCTGGGGTACGAGCCGACGGGCGACCACCGCATCGTGGGCGGCGACTCGCCGCAGGGGCACCCCGGCGAGGTCTTCCACGACGCGATCTACCGGAAGCGGCTGCGTCAGTTCTGAGGCGCCTCGACGCCGAGCACCTCGCGCGCCTGGACGACGTCGGCGTCCATCTGCACAACGAGGTCCTCGAGCGAGCCGAACTTCACCTGGCCGCGGAGCCGGGCGATGAAGTCGACGCCGATGCGGCACCCGTACAGCTCGAGGTCCGTGCGGTCGAGGACGTACGTCTCCACCCGGCGCTCGACGCCGTCGAACGTCGGGTTCGTACCGACGGAGATCGCGGCGGCCATGGGCTCGGCGCCGGGCTTCTCGAGACAGGTCAGCCATCCCGCGTACACGCCGTCCGCCGGACACGCGTGCCCGGAGGGCACCGTGAGGTTGGCGGTGGGATAGCCGAGGGTGCGACCCCGCTGGTCGCCCATGACGACGATCCCGGTGTAGCGGAACGGCCGGCCGAGGATGTGGGCTGCGGCCTCCACGTCGCCGTCGTCCAGGGCGCGCCGGACCCGCGTCGACGAGAGCGCGGCGACGTCGCTCACCAGGGGCAGCGCGATGACGTCGAACCTCCCCGCTCCCAGCTCGCGGAGCGTGTCGACGGTCCCGAGGGCGCCCTTTCCGAACCTGAAGTTCTCCCCCACGACGACGGTCGCAGGGTGCAGCGGGCTGAGGACGTGGTCGACGAACTCCTGGGGGGACCAGTCGGCCACTCGCCGCGAGAACTCGACGACGCGTACCTCGTCTGCGCCTGCGTGGCGCAGGAGCTCGATCCGCTCCGGGAGGTCGCAGAGGAGCTCCGGTGCCGCGTCGGGTCTCAGCACCACCATGGGGTGCGGCCAGAACGTCACCGCGACGAGGGGCGCACCCGGCCTCAGGGCACGGGCCGCCGCGAGCACCTCACGATGTCCGAGGTGGACGCCGTCGAAGTTGCCGATCGCCACCACTGTCGGACCACCCGTGATCACTGACCCTCCCCGTCGACGAAGACTGTGTCGGGGACCGCGCGGTCCCCTGCTGGACGGTACAGGGCGAGCAGGGTCCCTGCGGGACCGATCACCGCCGTGACCCCCTCGAGCTGATGCGACAGCGCTCGCCCGTGCGCGACCGCCGCCGCCTCCTCCGCGTCGACGGTCAGCGACGGCAGGCACCGGGTCGCCGCGGCGGCCGGCGTGAGCCAGGCGTCGTCGGGGATCCCCGGGACGTCGAGGTCCGGGCCGAGGCGGGAGTCGTCGAGCGTGAACGGACCGACGCGGGTCCGGCGCAGGGCCGTGAGGTGGCCCCCCACGCCGAGCGCGTCACCCAGGTCGCGGGCGAGGGCCCGGATGTACGTGCCGGAGGAGCACTCGACATCCAGCTCCACGTCGACGACCGGCGTGCCGTCCGAGGCGACAGCAGGCGTCAGGGTGCCGACATCCAGCCGGCTGATGGTGACGCGACGGGCCGGGAGCACGACGTCCTCCCCGGACCGCACCCGCCGGTACGAGCGGACGCCGTCCACCTTGATCGCGGACACCGCGCTGGGCACCTGGTCGATCTCCCCGAGGAACGGGACTGCTGCAGCACGCACATCAGGCTCCGTCACCTCCGGAGCGCCGTGCGTCGCGGTCACCTCGCCGTCCGCGTCCTCGGTCGACGTCTCCTGGCCCAGCCGTACGGTCGCGAGGTAGCGCTTGTCGTGGAGGGTGAGCTGGCCGAGGAGCCGGGTCGCTCGGCCGACTCCGATGACGAGGACACCCGTCGCCATGGGGTCGAGCGTGCCGGCATGGCCGACCTTGCGCGTCCCGGCCAGGCGCCGGACGCGGGCGACGACGCCGTGCGACGTGATGCCCTGAGGCTTGTCGACGACGAGAACGCCGGAGACCGGAGTCACTCGTCCACGTCGTCGGAGTCCGCGGGCTTGCGGTAGGGGTCCGCCTCACCCGCGTATGCCGCCCCCGCGGCCTGCGCCGCGACCTGCTCGTCCACGGCGCGCGCCTGGGCCAGCAGCTCCTCCATGTGGGCGCTCGTCTCGGGCATGGCGTCGGCGACGAACGAGATCGTCGGCGCGAACCTCAGGCCGAGCCGGCGCGACACGGCGGTACGGATCTGGCCGCGTGCGGCCTCGAGTGCGGCGGCGGTGTCCGCACGCTCCTCGTCGGTCCCGAGGACCGTGTAGAAGAGGGTGCAGTCGTGGCTGTCCTTGCTGAGCCTCACGTCGGTGATGGTGACGAAGCCGAGCCGGGTGTCCTTGACCCGCTTCTCCAGCATCTCTGCGGCGATGTGCTTGATCTGCTCGGCGCGCTTGAGCGCGTGCGGGCTGGTCATGGTTCTCCCTTCCGGCGAGCTCAGGAATCTCAGACGCGCGGCTTCTCCACCATCTCGAAGGTCTCGATGATGTCGCCGATGTGGAGGTCGGAGTAGTTGTGCAGCGTGAGGCCGCACTCGAACCCTTCCCGCACCTCGGTGACGTCGTCCTTCTCGCGGCGAAGCGTGTTGATATCCGTCTCCGTGATGACGATGCCGTCGCGCAGGAGCCGGGCCTTGGCGTGTCGCCGGATCGTTCCGTCGATGACCATGCAGCCCGCGATGATCCCGACCTTGGAGGAGCGGAAGATCTCGCGGATCTCGGCCTGGCCCCGGACCTCCTCGGCGAACACCGGCTTGAGCATGCCCTTGAGAGCAGCCTCGACCTCGTCGATCGCCTGGTAGATGACCGAGTAGTACCGGATGTCCACGCCTTCGCGGTCGGCGAGCTCGGTCGCCTTCCCCTGGGGCCGGACGTTGTAGCCGATGATGACCGCGTCGGAGGCGGACGCCAGGGTGACGTTCGTCTCGGTGATCGCGCCGACACCACGGTCGATGATCCGTACGCCGATGTCGTCGCCGACCTCGATCTTGAGCAGCTCGTCCTCCAGCGCCTCCACCGAACCTGCGGTGTCGCCCTTGAGGATGAGCTTGAGCTCCTGGACCTCGCCCTTGGCGAGCTGCTCGAACAGCTGGTCGAGAGTCTTGCGCCGGGTGGCCTTGGACAGCATCGCCGCCCGCATCCGTGCCTCGCGGCGCTCCGCGATCTGGCGCGCCTTCCTGTCGTCCTCGACGACCAGGAAGTTGTCACCGGCACCCGAGACCGACGTGAGGCCCAGGACCTGGACCGGTGTCGACGGGGGTGCCGCGACGATCGTCTCGCCCTGGTCGTTGATCATCGCGCGGACGCGACCGTACGCCGAGCCGGCGACGATCGAGTCGCCGACGTGGAGCGTCCCGCGGTGAACGAGCACGGTCGCCACGGGGCCCCGGCCTCGGTCGAGGTGTGCCTCGATCGCCACGCCCTGTGCGGGCATGTCCGGGTTCGCGCGGAGGTCGAGCTCGGCGTCCGCGGTGAGGACGATCGCCTCGAGCAGCTCGTCGAGCCCGGTCCTCGCCGTCGCGGAGACGTCGACGAACATCGTGTCGCCGCCGTACTCCTCGGGGATGAGCCCGAACTCGGTGAGCTGGCCGCGGACCTTCACGGGGTCGGCGGTCGGCTTGTCGATCTTGTTCACCGCGACCACGATCGGCACCTCGGCCGCCTTGGCGTGGTTGAGCGCCTCGATCGTCTGGGGCATCACGCCGTCGTCAGCGGCCACGACGAGCACCGCGATGTCGGTGGACTTCGCACCGCGGGCTCGCATGGCGGTGAACGCCTCGTGGCCCGGGGTGTCGATGAAGGTCACCTTGCGCTCCGCGCCGTCGACCTCGGTCTCGACCTGGTAGGCGCCGATGGCCTGCGTGATGCCACCGGCCTCGCCCGCCACGACGTTCGAGTGCCGCAGCGCGTCGAGGAGCTTCGTCTTGCCGTGGTCGACGTGACCCATGACGGTGACGATCGGCGGACGGGGCGCGAGGTCCTCCTCATCGCCGGCGTTCTCGCCGAACTCGATGTCGAAGCTCTCGAGCAGCTCGCGGTCCTCGTCCTCAGGGGAGACGACCTGGATGTCGTAGTTGAGCTCCGCGCCCAGGACCTGCAGCGTGTCGTCGGCCACCGACTGGGTGGCGGTGACCATCTCGCCCAGGTTGAACAGGACCTGTACGAGGGTTGCCGCCTCCACGCCGATCTTGTCGGCGAGGTCGGTCAGCGAGGCACCGCGCGCGAGGCGGATCGTGGACCCGTCACCCTGACGGATCCTCACGCCACCGATCGTCGGCGCCTCCATCTGGTCGAACTCTTGACGACGCTGCTTCCTCGACTTGCGCCCACGACGGCCCGGAGCACCGTTGCGACCGAAGGCACCCTGCGTGCCGGAGCCGCCACGGCCGCCACGGCCGCGACCCCCACCGGCGGGAGCGCCACCCGGTGCACCGCCGGGACGACCCGGGGCAGCGCCGACGCCGACGCCGCCACGGCCGCGGCCGGGACCACCGGGGCCGCCGGCGCGTGCACGAGTCGAGGGGCCTCCCAGCGAGCCGGAGGCCTGCTTGGGCATCATGCCCGGGTTCGGGCGAGGCATTCCGCCGGGACGAGGGCCGGCAGAGCCGCCGGGACGCGGAATGCGCGACTCGGTGCCCGCGCCGGGACCACCGGGACGAGACGAGGTCGACCCGTCGGGGCGAGGCCCGGGACGGCGGACGCCCATGCCCTGGGACGCCGCGTACGGGTTGTTGCCCGGCCTCGGCGCGCCGGGACGACGGCCGACCGCGCTCGGCGACGGGGCACCGGGACGGGGTGCGCCGGGACGGGGCGTGGGAACGGCGCCCGGACGCGGCGCCGCCGACGGAGCGGCGGGACGCGGGCCCGGAGCGGCCGACGCCGGACGGGGGCTCGGTGCGGCAGGGGCCGGGGTCGTCCGTGCGGGCGCCGGAGCCGACGCCGTGGGAGCGGGCGCCGGAGCAGGTGCGGCAGGGCGCGGCCGTACGGCCGGAGCGGTGGGGGTGACGGTCGCCGCCGGCGCAGGGGCAGCCGGGGCGGGACGCGCCTCCCGTACAGCCGGAGCCGGAGCCGCGGCGGCTTGGGCGGCGGGTGCGGCGTCGGTGGACGCCTTCTCACGCACCTTGCGGACGACGGGCGCTTCGAGGGTCGACGATGCGGACCGGACGAACTCGCCCATGTCATTGAGGGTGGTGAGTAAATCCTTGCTTTCGAGTCCGAGCTCCTTGGCGAGCTCCCAGACACGGACCTTGGCCATGATCTCCTTCAGGTCCGGAGCTCAGCGCAGTCGGACCGGTTAGTTGGTGGTGTTGCTCATTGCGGCGTACTCATCGAGTGGTCATGAGCGTTAGCCCACTTTCTGGTCGTCACCTGCCCGATCGGGCAGTCAGCCGCCAAGTCTAGGCCCTACTCGTCGCCTGCCAGAAATCCGACGCGGGCGCAGAGCTCCTCGGCGTCCGCGACGATTCCGGGCGCCCTCAGCGCCCGCGCCCACGCCTTGCGCCGCGTGGCGGTCTCGATGCAGCTGCGTCGCGCGTGGACCCACGCGCCCCGGCCGGGCAGCCGGTGACGGGCGTCGACCTCGACGCCGGGGCCCACGGCCACGACACGTACCAGGTCCGTCATCGGCGCTCGCGCACGGCAGCCGACGCAGGTCCGTTCCGGAAGGGGCACGCCCCTCACCGTACCGACTCCGCCTCGTACGGACATCCCAGGCCGTGCACAGCGGGCACCCAGGGTGCGCGGCTGTGATTCCTACCAGTCGGACCCACCGACGAGGACAGGAGGCAGCGATCGGACAGCGAGAGAACACCCTTCCACCGCGGGGCCCGGCGTCTGACCAGATGTCGGGCCCTGGTCCGTGTCAGGAGCGGCTCTCCCCCACCGCCATGTCGGGGCGGATGTCGATGCGCCAGCCCGTGAGGCGGGCTGCGAGCCGTGCGTTCTGCCCCTCCCGGCCGATCGCGAGGCTGAGCTGGTAGTCGGGGACGACGACCCTCGCCGATTTCGCGAGCGGGTCGA
>JAJZQV010000173.1 GCA_021803025.1 Actinomycetes bacterium | reverse complement strand
GCTCGGGGTGGGCGTCCTCGCTGACCCGCGCACGGCGAGCAAGGTCGCCGGCCTGTTCTACGGCGGCGGCGTGCACCAGCTCTGGCGACAGCTGGTCGCCGTCCTCGCGGTCGGCGCCTTCTCGTTCCTCATGACGTGGGGCATTGCGAAGGTGCTCGACCGTACGGTCGGGCTCCGCGTCCCGATGCAGTCCGAGGTGTCGGGAGTCGACCTGGCCGAGCACTCCGAGGTGGGGTACGACCTCACTCCTGTTCAGCATTCGACGTACCGCCGCGTCCGTCATACGCTCCTGCTCGACCCGGCGCAGCTGCCGGCGCAGGCCCCGCAGGAGACCCGTACATGAAGCTCGTGACCGCCATCATCCAGCCCGAGAAGCTGGAGGACGTCCAGCGTGCCCTGCTCCGGCACGGCGTCTCGGGCATCACCATCACCGAGGTGTCGGGCTACGGACGCCAGCGCGGTCACGTCGAGGTGTACCGCGGGGCCGAGTTCACGATCGACTTCATCTTCAAGGTGAAGATCGAGGTGCTCGTGGACGACCCCGCCTGCGACGAGCTCGTCGACGTCATCGCGGCCGCGTGCCGGACCGGGAACGTCGGCGACGGGAAGATCTGGGTGGTCGCGGTCGACTCCGTGACCCGCGTCCGTACAGGCGAGCGGGACCACGCCGCGCTCTGAGCTTCGGCCCGAGTGCACCACTATCGGGCCTGGCCGTTCAGCACGCCTTCAACTCGCCCGTGAGCGCTGCCTGCCAAGCGGTCCTGGAAAGACGGGGCGTCTCCTAGGCTCTGCTCATGGCAATCACACGGGCCGAGCTGATCAGGATCCTGGCCGACGCGGACCCAGTCGGGCTCATCGCCCGTGGAGCTCCTCGCGACGCGTACGCGGCAGAGGCGGATGAGATCCTGGCGCTGAGGGGGGTCCCGACACTGACCGAGATCACCGGGGTCTTCACGGTGAGCTTCAGTGAGCCGGGGGCCTGTTCCCGAGAGACCGCACGGTGGATCACCGAGGAGATGGCGCGCCGAGCAGGCTGATCGCCCACGGCGAGGACGACCTCAGGCCTGGTGCTGGTACGGGATCCGCTCCCAGCTGAGAGTCTCCCCCGCGCCGGGCCTGTTGACCGTGACGCGGAGCCAGTCCTTGTTCTTGGACGAGCCGTCGACCGTGATGCGCTGCAGCCGGTCCGCGGACCCGGTGACGCCGTAGAACGACAGCCAGCGCGACCCGGAGGCCAGGGGCCGGTCGACGTTGTAGACGTGCGAGTCGCCGTTGAACAGGTAGACGTCCCCGTCGAACGAGCTCGACTCGTCGACGAGCGTCTGGACGAGCGACTGGAACGCCGAGTCGTCCGCCCAGGTGACCGGGTACGTCGGGTCGAACATGTCGGCCTGCATGAAGAAGGCCACCGCACGGTCGTGCCGCTGCCGGGCGTCCGCGAACGTCGACGTCACGAGCGAGACGGCGTCCGCCATGCGGGCCCGCTCCTCAGCCACCTGCTGGGCCGTGGGGCTCGTGTAGCCGATCCCCGTCCACGCGTCCAGGTCGTCGTTGCTGCCGACGACGTGGAGCGTGGCGAAGTCGACGCCCTGCCGGCGCCACGACACGTTCTCGGGGAAGCCGGCCGAGCCCTGGGACGCCACCGTCATCGGGCTCTGGCCGAGCGTCGTCCCCGGCTCGGCGAAGAACACGGAGCGGTCGAAAGCGAGGCGCTCGAGAGGGTTGTACGAGCCGTTGGTGGCGCGGTGGCAGTCCGTCCACTCGTTGTCGCCGGGCGTGTACACGAGGGGGCCGGTGAACCGGTCGAAGTCCGCCTTGATCATCCGGTAGTAGGCGTCGTCGCACCGGCTCGAGCCGTTCTTGATGTCGCCCACGTGGACGGTGAACTGGGGGTCGGCGGCGTTGATCTCCGACACCCACGCGGGGAAGGCCGCGACCTGGCTGGTCCCGTACGGGACGTCGCCGATGACGGCGAAGCTGTAGTGGCCCGGCTGGGTCTGGCCCGGCGGTGTCGTGCCGGGCGCCGCCTGTGCCTGCTGGGTGGACGCGGCCGCCAGGACAACGAGCGTGGCGACGGCCATCTTCACGGAACGCATGGGGTTCTCCTCGTCTGGGACAGTCCCCTCAGCCTCGGACCCGACCACAACCTCCGGGTGACTCGCGGGTGAACGGGACCCGGCATGTCCGGAAAGCGTTGGCTCCCCTCGACACTGGGGTGGGCCGGCGGACATCGCCGCAATCGGGCTCGTCAGGGGGCTTCCGGTGAGTACGGTTCGAGTGGCTACGTTAGGTACGTGAAGCAACCCGCGAGGAGAAAGCCGATGGCCAAGTCCACGCGCCCCGCCGCGGGCGGCACGATGTCCGGTCCCGCCGGGCTCCTGGCCACGACCGGGGAGTCCCCGACGGCCTCGTCGCCCACCTCCGCGGGCGCCGGGGGCGACAGCGCCCTGTCGAGGGTGCCCCTCGACGCGTTCGTGACGGGACTCCCGCCCCGGGGTCTCGGGCGCATCCCCATCACGAAGGTCTCCCCCGTCGTCGAGTGCGGCGCCTACGCCGCCAAGGCGGTGGTCGGCGAGCTGATGCCCGTAACGGCCCGGGTCTTCCGGGAAGGCCATGACGCGGTCGGCGCCAACGTCGTGCTGACCTCGCCCGACGGGGTGGAGACGTCCACCCGGATGGCACAGGTGGAGCCCTGGGGCCTCGACATCTGGGAGGCCTGGGTCCGTCCCGACACCGAGGGCGACTGGACGTTCCGCGTCGAGGCGTGGTCGGACCCCTGGGGCACGTGGCTCCACAACGCGCAGGCGAAGCTCCCGGTCGGCCAGGACGTACCTCTCGTCTGCCTCGAGGTGCAGCGCGTCCTGGGGACGGGGCGAGGCGCAGGCGATCGCGGACGGCTCCGAGGTAGACGCCGCCCTCCTCAGGGCCAGCGCCGCGATGCTGCTCCCGGCCCGTGACCCGAAGGAGCTGCTCGAGACCCTCAACCAGTCCGGCGTGCGGCGCGCGATGTCCGAGCACGCACCCCGGGACTACGTCACGCGGACTGCGGAGTTCCCGCTGCAGGTCGACCGCGAACGTGCTCTCTTCAGCGCCTGGTACGAGTTCTTCCCGAGGTCCCAGGGCGCCCGCCAGGAGGGCGACGCCTGGGTGTCCGGCACGTTCGACTCCTCCCACGAGCGTCTGGAGGCGGCCGCGGCGATGGGCTTCGACATCGTCTACCTCCCGCCGATCCACCCCATCGGCGTCACTCACCGCAAGGGCCGCAACAACACGCTCACCCCGGCTCCCAGCGACCCCGGTTCGCCCTGGGCGATCGGCAACGCCGACGGCGGGCACGACGCGATCAACCCTGACCTCGGCGACATGGCCGCCTTCGAGCGGTTCGTGGCGAAGGCCAAGG
>JAJZQV010000060.1 GCA_021803025.1 Actinomycetes bacterium | reverse complement strand
CCACGCGCCCGGCACCGCCAGGACACCGCGAAGGCTGAGCAGATGGACGCCAAGCTCGCCACCGGCAACGCGATGACCCGCCCCTACGCCATCGCCACGGTCACGGTCCCGGCCCAGTGGCCGATCGACGAGTACGGCCGCCGCCTCGACGGCGCCGTCCGCCGCGCCGGCTACGCCCCCCTGCGCCTCGACCTCGCACAAGACGCAGGCTTCGCCGCCGGCTGCCTACCCCTCGGGGTCGGCCTCACCCGCAAGGGCCTGTGGTGACCCGCCCAACCAGCCGGCGTGACATCGCTGGCCTGCTGCGAGACTTCGGCCACGACCTACCCCACCTGCCCGCCGAGACCACCCCGGGCCGGGAGTCGCGGGTGTTGCGGCCGGTGCCGCGGCGGGGGGTGTTCCGGCCGGGGCGGGGCTGGTCGCCGGCGTCGGCGCCGGTGTCGGCGTGGCGGATGACCTCGGACCAGGCGCCGGTGTTGTGGCCGTTCATCACCGGACCGGGCCTGCCGCCGATCGGCGCCCTGATGGGCATCGAGCTGATGTCCGGCGGCGCGTTCTACGCCCACCCCCACGGCTGGGTCGTCGACGACTCCATTCCGGTGACCAACCCGAATGTGTTCTGCTACGGCAAACCCGGGCAGGGCAAGTCGGGCACCACCAAGGCCTTCATCCTGCGGATGCTCGAGTTCGGCTACCGCGCCCTGATCCTGGGCGACCCCAAAGACGAGTACGAGAAGCTGTGCCGAGCCCTCAACGTCGAACCGTTCACCATCGGCATCGGCCACCCCGCCCGGATCAACCCCCTTGACCTTGGCCCGCTGGGCCACAACTGGCCTGATCTGGCGGCGGAGGAGGCGAGGCGGCGGGCGGCGATCATGTTCGGCCGCTGGGTCACCCTGATCCGTGGCCTGGTCGGCTCGCAGCGGATCGGGGAGCGCCGGGTCCCGTTCAGCCCCACTGACGAACGCGTCACCACCGCCGCCCTGGCCCAGCTCACCGGCTACGCCTCCGGCACCACCCACCTGGCCGAGACCACCATCCCGAGTCTGTGGCACGCCCTCGACACCCCCACCCCCGGGCTGGTCTGGGAGTGTCGCTACGCGAACGAGCGGCAGTTCCTCGACGAGACCCGGCTGCTGCGTGACGCGCTGGGCCAGCTCGTCTCGGGCGCCCTGGCCGGGCTGTTCGATGCGCCGACGACGATCAAGGTGGACTGGAGGGCGCCGATCCAGTCGTTGAGTCTGTCGCGGTTGGAGCCGTTGGGTGATGATGCGGTCGGGATCGCGTTGACGTGTCTGAACTCGTGGGGCCGTGCGATGCGGGAGGTCGCCGACCCCGGCGACCTGCGGATCGTGGTCCGCGACGAAGCCTGGAAACAGCTCCGCCTCGGCGTCGAAGCCGTGAAGAGCTTCGACGCCGACCTCCGCCTCTCACGGTCCACCGGGGATGTTCAGTGGGTGGTCGCGCACAAGCCGTCGGACCCGCTGTCGGCCGGCGACCAGGGCTCCCAGGCCGTCACCATCGCCAAAGACCTGCTCCACCTGGCCGACGTGAAGATCCTGCACGGCCAAGACCCCGCCATCGCCGACGAGCTCGAACAGCTCCTCGGCCTGGGCCCGATCGCCCGGAACCTGATCACCGGCTGGGCCCTGCAAGGCAAAGGCCGCGCCGTCTGGGTCATCGGCGACCAGCTCTACAAAGTCCAGACCATCCTCCACTCCTACGAACAAGCCCTCACCTACACCAACGACGCCCTGCAAAGGGCCTGACCATGACCAAACTCGTTGCGCTGCTCGCCACAGCCATGGCCCTGCTGATGGCCCCGGTCCTGGTCATCGGGCTGATCGTCGCGACCGTCTTTGCGCCGGTGACTGTGGCCACGATCGCCTGCCGGGGCAGTGTCGGGTCGAGCGGGGACTGGCGGGTCCCGTTCATCGACACCAGCTACCAGGTCAGCTCCGGATTCGGGATCCGGTTCCACCCCGTCCGCCACGTCTGGGCCATGCACAACGGCGTCGACCTCGCCGCACCCCAAACCACCGTCGTCGCCGCCAGCACGGGCACCATCACCGCCGCCGGCTGGGACACCGCCTTCGGGAACCGGGTCATCATCGACCACGCCGGCGGGGTCTCGACCCTGTACGGGCACCTCGCCCAGATCGACCCCACCATCCGGGTGGGGGAGCCGGTGCGGATCGGGCAGCCGCTGGGGATCGAGGGCGCCACTGGGTACGCGACCGGCATCCACCTCCACTTCACCATCACCGTCAACGGCACCGACATCGACCCGGCCCCGTTCATGCTCGACCACGGCGCACCCCTCAACGGCCAACCCGTCGCCCCCACCACCACCACCACAACCCGCGGGGAGGAAGGCGGCATCGGGTTCGACCTACCGCAACCCACGACCAGGCGCGCATCCGTGACGAACCCACCCACACCGATCCCGCCCGACGTGCTCGCCCTCTACCAGACCGCAGCCACCCGGTACCGGCTGCCGTGGACGCTGCTCGCCGGGATCGGGATGGAAGAGACCAACCACGGCCGCAACACCGCGACCAGCAGCGCCGGCGCCCAAGGACTGATGCAGTTCATGCCCGCGACCTTCGCCGCCTACGCCGTCGACGGCAACGCCGACGGTCATGCCACGATCACCGACCCGGCCGACAGCATCTACACCGCCGCGGCGTACCTGGTCGCCTCTGGCGCGCTCCGCGGCCCGGACGGGGTGCGGCAGGCGTTGTTCGCGTACAACCACGCCGACGGGTACGTCGGCGACGTCCTGTTCTACGCCCACGCCTACGGCGGCGGCCAAGTCCTCGCCGGCAGCAGCGACTGCGGCCCCGGCACCGGCGACGGCAACCCCGCCCTCGGCCCCGTCAGCAACGACCGGCTCCAGATCGTCCTCGCCTGGGCCCACAGCAAACTCGGGCTTCGCTACGTGATGGGTGCGAACGGGCCGGACGCGTACGACTGCTCCAGCTACGTCAAGGCCGCGTACTCCCAGATCAGCATCACCATGCCCCGCACCGCCCAGGAGCAACGCGACTGGCTCGCCGCCGGCAACGGCTACCGGATCCCGGTGGGCGCCGAGCAGCCCGGGGACCTGATCTTCATCGACTCCTACCTCGGACCCGCCACCATCGGCCACGTCGCCCTCGTCTGGAACCCAGTCGGCCAGGCCACCATCGAAGCCGCCAACCCCCGCCAAGGCATCACCCTCGGCACCTACACCGGCTACACCCGCCATCCCATCTTCGAGATCTGGAGAGTCGGCAACATCACCGGATAACCCCGAGCCCGCTCCGCGTGGGCCTGAACGAGGCGTCCCGAAGCATCTCTAGGTGTCGAAAGGGAACCCCTCATGCAGCAACGCAGCCACGACCCCTACCCTTGGACCTTCGAGATCCCCCTGAGTATCTGTGCAGGCTTGGCCGTCGTTACGTGCCTCGCAGCCCAGGCCGGGCGGAGCCTGGCGGTGGCTCTGAGCGGGCAGGGCTGGCGATGGCCCGCACCAGAGAACCTCCTCGTGTCCCTGGCGGGCATCGTCCGGGGACACGCATCCGCCGGGCTGCCGGGGATCACCGAGGTGAACTCGGTCACGCTCTGGCTCGCGATCGGCATGTCCGAGGCCGCGGCCCTGGCGGGCTGCCTGTGGCTGGGCCGGGCCGGGTGGCGGCGTTGGGGTCCGCAGGCGTTGCGCGGCGTCGCCACCGCCGCCGAGGTAGACGCCCTGCTCGGCAAGTCCCGTCTGAGCAAGGCACGTCCGATCGTGCGACCCGACCTCCCGGCTCAAAGCTGGCCGGGAGCCTCGATCTCGTCGTCGGCGGTGGGGTGGCGGATCGGGAGGGCGGAGCATCCGCGGGCGGGGGAGCTGTGGTGTCCCTGGGACCGGACCTCCGGAGTGGTCGGGCCGCAGGGGTCGGGCAAGACCCTCGACGCGCTGACCCCGGCGCTGTTGATGGCTCCGGGGGCGGCGTTGGTGACGTTGACCAAGGTCGACGACCTGCTGCTGTCGGTCGGGTCCCGGTCCCGCCGGGGTCCGGTCGCGGTGCTCGACCCGTTCGGCCTCGCGCCGGGGTTGCCGCAGCTGGTGTGGGACCCGACCGTAGGCTGCCACGACCCCCTGGCCGCGGAACGGCGGGCGCGGGCATTCACCGCCGGCACGGTCCAAGGCGTGGTCGCCGGCGGCCACGACGACAGCGCCGCCCGCTTCTACGCCGCCGAAGCCGCCAAAGTCATCCAAGGCTTCTTCCACGCCGCAGCCCTCACCGGCCGCACCATCGAACACGTCCTCGAATGGGCGGCGAACCCGCTCGGCACCACCGACCCGCTCGAGATCCTGCGCGAACACCCCGACGCCGCCCCGTTCTGGCACGGCCTGCTCTACGGCGCCCTGTTCGGCGACGACCGGACCGCCGGGAACACCATCACCACCGTCCAGCAAGCACTCGGGCTGTTCTTCCAACAAGAGATCCGATCCCGCTGCACCCCCACTGTTGACCGGCCCGCGACTGACATCGCCGCCCTGCTGCAGGCGGGCGGCACGATCTACCTACTCGGCCGCGAAGACCCGTACGCGTCGGCGTCGCCGCTGATGACCGCGGTCGCCGAGTACACCCTCGACGTCGCGCTGCAGCTCGCGAACCGGTCCCCCTGGGGGCGGCTATGCCCGCCGATGCTGACCGTGCTCGACGAGCTCCCCTCCACCGCACCGCTGCCTACCTTGCGGACCAGGATGGCCAACGAACGCGCCCTCGGCCTCTCGTTCGTCTGGGCCGCCCAGACCTGGCGCCAGCTCGCCGCCGTCTTCGGAGAACAAGACGCCCGCGCCCTGTTCGGCCTCACCAACGTGCTGGTCATGTTCGGCGGATCCAAAGACGTCGCGTTCAACAAGGAAGTCTCCGACCTCACCGGCACCGTCCGAGTCCCCCGCAGCACCTGGCAATCCGGCCGCACGGGCGGCCGCAGCGTAGCGGGCGAGGACATCCCGGTACTGCGGCCGGAACACATCCGCGAACTCCCCGAACGCCAAGCCCTAGTCATCGCCGAGAACGGACGCCCCATCATCGCCCGCCTCACCCGCTGCATCGACGGACCCACAGGCCGTCGCCTCCTCGCCGAACAACACCTCGCCCGCACCCAACTCGAACACGCCCGCGCCGCCGCAACCCGACAGACCGCGGGAGCCGATCGGGTCGTCGACCGTGCACGACACCTCGGCCTGGCCCCAGCAGAGGGGACCGACTCATGACCAGCCTCCGCGCAGTCCCCGAGGCGTCCGGGGTTCGGGAGTTCCCGCGGATCGGGGACCGGATGAAGCTGGCCTACCTGGAGCTGTGGGCGGCGGAGTGCCAGAGCGACTCTGACCGGCCGCTGCCGGTGAGTCAGGCCGACAACATGCCCCGGCCGTGGGACCCGGCCAACTGCCACGACCCCGACCTGCGCCGCGAGGTCTGGCACTGGCTCGACCAGGTCGTCGACTGGCTCAACACCGAATACGCCTGGGACGTCGCCAGCCTCATCCCCGGCTGCTGGTACCGCCACCCCCACCTGGTCCACGACCTCGGCACCCTCGCCGACCAACGCCGCCGCGCCGGCCTCGCGTTCACCTCCACACCCCTGGAGGAATGGCACCGCTACACCCTGCCCATGTTCATCGACCGCGTCCGCGAACGCGCCAAGTCCTACTGCGAAGAAACCCACAAAGACCCACCCGGCCGCGCCCGCATCCAGCGCTACAACAGCCTCGAAGCCGTGGCCGAACGGCAGGCCTGGTACGACAACAACACCGGTGCCCGCAGCCCCGCCCCCGACGATGACAACAGCGAGTTCTCGATGCCACACGACCCGGACATCGACCCCGACACCAGGGAGTACTCATGACCCTCGACACCGATCAGGTACGCGAACTGTGCCGGGCCCGCGACGCAGGCATCATCGCCGACGCCGCCCTCCGGGGCCGTGATGATGCCCAAGCCCTCACAGCTGCCGCGAACCCGCGCGAGCTCGGCCAACTCGTCGAAGCCGGCGTCGAGGCACGCCACCAGCTCGTCGTCAACGGCATCGGGCTCGTGAAGTTCGTCATCGCCAAGAACAACTACCACGGCGACTGGACCGACATCTTCCAAGAAGGAGTGCTCGCCGTCGTCAAAGCCGTCGACCGCTACGACCCCGACCGCGGCGCCTACTCCACCTACATGTGGCCCCACATCAACGGCGCCGTCATCACCACCATGGCCACCGACACCATGCGACTCCACCTCACACCCCGCCAAGCCCGAGACCGCGCCAGCGTCCTCACCGAAATCAGCCGGCGTGAAGCCGCCGGCCTCCCCGCCACCACGGCGGACCTGGCATCAGCGCTGAGCCTCAGCGACGAGCGCGTTGGTCGGGCCTTGGCGTACCGGCCGCACGCACCACTCGGCGACCCCCTCAGCGGCGGCCAAGACTTCGCCGACCCCAGACCCGACAACAGCGGCGACGCGGTGCCGGTCGCACGGTACGTCGCCATGCTCCCACCCAACGAGCGCGACCTCCTCGAACAGTTCTACGGCCTCAACGGAGAGGCTCCACGCACCATCCCCCAGATCGCAGCAACCCTCGGTTGCTCAACAAGCACCGCGCACCGCCTACAAGACCAATCCCACCAACACCTACACGAACTCCTCGACCACTTTGGGGAGAGAAGCGGCCACCCCGCTTCAAGCGGCAATCCGAGTCGGCCACGGGAGAGGGACCACATGAGCCACGAGACGACACCTGCCCCCGAACCAACGATCTTGAGAAGTCACCCTCACGCTCAAAGTCCCTCAATGCCACGGCCACGGCCTCGGCCCGGGCGATGACGAGACGCCAGCTCGCACGCTGTTGCGGCGCAGCGCACTTGGCCGCGGCGCCCCATGGACCGCGGAGGACTCGGGGAAGGGCTTGCATCCGGTACTTGGGTACGGGGTTAGCCTCCCTTCATGGATGACCTGCTGAACATCGACGCGTGTACGTTGCCGACCCGCGAACGGCCCCTCCGGCTGGCCGAGTTCGACGAGCTGTTCGCTGACTCCGTGCGTTCCGTGACGTGGGCCGCGGATCGCGTTGTCATGCATCTCGAGGGAGACCCGCAACTGCCTGGCCGGGTCCGGAGTCTCGTCGACCGTGAGACCGCGTGCTGCTCCTTCTTCACGTTCGCGGTGGAGGACAGCGGAAGCGACCTCGTCCTCGATGTGACGGTGCCTCCCGAACGTCGAGAGCTCCTGCGCGCCTTGGCGGACCGCGCGGTCAGGTCGTCGTCGTGAGCCTGCGCGCGGGAGAGGTCGCCGAGGCCGCCGGCGTGAATCGGGAGACGCTGCGCTACTACGAACGACGCGGTCTGCTGGAACAGCCTGACCGAAGCCCCGGCGGACATCGGCTCTACGACGATCAGGCCGTCACCACGCTGCGAGTCATCAAGTCGGCCCAGCGGCTGGGCTTCACTCTCGAGGAGGTCGCCGATCTCCTCGAGGTCGGGCTCCACCGGCGTGGCGGGAAGGGACTGCAGGTACGAGCGCGCGAGAAGCTCCGCGAAGTCGATGCGCGCCTCGCTGACCTCACGATGATCAGGGCCACGCTCGTCGCGGCAATCGACGCGGGCTGCGATGACCTGCACGAGTGCTCGACCGGGGACTGCTGCCCGATCGGGTTCGTGGAGATCACGACGCATCTCCACATGGACGCAGGAGGCCGATAATGAACGAGGGGGCAGGGTTCAAGGGACGGCACGTCGTCGCTGCAGGGGCCGCTGCGTGCGCGGTGTGCTGCGCAGCGCCTGTCGTCACGATCCTCGGTCTGGCCGGGGTCGCGGCGACCGCTGCGACCTTCATGTTGGCCGGGGTCGTCTTCGGGCTCGTGGTGGGAGCCGCGACGCTAGTAGCAGCAATCCGGGTCCGTCGTCGACGCCCTGTCGCGTGCGAGGGGCCGAAGGCGTCTCAGGGACCGGTCACGGTCGAACTCCGTACGCCTCGTCAGAACGGCCAATGAGCACCGTGGGCGGCGTCAGGGCATTCGGCCGACCGAGGTGGGTGGCACTGTCAGTGGCGTTGTTGTTCGCCGCAACCCTGGCGTTCGTGCTCGGCGTCAGTCTCGAACGGAACGCGATAAGCACCGAGTCGACAACGACCTCGATCCAGACCAGCGGTGGCACGAACGGAGAGTCGGGCGGGGAAGCTCAGGAGAACAAGGAGAAGGCAGGCGGTCTCGCTGACTCGCATGCGGGGGTCGAGGGCAGCGAGCGAGTTCTGGGCGTCGACCTGGAGAGCCTCCCCGCGGTCATCGTCATGGTCGGGTTCTCAGTCCTGTTGGCTGCGGCCGTATGGTGGCGCCCCGCCCGCCCCGTACTGATCATCTCGGTGCTGTTCTGTACGGGAGCCGTGCTGCTTGACCTGGTCGAGGTCTCTCGACAGATCAGCCAGAACCGCGCTGGCATCGCGGCTGTTGCCGTGTTGGTCGCTCTCCTCCACGCGATGGCCGGCGCCTCAGCAGGCATCGCGGCCGTAGCGCCCCACGGCGCAAGACCGTACCCGGCTGGCGCCCAGCCCCTGTGACATCATGCGGCCATGACAGTCGCCCGGTCCGTTCTGCTCTTCGTTCTGGCAGCCGTAGCCGAGATCGGCGGCGCATGGTTGGTCTGGCAAGGGGTCCGCGGGCATCGCGGCTGGGTCTGGATCGGAGCCGGGATCGTGGCGCTCGGCGCGTATGGCTTCGTCGCGACCCTTCAGCCTGACGCGCACTTCGGGCGGATCCTTGCCGCGTACGGAGGCGTCTTCGTCGCCGGATCCCTCGTGTGGGGCATGGTGATGGACGGTTTCAAGCCCGACCGCTACGACATTGCGGGAGCCCTGATCTGCCTGATCGGCGTCGCGGTCATCATGTACGCACCGCACACCCCATGACGCGGCCCCCCGTCAGCGTGCTGCGCCCGGCCAGCATGTGCCGTCCTCCTTGCGAGGTCAGGTAAGGCTCATGGGCATTTGTCCTCGGGGGTGACCTCAACTTCCGTGGCCGTGCCTGGTCGAGGACCGACCTGCGACCAGGATGGTGCCCGTGATCCCGAACGCGATCGCGAGTTTGGTCCGGTGGGGTTCCTTGCGGGGCATGATCGTGATCGTGGCTCATGCTGCCGCCTCTGCCAGGACTGGTCGGGAGACTGGACTGGTGAGGACGCGCAAATCGGTGGCCCGGCCAGCGCGGACGCCGTTGGCGATGACGAAGACCTCTGCGAGTTCGTGGACCAGGACCACCGCGGCGAGGCCGAGGACGCCGGCGAACGCGAGCGGGATGAGGATCCCGAGCAAGACCAGCGACAACACCACGTTCTGGTGCATGATCCGCCGGGTGCGGCGGGCGTGCGCGAACGCTCCTGGCAGCAATCGAAGATCGTCGCCCATCAGGGCCACGTCGGCCGTCTCGATGGCCACGTCGGCGCCCATGGCACCCATCGCCACGCCAAGGTCCGCGGTGGCCAGGGCGGGAGCGTCGTTGACGCCGTCGCCGACCATCGCGGTCACGTGCCCGGAGTCCCGCAGGCTACGGATCAGCAGCGACTTGTCCTCGGGGCGAAGGTCCGCATGGACCTCGTCAATGCCGACCGCCCGGGCGAGCGCCTGTGCCGTGGCCGGGTTGTCGCCGGTCAGCATCACGACCGTGTAGCCCAGCTGTCGAAGGTGGGCCACGACCTCCACAGCCTCGGGACGCAGCTCGTCACGGACAGCGATCGCACCCATGACGTGTCCGTCCACCTCGACCACGACAGCGGTCGCGCCCCCGTCCTGCATCCGGGTGACCGCCTCGGCCACAGGGCCGGGGTCGATCCAGCCAGGACGGCCCAACCGGACCTGCCGCCCGTCGACCATGCCCGTCAGGCCGGCACCAGTCACCGCGGCCACGTCATGAGCCACGGGCACCGACGCGGCGGCAGCGAGGATGGCGCGGGCGAGCGGATGCTCACTGCGCGCCTCCAGGGCTGCCGCCAGGGCCAGCACCTCGTCACGCGTGTGGCCCTCCGTGGTGGCGACGACGGGTCCGGGAAGATGCTCGTCCGAAGTGCTGGTGCCGGGACGTGTGAGCTTGGGCCTGACTGGACAGGTATCGGCTCACGGGCTGAGCCACAGGGGGCTTGCCCGAAGTGTTGGTGTGGCGTAGATCTGAGTGATGGCTGCTTCCTCGGATCCGGTGCGGGTCGACGTGGAGTGGATCGCGCGCGACTACTGGGCCATCCTGGAGGCGGCCCGGCCTGAGGAGCTGGATCTCCCCACCGACGGGACCGCGTGGACCAACAGGCAGTTGTTGTTCCACATGCTGCTTGGGCAGCGGGTCACCCGCATGGTGATAGTGGTGATGGGTGTCTTTTCACGCCTTCCCCCTGGTGCGTCGCGCGGGTGGGCGGCGGGGATGGCGGCGGTCACCCCGCTCTACCACCGACTCAACTGGTTGGGAGGCGTCGTGGGTGGGCGACTGTTCAGCGTGGCCCGCATGGGGCGGAAGATGGAGGCCTCGACCGCGAGGATCCTTCGCTTCTACGACCATGCCAGTCCCAGTGACTTGGGGCAGGGTATGTCCATTCCACCGTCGTGGGATCCCTACTTCTCGACCTGGATGGACCGAGCCGAACTGATGATGTGGGCTCCGATGCACTATCGGCACCACCGCCGGCAGCTGACGCTGACCACCCTGCCGGCAAGCTGATTCTGCGTCGCTCGATGGGTGGGTCTGACGCTCGGCCCCCACGTGGCATTGCCGGACCGCCAGAGCCATGGATGAGTTGAATCGGTCCGGTCGGCTACTTCGGTGCGGTGAGGATGTTGCAGATGTCGGCGTCGGCGCAGTCCGCGGGATCCAGTAGGTGACTTCGTTCGACGAGCGTTTCGAGTTCTGTCTGGAGGGCGGCGAGGTGTCGGATCCGTTCCCTGACGTCGGTGAGCTTGTTGTCGATGAGCGCCGCAACATGGGTGCAGGGCACGGCCCCGTCGTCGCGTAGGTCGAGGATGCTGCGGATCTCGGCGAGTGTGAGTCCTGCGGCCTGCGCCGCTTTGATGAAGTGCAGCCGGGTCTGAGTGGACTCGTCGTAGACCCGGTACCCGTTGGCGCTACGCCCGGATCGGGGCAGGAGGCCCTTGCGCTCGTAGAACCGAAGGGTCTGGCTGGGCACCCCGACCGCGTCGGCAAGCTCTCCGATCAGCACGTTCGCATCATACGTCTTGACCTTGTACCGCGGATCAAGGTTTACCGTCGCCGTCATGGACATCACCTTGTTGTACTTCGACGACTGCCCGAACTGGCAGATCGCCGACCAGCGCCTGGCGGCGATCGCCGCGGGACGCGCCGACGTTGTGGTGACGCGTCACCGCATCGACACGGTCCAGGACGCCGAGAGGGTCGGCTTCCACGGATCGCCCAGCATCCTGGTCGACGGCGTCGACCTCTTCCCCGAGCCGAGCGCCGGGGTCGGGCTGTCATGTCGGGTCTACCGCACACCCGAGGGCCTGTCGGGATCCCCCACGACAGAACAGCTACGGGCCGCCCTCAGCCGCCTGGACCAGGACGCGCGATGACGCCCGGCTACGACCTGATCGTGGTCGGGGCCGGCATGGCCGGGATCGCGGGAGCGAACAAATGCGCAGCAAAGGGTTGGAACGTCGCGATCGTCGACGCGCTGCCGTACGGGGGCACGTGTGCGTTGCGCGGGTGCGACCCGAAGAAGATCCTGCGTCGAGGTGCGGAGATCATCGACAGCGCCCGGCGGATGCGCGGCAAGGGCATCGATGATGCCGGCTTGTCGATCAACTGGGCCGACCTGGTCACGCACAAGCACGGCTTCACCGACCCGGTTCCGCAGAACATGGAAGCAAGCCTCGCCCGCAACGGCATCGACACCCTGCACGGCCAGGCCCGGTTCACCGGCCCGGACACCATCGACATCGACGGCACCACCTACACGGCGAACCACTTCCTCATCGCCACCGGTGCCCGCCCCCGGCCGTTGGACTTCCCGGGCCACCAGCACCTGGTCGACAGCACCGCGTTCATGGACCTGGAGCTGCTTCCGCCGAGAATTCTGTTCGTCGGTGGCGGCTTCATCTCGTTCGAGTTCGCCCACATCGCCGCGCGGGCCGGCAGCGCCGCCACCATCATCGACCATGGCCCGCGGCCCCTGAAGACGTTCGACCCCGACCTCGTCGAGCTCCTCATCACCCGCGGGACCGAGGCGGGAGTCTCGGTGCAGCGCGACACGACCATTACCGCGATCGAGAAGTCCGAACGCGGCTTCCAGGTCACCATGGAACGATCCGGGCACCCCGAGACCACTGAGTTCGACCTCGTCGTCCACGGCGCCGGCCGGACCCCCGAGATTGCCGACCTCGACCTGGATGCCGCCGGGATCGCATGGGACGCGCACGGCGTGCGCGTCGCCGCACATCTGCAAAGCACGACGAACCCCGCGGTCTACGCCGCCGGCGACGCGGCGAACAGCCCCGGGATGCCGCTGACCCCGGTCGCGGTGATCGAGGCCAAGGTAGCCGCGTCCAACATGCTCAACGCCGCCACCACGGTGCCCGACTATTCCGGGATCCCGACCGTCGTGTTCACGATCCCCGAGCTCGCCCGGGTAGGGATGCTCGAACAACAAGCCCGAGACCACGGCATCGACGTCGATGTCCGCCACCACGACACCAGCGGCTGGTACTCCAACTACCGCACCGGCGAGGCCACCGCCGCCACCAAGATCCTCATCGACCGGTCCACCGACCAGATTCTCGGAGCGCACCTGCTCGGCCCCGAGTACGGCGAACTGATCAACATCCTCGGCCTCGCTATCAAGCTCGGCCTGACAGCCCGACAACTCAAGTCCATGACAGCCGCCTACCCCACCGTCGGATCAGACCTCGGCTCCATGCTCTGATCACCCAGGCCTGGAGGCACCCACACCAACGACCCGGAGCAGCCGGCCCGGGCGTGGCGTGGATCAGAGACGCGTTAATGGCCAGCTCTCAAGGGGGAGTCCAGAGACCGCGCGATCCATACTTGCCCGTCGAGCCACTATGAGTTCAGCCGGAACGGCGCGTCGTGGTTGGGTGACCAATGGCGGCGGACAGGGCAAACGGTCAGCAATACAAAGCGTCGGAGTCATGTGCCGGATGAGCCGGAGGAGCGCACGGAACTCAAGCGACGCGCTGGGCCGCGGGGTGCTCCATGCAGACGCACATCCTTCGGAAGGTGTTCGACCGATCCGAGATGCAGGACCTTCCACTAGGGAGCCCCCACGATCCCCAAGCCAAGGGACCACAGTAACCGGCCCTATTGGCGAGATCATCGACCGGTGAATGAAGGCCCAGTCCAGTCAGAGGCAGACACTGAGTATGCCAGGACAGACTTGGCCCCTGGTGGCTCACCCAAGCGTCGGGTCGAGCGCGTGGTGAGCCCGTCCCGTTCCGTCCAGACGCTCGCACGTAGCCGAATGCAGGGCGTTGTGACTTGAACGACTTCGCGCGCTGAAATGTACGTTTCGCTGTTTCGGCCTTCTATGTTGGGTGTCATGAGTGATATGACCGTGAGCGATGCTCGCGCGCGTCTGGCCGATGTTGTGGACGCGGCCAGGGTCGGTCATGACCCGGTCTACCTGACTCGTCGCGGGCAGCGGGTGGCCGCGGTCATCGACGCCGAGGACCTGGACCGTTTGATCGCCGCGGCGGAAGACCTGGCCGATATCGAGGCGGCCCGGGCCGCTCGTGCCGAGATCGCCGACGGCGAGCAGGCGATCCCGTGGGAACAGGTCAGGGCCGACCTCGGGCTGGCATGACCTACCGGGTCGAGGTTGCCGCGGCGGCCGTGCGGCAGTTGCGCAAGCTGGACCGTGCCGCCCGGCGCAGGGTGCAGGCAGCGAGCGAGCTGTTGGCAGCCGAACCCCAACCGAGCGGAGCCAAGAAGCCTGTCGGAGGGAATGGCGAATGGCGCGTCCGCACGGGCGACTACCGGATCGTGTTTGAGATCCACGACAACGTTCTGCTCGTTCTTGTCATCGCTGTGGGACACGGACGCCTATCGGGATCTCGGATCGATTCCCTGGTGTCGAGCGGCAGCGCCTAGCACGAGCCGCTGGACGAACGGTATCCAGACCTTCGTCGGTCAGAAGCCGACGTGCGTTTCGACGTGATCGGCGGGTTCGAGCTGGATGGTGGGGTGCGTGACGGCGTAGTTCTCGGTGAGGACCTGACGTGTCTGGTCCAGCACGCTGTGCCATGTGGCGTCGTCTTCGACCACGATGTGCACGGTCGCGGCCTCCATTCCGCTGGTCAGGGTCCAGATGTGGAGGTCGTGGACCTCCCGGACCCCGGGCACGGCGGATAGCTCTGCGGTGGCTTGGTCGATGTCGATCCCGGGGGGTGCGACCTCCATGAGGATCCGCAGGGCGTGACGCATCAGGTTCCAGGTGCGGGGCAGGATGAGCAGCCCGATCCCCACCGCGACGATCGCGTCGATGTAGCGGAACCCGGTCACGGTGATGATGATCGCGCCGACGATGACCCCGATGGAGCCGAGCATGTCGGAGAGCACCTCCAGGTAGGCGCCCTTGACATTCAAGCTCTCCTTGGATCCGGCTGTCAGCAGCTTGAAAGAGATGATGTTGATGACCAGGCCGATCGCGGCGACCACCAGCATCGGCATCCCGGCGACCTCGGGTGGGTTCCGGAAGCGCTGCACTGCTTCGTAGAGCACGTAGAACCCGACGCCGAACAGCAGCAACCCGTTGATCACGGCAGCCAGAACCTCGAGGCGATAGGTCCCGTAGGTCCGGCCACCGGCTGCCGGGCGTTTCGCCAACTGGATCGCGGCCAACGCCATCCCGAGGCCCAGGACGTCGGTCCCCATGTGGGCGGCGTCGCTGATCAGCGCGAGCGACCCGGTGACCAGGCCAGCGGCGACCTCCACGATGGCATAACTCGCCGTCAGGGCGAAGGCGATGGCCAGCGGCCGCTGGTGCTGGGAGCCTGCGCTTCCGATCCGGGGTCCGTGCGTGTGCCCGTCGCCGCTCGTGGACGGACTGCTGTCGTCGGAAGGGGCGATGTGCTGTGACTGCTCATGGTTGTGTGTCATGAGAGAGCCTCCCTGGTGTCTGTGGCACCCGACGGAAGCTCCTGGGTTCGGACCGCCCGGGGCGCGGGCGCATGCCCGAGGTGGGTCAAGGCGACGTCCAACACGATTCTTATGTGCCCGTCGGCCAGTCGATAGAACGCCGATCGCCCGCTACGTCGCACGACCACGACCCGGTGCGCACGGAGCAGCCGCAGCGCGTGACTAACCCCCGACTCGCTCTGGCCAGTTACTGCCGCCAGGTCATGGACGCACACCTCGCCGCCCTCCAGCAGTGTGATCAGGAGACGCACCCGGCCGGGGTCACCCAACAGCCCAAAGACCGAGGCGAGTTCCTCGACTGTCGGCTCGGGGGGCAGCGCGCGGGTCAGCGCGGCAATCCGATCCTCGTCGGACCCCGGCACGCAGGGGTGCGTCACGTCAGTCGCATGGCTCAATTCATGGATCATCTGAACAAACTAGCAGATGTTTAGGGCTGGCGCCGAGCCTGTTGCGGCCCCAGGAACAGGCACCGCCGCTCGCGGCGGCGGCGAGGTGAACGCGTCAAGCGAAACCGATCGCTGCGGCACACACGGCTGGTCGACGACCTGCCCGTCAGGCTCCCTTGACCCCAACCGCGAGGAACACCGCCACGAAGACATGCCCATGGCCCGCTCACCAGGTAGCCGTGGTTCCGACGAGGGCGTCGCTGATCCGCGACAGGGTGCCCACTGACAACGCGCCAATCAACCCCATCCGACGCCACGGAGTCTTTCCAGTAGCGGATGCAGCACCCCTTTGGGTTAGGGGGGACGTCATCGTGGCCCTCTACGCTGAACACCACGCCGCCGACGCCCGACCGGGACACGACACCCGATCAGGTCTGGCCCGATCAGGCACGCGACCAGCAAGAAGCTACCGGAAGGACGAAGCACATGCACACGGAGTCCGAAGATGCAACCACAAGCCCAGACACAGGCGGCGGGCAACGATGAGCCTGGTCGGTCAAGCCACCGTCCTGGTCGCATTCCCTGTCGCGGCCTCTGCTGTAGGTTCCGTCATCGCGGTCCTGCGCCGACCTGGGCCGAGGCTGGTCAGCGCGATCCAGCACTTCGCCGCTGGCGTTGTGGTGGCGGCGCTAGCCGGTGAGGTCCTGCCCGGACTGCGCCAGGAAGGTAACCTTCCATGGGCAGTATCTGGGTTCACCCTCGGTGTCGCCGTCGTCCTTGCTCTGGCAGCCTTCGGCCGACGTGGGAAGGCGGCCACCGACCCAGCGGATGGCTCGGCCCACACCACGGGCGCCGCAGTGGTGCTCCCGCTGAGTTTGCTGATCGCAGTCGGCATCGACCTTCTGATCGACGGGCTACTGGTGGGATTGGGCGTGACCCTGGGCTCGACGCAGGGCCTGATCCTGACCATCGCCCTGACCATCGAAGTGCTCTTCCTCGGGCTGTCCCTGGCGGCTGAACTAACGGACACGGGCTTGAGCAAGGCCCGCGCCTCGCTGATCTGTACTGGCCTGGGCTTGGTCACCGCAGTTGGTGCCATCGGCGGCGCTGCGCTGCTAGGCGGCGCCGAGAAGCCGATCCTGGCCGCGGTCCTGGCGTTCGGCGCCGCGGCACTGCTCTTCCTGGCCGTCGAGGAACTCCTCGTCGAAGCCCACGAGCAGGCCGAGACCACCCTCAGTGCGGCGATGTTCTTCGCCGGGTTCCTGATCATCTACGTGCTGGGCGAGCTAGGCGGCTGAGGGCTTGTGTCGATGAGCGCTGACCCCCACAGTAGACACCGCCGACGAGATAGCAGGCTATTGCCAGCGAAGCCCCCACACTCACGCGTCCACATAGGCGACAGTTTTTCGAACTGCGGCCTCGGCGAGACATCGTGCCTAGTCAGGCCTGGCATTGACTCCTAGCCCGGACTCGAGCGGCCCGAGGCACCAACTTCACCCTGACAAAGGGAGACGTGCATTTGAACACGCCCTTCCCTTCGAGTCTGGGGACAACGCGGGCAAGCAGCGGTCCGAGATCATGCCGCTGCTCACCTGACCGTTCCCCGCCAGATGCGAATCGCCCTTCGACGACCTAGGCGGGAGGCCCCTACGAGGAGGACTTCCTTAGCCATCCAGAGCCCACCGCCCGGACCCGCCGGGTTCGGGCTCCCGTCAGCGGGGCGGGCCCAAGCGAAGGGAGTCGGGATGGCCGGTCGTCAGAGTCCAGGGGCGCGAGAGCTGCCGGCGTCACGACTGGGAAGGCCGCTCATCCGCATCCGTGTGGCAGACCTCGAGGGCGTCCTTCGTCCCATCCCGACGGCCGCGCGAACCTCACGGCGGGCCGCTGCTCGTGGCTGCCCCCAGGGCCTTTTCGACGCCGATGTGGGCGGTGAGTCTTGGCAGACCGGTGGCGATGGTGGAGGCGTGCAGGTCGTGCAGCCCCACGATGTGCGGCACTTCGAGGATGTGTCGGCGGGACGTCACCGAGCAGGATGCTGGCCCCCTCCCCCAGTGGTGATGGCGTGGGGCACGATCAGGGCCGCGATGAGCATGCCGACGAGGGGATCGATCCGGATCCAGCCGGTCACGGCCCTGACGATGGCGGCCCTCAGCGCGCCGATGACCTCTGCGTCCAGGATCGTGACCGTGATCCCGAAGGCGATCGCAAGCTTGGCCCGGTGGGCGCCTCTCGGGCGTGGTGGTGGTCAGTGGTTCATGCTGACGCCTGCGCGAGGGAGGGTCGGGTAGCCGGGCTGGTGAGGACGCGCAGATTGGTGGCCCGGCCGGCGCGGACGCCGTTGGCGATGACGAAGACCTCTGCGACTTCGTGGACCAGGACCACCGCGGCGAGGCCGAGGACGCCGGCGAACGCGAGTGGGATGAGGATCCCGATCAGGACCAGCGACAAGACCACGTTCTGGTGCATGATCCGCCTGGTGCGGCGGGCGTGCGCGAACGCTCCTGGCAGTAGTCGTAGGTCGTCGCCCATCAGGGCCACGTCAGCGGTCTCGATGGCCACGTCGGCGCCCATGGCACCCATGGCCACCCCGAGGTCCGCGGTGGCCAGGGCGGGTGCGTCGTTGACGCCGTCGCCGACCATCGCGGTCATGCGCCCGGAGTCCCGCAGGGTACGGATCAGCAGCGACTTGTCCTCGGGGCGAAGGTCCGCATGGACCTCGTCGATGCCGACCGCCCGGGCGAGCGCCTGTGCCGTGGCCGGGTTGTCGCCGGTCAGCATCACGACCCTGTACCCCAGCTGCCGAAGGTGGGCCACGACCTCCACGGCCTCGGGACGCAGCTCGTCACGAACAGCGATCGCACCCATGACGCGTCCGTCCACCTCGACCACGACAGCGGTCGCGCCCCCATCCTGCATCCGGGTGACCGCCTCGGCCACAGAGCCGGCCTCGATCCAGCCAGGACGGCCCAACCGGACCTGCCGCCCGTCGAGCACGCCCGTCAGGCCGGCACCAGTCACCGCGGCCACGTCATGAGCCACGGGCACCGACAGGGCGGCAGCGAGGATGGCGCGGGCGAGCGGATGCTCACTGCGCGCCTCCAGGGCTGCCGCCACGGCCAGCACCTCGTCACGCGTGTGGCCCTCGGTGGTGGCGACGTCGATGACGACCGGCTCGTTGCGGGTCAAGGTACCGGTCTTGTCCAAGGCGATCGTGCGGACCTTGCCCAGAGTCTCCAGAGCGGCGCCGCCCTTGACCAGGACTCCGTGCTTGCTGGCAGCACCGATGGAAGCAACGACGGTCACCGGTACCGAGATCGCCAGCGCACACGGCGAGGCCGCGACGACCATGACCAGGGCTCGTAACACCCACACCCCGGGGTCCCCGAAGACAGAGCCCAGGACCGCGACCAGGACAGCGGCGATCATGATCGCCGGTACCAGCGGCTTGGCGATCTTGTCCGCCAGACGCTGCGTGGCGCCCTTGCGGGACTGCTCGGTCTCGACGATGTGGACGATCCGGGCCAGCGAGTTGTTCTCCGCGGTCGTGGTGACCTCGACCTCCAGGGCTCCGGTGCCGTTGATCGCGCCGGCGAAGACCTCAGCGCC
>JAJZQV010000172.1 GCA_021803025.1 Actinomycetes bacterium | reverse complement strand
GTCGGAGAAGTCCGCTACCACCGCGTCGACCTTCCCGGGCAGCCACTCGTCGTCCTGGTCGCACAGGAGCACGATCGGACGCCGGGCCCGTGACAGGCAGCGCTCGAACGTGGAGATGACCCCGAGGTTCGCCGCGTTCTGCACGACGGAGATCCGCGGGTCGCCGTACGAGCCGATGATGTCGAGGGTCTCGTCGGACGAGCCGTCGTCCTGGACCAGCAGCTCGTCCTGGGACTCCAGCTGGGCCAGGACCGAGTCGAGCTGAAGGCGCAGGTAGCGAGCCCCGTTGTACGTGGCCATGCAGACCGACACAGGGGTACGGGCGGCGTCGGGCGGCACGACCTGCTGCGTCGTACGGCCGCGGAGGTCGTCGCCGCCTCGAGCTGTGGGGCGCAGCCGGCGGATGCTCGGGCGCGGGCCTGGTCTCGTACCTGCCCGTCCTGCGAGACCGTCCCGAAGGCCGGCGGCGATCGCGAGGATCTTCGCCTTCCGTTCCTCCTCGAACACGAGCACCTTGCCGACTCCGAGCGTCAGCCCGAGGGCGGTCCGTAGGCTCCACATCGGGTCGTGGAGAAGCTCCCCGGAGCGACCGAGCAGAACGAAGTTGCGGTACCTGTAGTACTGGCGCTCTGGGGGGTGGTTGCTCGTCGACACCTGCCGGACGAACGGCACGCGGTGCCTGGAGGCCCGGCCGATCGTGTGCCGGAGGACCGAGCTCGGCTCGACGGCGATCGTCCAGCCCGCCTGCCGCAGCCGCAGGCAGAGGTCCCAGTCGACGAAGTCGATGACGAGGTCCGCTCGGAACCCGCCGACGTGCTTGAGCGCGGCGACGCGGCACAGCGAGCCGGAGGTGAGGGCGCGCTCCACCTCGTACCAGCGTGCCGCCGTGGGGTCGCCCTGGAGCGGGGTCCCCGTGCTCTCGTCGAGCACCACAGGCGCGATGACCGCTGTCCGCGCACTGGTAGTCGCGGGGCTATTGACCAGACGCTCGACCGTGTCAGGTGTCAGGCCGCTGTCCTGGTCGAAGGTCAACAGCCACTCGGCGGTGGTGTTCTCGAGGGCGCGAGCGAGTGCACCGGCCACGCCGGTGTTCGTGTCGAGGAGGGTGAGGGTCGCGCCCGCGGCCACGCAGGCCTCGAGGACGTCCGACCCGCTGGTGGACGCGTTGTCGACGATCTCCACGGGGACCCCCTCCCTGACGAGGCCGGTCACGAGCTCGAGGAGGGAGTGCGACGGGTTGTACGAGACGATGGCCGCGCCCACTTCCATGGCGTCACCCTATCCGCGCCGGCGCGGCCCCCCACGCCTTCGGCGCGGTCCCGGATGGGCGCCCGCGCGCACGGGACGGCAGACTGTCACCATGCGCGAGCCGGTCTGCTACGTCACCCAGGTCTACCGCCCCGAGAACGTGGGTGTGGCGATCTGGGTGGCAGAGGAGCTCGAACGCATCGGCTGGGACGTGACCGTGCTCACCGGCATCCCCAACTACCCCACCGGGGTCGTCGCCGAGGGGTACCGCGCCGACCGGGCCATGCGCGAGGTGATCCGCGGCATCGAGGTGAGGCGGACCCCGCTGTACCCCAGCCACGACACCAACCCCGTGGGCCGGATGCTCAACTACACGTCGTGGGCGCTGTCGAGCACGTACTACGGCCTCGGCGACATCAGGCGTGCGGGTCTCGCCGTCGTCCACTCCACGCCCGTGACCGCCAACCTGGCGCCCATGGTCGCGCGCGTGCTGTACGGGACCCCGTACGTGACGATGATCATGGACCTGTGGCCGGACTCCGTGTTTCAGTCCGGCTTCCTGACCTCCGGGCCAATGCGTCGCGTGGCCGACATGATGCTCAGCGCGTTCGCGCGGTGGTCGTACCGGCTCGCCTCCCACGTCACGGTCCTCAGCCCGTCCATGAAGCAGGTGCTCGTCGAGCGGGGCGTGCCGGCCGAGAAGATCAGCCTCGTCTACAACTGGGTCGACGAGTCGCTGTTCGCGACACCCGCCGAGCCCGACCCGAGCCTGCGCGCGGAGCTGGGACTCACCGGCGACGACTTCGTCGCCATGTACGCGGGAGCGCACGGCGTCGCCCAGGGGCTGGGCGTCCTGGTGGAAGCCGCCGCCCTGCTCGACCCGAGCGAGCGCATCCACATCGTCACGCTCGGTGACGGGATCGACGGTGACCGGCTGCGTGCACTCGCCGAGGAGCTGGGCGTGACGGACCGGGTGCACTTTCTGGGGCGCCGCCCGATGGCGGCCATGCCCGGCCTGCTCGCGACGGCCGACCTCCAGGTCGTCTGCATCTCGGACACCCCGCTGTTCCGCGTCAACATGCCGAGCAAGATCCCCTCGTTGCTGGCCGGCGGGCACCCGCTGCTCGTCGTCGCCGTCGGCGACCCCGCCGACGTCGTCACGGACGCCGACGCCGGTCTGGCCGCCTCGCCCAACGACCCTGCGGATGTGGCGGACGCCCTGCGCCGGGCCAAGGACGCGGGCGCCGATATGCTGCGCGAGATGGGTGAGCGGGGCCGCGACCTGTACGAGCGGGAGATGTCGGCGGCGATCGGCGGCGCGCGGCTCAGCGAGATCCTCCACCGGGCGAAGCAGAAGGGCCGCACATGACAGACAGCAAGGACGCGACCGAGGCGATCGCGAGCATCGCCGGCAAGATCGTGACGATCACCGGCGGTACGGGCTCGTTCGGGTCGACGATGGCGCGCCACCTGCTCGCGCACGGGGTGCGGCAGGTGAACGTGCTCAGCCGCGACGAGGCGAAGCAGGACGCCATGCGTCGTACGTTCGCGGACGAGCGGATGCGGTACTTCCTCGGAGACGTCCGCGACATCGGCAGCCTCGAGGCGCCGATGGAGGGTGCCGACTTCGTGTTCCACGCCGCCGCACTCAAGCAGGTGCCGAGCTGCGAGTTCTTCCCGCAGCAGGCGGTGAAGACGAACGTCGTCGGCAGCGACAACGTCATCGAGTCGGCCGCCCGGGCGGGCGTCCGCGCCCTCGTCGTGCTCTCGACGGACAAGGCCGTGTACCCGGTCAACGCCATGGGCATGTCCAAGGCGCTCATGGAGAAGACGGCGCAGGCGTTCGCGAGGAACCACCCGGACTCGCACATGCGGGTCGCCGTGACCCGGTACGGGAACGTCATGTACTCACGGGGCTCGGTGATCCCCCTCTTCATCGAACAGCTCCGTGCGGGACACGCCCTCACTCTCACCGAGCCCACCATGACGAGGTTCCTCATGAGCCTCGACGAGTCGGTCGCCCTGGTGCTCCACGCGTTCAGCCATGCGACGTCCGGCGACCTGTTCGTACGGAAGGCCCCCGCCGCGACGGTCGAGACGCTGGCCCGTGCGGTCGCGTCGCTGCTCGGCGTCGACGACCCGGAGATCGCGGTCATCGGCTCACGCCACGGCGAGAAGATGCACGAGACGCTGCTGA
>JAJZQV010000171.1 GCA_021803025.1 Actinomycetes bacterium | reverse complement strand
CTTCGCGAGGACCTTCTTCGAGGCCCTCGAGCGGCGGGCGATCATCCACGAGCACACCGGTGAGCTGTACCTCGAGGCCCACCAGGGCACGTACACGACCCAGGCCGCGATGAAGCAGGGGAACCGGCTCGTGGAGCGGCTCCTTCACAACGCGGAGGCGCTGGCGGTCGTCGTCGGTGCAGACAGCCGCGAGGCGCTGGCCCCGCACTGGCGCGACGTGCTGCTCCACCAGTTCCACGACATCATCCCGGGCTCGTCCATCGAGCGCGTCCACCGGGAGGCCCGCGAGACGTACTCCCGGATCGAGAAGGAGCTGGGCTGCGTCATCGACGGCCTGACGGCGCGGCTGCCGGATGGCGACGAGGGAGCGTGCGCGCTGAACCTCACCTCCTTCCCGAGGCGTGAGCACCTCCAGCACGACGGCCGCTGGTACGTCGCCGACGTCGGCCCGTACGCGTCGGCTCCGATACGCCAGATCCAGACGACCGACGACCTGACCGTAGACGGGGACACGATCGGCAACGGGATCCTCACGCTGAGGTTCTCCGAGTCCGGAGAGATCGTGTCCTGTACCGACGCGTCCGGGACCGAGCAGTCGCGAGGCGGCCTGAACCGGCTCGTGCTCCACGACGACCCGTACCAGTTCCCGTTCGACGCGTGGGACATCGGGGCCGACTACGTGACCAAGGAGCCGGCGACGCTGGTCGCCACGACCTCGCGGTCGTTCCGGGACGGGCCCACCGTCGGAAGGACGACGACGTACCGGCTGCCCCACGGGAGCGTGGAACAGCGTGTCATCCTCGAGGCCGGCAGTCCTGTCGTGAGGTTCGACACCCGTGTCGACTGGCACGAGACGCACAGGATGCTGAGGGCCGAGTTCCGACCGGCGCGCTACGGCGACACGGCCAGGTGCGAGATCCAGTTCGGGCACGTGACCCGGCCGACCACCGAGCGGGACGCCGTCGAGCGGGCGCAGTTCGAGGTGTGCGCGCACCGGTGGGTCGCGACGGAGGACTCGGACGGGGGCTTCGCGCTGCTCAACGACTCGAAGTACGGCCACCGGGCGAAGAACGGGCTCATCAGCCTCAACCTGCTGCGCGCCCCGACGTTCCCCGACAGGACGGCCGACCGGGGGAGCCACCACGTCACGTACGCGTTCATGCCGTTCGCCCACGACGACCTGATTGCCGTCGTCCGGGAGGGCTACCGGCTCAACAACCCCCTGACCGTGCTCGACGGCCGGCGTCTCGACAGCGTCGTGTCCACCTCCGACGAGGGTGTCGTCGTCGACACCGTCAAGGTGGCGGAGGACGGCCGGGGTGTCGTGCTCCGCCTGTACGAGAGCCTGGGCCGTCCGACGACGACCGTGATCCGCACGACGCTCGCCCACACCGGGGTGCACGAGACCGACCTCATCGAGCGCCGGACCGGTGACGTGGACCTCGACCACGTGCCGTTCGGGCCGTTCGAGCTCAAGACGATCATGCTGGAGGGATGATGGACCTCGTCGGTTCCACGGTCACCGCGCGCCGACAGCGCGTGTCGGTGGTGGTCGCCGGTTTCGGCCAGAACTTCATCCTCACCACGGTGACGACGTTCATCCTCGTCTACCTGCTGCAGTACGCGCACATCACGGTCGCCGGCATGGCCGTCGTGACCGGCATCCTCGGAGCGACCAAGATCTTCGACGCCGTGAGCGACCCGGTGATGGGCAGCATCGTCGACAAGACCCGCACCCGCTGGGGCAAGATGCGGCCGTTCATCCTCTTCTCAGCCGCGCCCGTGGCAGTCTTCACGACGCTGCTGTTCTCCGTCCCCAACCTCACCGAAGCGGGCAAGCTGATCTTCTTCGGCATCGTGTTCTTCCTGTGGGGCATCTCGTACACCGCCTGTGACGTGCCGTTCTGGGGACTCATCGGCTCCGCCTTCCCCGACGCGGGCGAGCGCACGGGCGTGATCTCCCAGGTCCGGGCGTACGGCGGGATCTCGCTCGGGCTCGCGACCCTGGGGATGCCCTGGCTCGCGCAGCTGCTGAGTGGCGGCACGACGACCGGTACGGGCTGGTCGCTCGCGGTCGGCATCTCGGCGTTCGTGGGGATGGGGCTGTACCTGCTGGCGTTCGTCAACACGCGCGAACGCGCCCGGCCCGACACCGGCGAGGTCCTCACGCTCCGGGTCCTCTTCACGACGCTCGGCCGGAACACGCCGCTGCTGCTCGTCCTGCTCGGCTCCGTGCTCGGCTTCGGGCGCTACCTCGTCCAGGCGGGCGGCGCGGTGTTCGTCGTCATCGCCTACCGGAGCGAGACCACGTTCACGTTCGTCGGGGCGGCCATCATCGTGGGCCTCGTGCTGGCATCCTTCTGCACGCCCCTGCTCATGAAGCGGCTCACGAGCAAGCAGCTCATGGTCTCGAGCACGCTCGTGGCGACCGGCCTGTACGTGGGCATGTACGTGGCGGGCTTCGCGAACCTCGTCGCCGTCCTCGTGTTCATCTTCCTCACGGGCCTGACGCTCGGTGTCTTCGGCGTCGTGCAGACGACGATGATCGCGGACGCCGTGGACGACGTGGAGCGTCGTACAGGCGTCCGCAACGACGGCATCTCGTTCTCCACCCTCACGTTCGTCGCGAAGATCATGAACGCGCTCGCCGTGCTCGTCTTCGGGCTCTTCGTCGTCATGGCGCGCTACCAGGCTGGCGTCGTCATCACTCCTGCCATGCAGCAGCTCGTGTGGGCGGCGATCACACTGGTCCCGGCCGCCAGCTGCCTGGTCTCCGTCGTCCCGTTCCTGTTCTACAGGCTGGGCGGTCCCCAGCCGTCGAGGCCCGGAGGGCCGCAGCGGGCGGCCGGTTCCGCGGCCGCCTGAGCGGCTACGAGGTACGCGGCCGACGCAGGACCAGCTGGACGACGCCGCTCGCGAGGTGACCCAGCAGCGAGCTGGTCGCGAGAGCCAGTCCCAGCGCCGCGGAGCCGGCGGAGAGGCACGGATGCCTTGTGGCCCCGTCCTTCTGGCGGGGTGCCTCGGGGGCGGGGAGAGCCCGGTTCGTGGTCATCGTCATCGGGTTCGTCCTTCGGAGTGATGTGAGGTGGCCGCCGACCAGAAGAGCGCGGTGAGCTGGTCTGCGAGGAGGTCGGTTGCGTAGCCCGGTGGCGCGCCCAGGAGGGCCCGCGACATGACGAGGTTCGAGGTCAGCGCGAAGAAGGCCTCGGCGAGCAGGTCGGCACCGATGTCCGTCCTCAGCACGCCGTGTGCCTGGCACTCCGCGAGGCGGTCCGTGAGTCCGGCCAGGTTCGTCGACGTCCCGGACCCCACCGCCTCGGCCACCTCGGGGACCCACGCGGCCTCGATGGCGAGCCGAAGGGCGAGGGGGCCGATACGTTCCGCGGATGTGATCTCCAGCGTCACCAGGTCATGCAGCCAGGTACGGACGGCGTCAGTGCTCCAGGACGCCGGTACCGGCGCGTCCTCGGTGAGGCCCGCGACCCGGGAGGAGATCTCCTCGACGATGGCGCCGAGGAGAGTCCCGCC
>JAJZQV010000059.1 GCA_021803025.1 Actinomycetes bacterium | reverse complement strand
CCGGATACTGAGCTGATCCCGGATCGCGGGGCTCGGGCTGCTCCGACGGCAAGGCGACGCTCCTGCCGTTCGCTGCGTGGCTGCGCTGGATCCGAACGGCCGGGTATCTGCCGTGTGGGGCCGGGCGCGCTGAGCGTCTGCCTGGCCCCTGGTCGGCGCTCAGCGCAGGTCGAGCTCGGCCGGGTGCACGCCCTCGATCTCGGCCTCGACCTCGGCCTTGCCCCTCTCGATGCCGGCCTTGACGGTCTCGGCGCCCTGCTTCACGTCCTCGCCGATGTCGACCTTCTTCGTGAGCTCGGGGATCTGGGCACGCCCGACCAGGGCCAGGATCCCTGCCAGCAGGAGGAGGATGACGGCGACGGTGACGAGCCCCAGTGCGGTCGCCGCCCACGGGTTCATGACGTGCGAGTAGAGGGCCCCGAAACCTGCGGCAGCCGCGAGGACGAGCAGCGAGACGGCCTTGACGGCGAGCATGCCCGCCGCGCCGAACGAGCCGCCGAGGATCCCCGCGCTCTTCGCCTTGGGCTTGGCCTGGGCGATCGCCTTGTCCTTCCAGCCCAGCGCGAGCGCCTTGACTGCGTCCAGGAGGGTCGAGACCTGGCTCTTGAGATCCTGCGTCTGGCTCACGGCGGCTCCTTACGGTCTGCTCGTTCCGAGCCTAGTGGGACCTTCGGACGGTGGGGAGGCATGAGCACGACAGATCCCCACCTGGACAAGGCTTCGCAAGGCTGGCCCGGTGTGCTCGACGTGGACCGTTGCCGGCGTCCTGGTCAGTTCGTCGGCGCGCTCAGGGAGATGTGGAGGGCGTCGTCGGTCTCGGGCAGCGGCCGCGACAGCTCCGAGTGGTCGACTGTGGCCCGCCAGCAGGCCAGCCGGTAGGGGAGCTGCAGGGGCTCGGGCGGACGGGCCGACGCGTCGTACACGGCCCCGACCGCACCCGCCAGGGCGGTCCGGCCGGCGTCGTCGAGCGCCCCGGCGCCCGCTGCCAGCGCCATGTCGACGAGGTTGGCCCGCGAGCAGGGGATCCACACCCGGTTGGTATGGGTCTCGACCACCGGGAAGTAGTCGGAGTCCTCCACGAGGCGGACCGACTCCTCTCCGTACGCACCCCTCATGGCCGTCGGGAGGTACGTCTGGACCGCACCGACGAGGCGCTTGACCCACGGTACGGAGTCGTCGCGCGTGAGGTAGGTGAGGCACAGGCGGCCGCCCGGCGCCAGGACCCGCGCGATCTCCGCCAGGACAAGGCCGGGAGCGAACGTGTGGAGGTTCTGCGGGCAGACGACGCGGTCGAACTGCTGGGCGTCGAACGGCATCGACTCGGCCTGTGCGACGACACCGCCGAGGTCCGGCCGGCTTCCGATGAGGCGCCCGAGGAGGTCGGGGTCGCGGTCGAGAACCAGGACGGCGTGGCCCTGCTCGCGGATCGCGGTCGCGTACGGACCGGCGGCACCCACGACAAGTACACGCTTGGGCTCCGAGCCGACGAGCCACGTCACGGCGGACTCGGGGAGGAACGGTCGGGCCATGACCGAATGCTAACCACGCGGCGCCAGCGTCGCGGGGACCCCGTGCGGCTGGCCGGGTCGGCGTCGCACATGGCTGTGGACAGTGTCAGGGAGCGGGTTGTCCACAAGTGGGCGATCTCCTGACGGATACGTGCCATACGTGCCCATGGTCCAGGTGTGGAGCAGTCGAAGAGCGAGACGCTGCTGTGCACGGCCGATGACGCGATCGCGGCGACCGTGTCGGCGGCGGGAGCGGCGGTGGAGTGTCCGGTCGTGCGCGTGAGGGACGCCGAGTCGCTCATCGGCCGGTGGCGTGACGCGCGGGTCGTCCTGGTCGGGGCAGACCTCGCCGTCGTGGCGGGCCGCATGGGGCTGCCGGCGCGGCAGGGCGTGTACGTGCTCGGCGACGCCTCGACGCCCGCCTCCTCGCTGTCGGCCTCCGTCTCGCTGGATGCGGCCACCATCGTGCTCCCCGAGGGCGGGGTGTGCCTCGCGGACGTCCTCGCGGGACGGACGGGCGGCGGCGTGCGAACCTCGCGCATCTGCGTGCTGGGCGGTTCGGGAGGTGTGGGTGCGTCGACTCTCGCGGTGGGTCTCGCCTCCGCGGGCACCGCGCTCGGAGCGACCGCGCTGGTCGACCTCGACCCGCTGGGTGGTGGCGCGGACCTGCTCCTCGGGGCAGAGCGCACGACGGGATGGCGGTGGGACAAGCTCCAGTCCGCGCGTGGGCAGATCGGCGAGCTCACCGGGCACGTGCCCGTGTCCAACGGGATGACCCTCGTCTCGATGGGACGCGACGCGGGTGGCGCTCTGCCGCGGGATGCGGTCGCGGCCGTGCTCGCGTCGCTCGCACGGTCGAGCGCGCTCGTGGTGATGGACGCGGGGCGCTCGCTCGACGCCGGGGCCAGGGAGGGGCTCCGTGGGTCGGACCGGACCGTGCTCGTGTGCGCCCAGGACGTCCGAGGGGTGGCGTCCGCGCGCATGACGCTCGCGGCGGCCGAGGTCAACGGGGCTGGTGTCGTGGTGCGGCTACGCCCGGGCGGGACGCTTCGTCCCGCGGAGGTGGCCGCCGCGGTCGGGCTGCCGCTGCTCGGCACGGTCCCCTTCGACAAGGCGCTGGCACCGGCCGCGGAGAGAGGTGTCCCGCCGGACAAGGCATCCGGCCGCGCGTGGCTGCGGGCCTGCGCGTCCATCCTGGCCGAGCTGGGCACGGGGCGCGACACGGGCGCGGAGTGGGGCCCGCTGGGCAGCATGAGGCGCGGCCTTGGCACAGGGAGGCGAGAGCTCGGCACGGAGAGGCGGGAACCGGGCACCACGAGTCGGCGACTGGGCGCCCTGAGACGGTCGTCGTGAACACGGCGGAGTGGGAGGCCGTGCGGGCGAGGATCGCGACGCTCGGCCGCGAGCCCGATGCCGCGGACATCGGCGACGCCTTGCGGTGGTGCGGACATGTCGTGTCGGACTCGACCGTTCTGGCCGTGTCGACTGCGCTTCACCGCGACAGTGTCGGGGCCGGGCCGCTCGAGCCACTCCTCAGGCTCCCGGGCGTCACCGACGTGCTCGTCAACGGTCCGGATGACGTGTACGTGGACACGGGGGAGGGCCTTCGGAAGTCGGCGGTCCGCTTCAACTCCGACGAGGATGTCAGGCGTCTGGCCGTACGACTCGCCGCGTCCGTCGGACGTCGGCTCGACGACGCGTCACCGTTCGTGGACGCGCGCATGGCGGACGGTACACGGGTCCACGCGATACTCGGTGGCCTCGCTGACGCCGGCACGTGCCTGTCCCTCCGGATCCCCTCGCGCTCACGTCTGAGCCTGGACGACTGGGTGGCGTCGGGAACCTGCCACCCTGAGGTCGCGCACGTCCTTCGGCGCATGGTCGCCCGAAAGGTGGCCTTTCTCGTCTCGGGGGGCACCGGGAGCGGGAAGACGACATTGCTGGCCTCGCTCCTGGGCCTGGTGCCCTCCACGGAGCGAATCCTCGTCGTGGAGGACTCTCGGGAGCTGTCGCCCGCTCACCCCCACTGCGTACGGCTCGAGGGTCGTGCGCCCAACGCCGAAGGAGCGGGTGCGGTGACGATGACCCAGCTCGTGCGCCAGGCGCTGAGGATGCGCCCGGACCGGATCGTCGTGGGCGAGGTGCGCGGGGCGGAGCTCGTCGACCTGCTCATCGCGCTCAACACCGGTCATGAGGGTGGGTGCGGCACGGTGCACGCCAACACGCCGGAGAGCGTCCCAGCGCGACTCGAGGCGCTCGCCGCGCTGGGGGGTCTGGGAAGGGAGGCGGCGCACAGCCAGATCGCGGCGGCGGTACGTGCGGTGGTTCACGTGACGCGCGAGGCACGCGGACGACGCGTCAGCGCGGTGGCAGTCCTGGGCCGTGGGCCAGGTGGACTCGTGGAGGCCAGGTCGGCCCTGGCCGTGACTGTCGAGGGACGCGTGCGGCGCCTGGAGGGGTTCGCTGAGCTTGAGTCGATCCTGGGGGCGACGTGAGCGTCCTTGCCGCTGCGGCAGTAGCCCTCCTCGTCGTGGTGCTCGTCAACCCTCCCGGGGCGCTTCTGGTCGCCCGTCGGCTGGATCGCCGGTCGCACGCGGTGTCGCGACGGGTGGGTGAGGTCACCGTCGCGACGCTGGCGCTGTCCGCGGCCGGCCTCGTCGGGCTTCTTGGCTGGGGACCGGGCGCCGGTGCGGCGGTGACCTCGGGAGGGCTGCTGGTCGTGACCGTGGGGAGCACGGTACGAGCGGGGCTGCGGCGCCATGCACGGACCCGTCGGGCGGCCGAGGTGGCGCAGGCGTGTGACCTTGTCGGGTCGCTCGTGGGGATCGGGTACATCCCGGACGCGGCACTCGTCCTGGCGGCAGCGGACTGCAGGGTTCTCGAGCCGGTCGCCGCGGCGCGGCGCGTGGGGGCGGACGTCGCCGCTGCGCTCCGGCTCGCCGGTGTCCGTCCCGGCGGGGAAGGCCTCGTCCGACTCGCCCAGGCGTGGGAGATCGGCGCACGGACAGGAGCGCCGTTGGGACAGGCGCTCTCCGCCGTCGCAGAGGCGGTCCGGCGTGATCGCGAGATCGAGCGAGTGGTGATGTCGGAGCTCGCGGGGCCCCGAGCCAGCGGCCAGGTGCTAGGGGTCCTCCCGGTTGTCGGCCTGGCGGCCGGGTTCGCGATGGGGGGAGAGCCGTTGACGTTCTTCGTCACCGGCGTTCTGGGGCCTGTCTGCCTCGTCGTGGGAACAGGGCTGGCGTGTGCCGGAGTGTTCTGGACCGACGCCCTCGTGCTGCGGGCGACGCCAGGCGTGGGTGTCCGTCGAGGACGGGACAGACCGACATGACCGGGGTGGGCGTCCTGTGTGCCGCCGTGGCGAGTGCGCTGGCGGTTCAGCTCGGGTGGCCGGGTGACTCGCTCAGACGTCTGGCCGACGTGCCCAGGCTCGCCTGGCCCGCGTGGTTGCGGCCCAAACCTTCCTCGCCCCGGGCGAGGGTCCGGGGGATTGCCGGGGCAGGATCGGGCTTCGCCGTCGTGGCCCTCGCGGGAGGGCCGCCGCTGGCCCAGCTCATGACCTTCGTCGTGGTGGGTGCAGGAGTCTTCTGGTTCTTGGGGCGGCTGGAGGCAAGTGCGGCGGCGGCAGTGCGTGCTGAGCTCGTCGGGACGCTCCCGGGAGCGCTCGACCTGCTCTCGGCCTGTGTTGAGGCGGGAATGCCCTTGCGGAGCGCGACGACGGCGGTAGCCACAGCGCTCGGTGGACCTGTCGGAGAGCGCCTCGCAGAGGTGGTCGCGCGCACCGCGGCGGGGTTCGGCGACAGCGACGCCTGGGCAGTCCTACGGCACGACCCCGTCATGGGCCCCGTCGCCCGCGATCTTGCACGGGCCAGTGAAGCGGGCACCTCCATGGGAGCTCTCCTCACGCGACACGCGGAGGCTGCGCGCGCAGCCGCACACGCCGACGCTGTGGCCAGGGCGAGAGCCGTCGGGGTACGGACGATCATCCCTGTGTCGGTGTGCTACCTCCCGGCGTTCTTCCTTCTCGGTGTCGTACCCGTCATCGCGGGCGTCCTCACAACGTTTGTGCACTGAGTTCTCCACAGCTCGGGTCAGTCATCCACAAGCCACCGTCCGCATGACGAATCAGGCGCGGTCGTGCACATGGTCATGGGTGAGGCGCGATCCGGCGCCGCTCACGAAAGGAACTCGTCATGTCAGAACTCGCCACCACGTCTCCGGTGTCCCGACGCGTGTCGCTGCTGAAGCGCGTCGAGCGAGGAGCCGTCTCTGCGGAGTACGCGCTGCTCACGGTCGGCACGATCACCCTGGGAGGCCTGCTCCTCAAGATCCTCAGCGACCCGGAGGTGCGGGACCAGATCCTCGCGATCATCCTCGCGGCCATCAAGCTCGTGCTCAGCCACTTCGGGCTGATGTGATGCAGTCGAAGGGTCGACGGTCCTCCGGGCCGTCGACCTCGGCCGCTGCTGGGCCACGGGCGCGGAGGCGAGACCGGGGCGCGGTCACCGTCGAAGCCGCCTTTGCGTCGGTCGGGCTGGTCGCACTGCTGGCCGTGCTCGTCTCAGCGATCAGTGTCGTCCTCGTGCAGGTCCAGTGCGTCGACGCCGCCGGGGCGATCGCCCGGCAGGCAGCTCGAGGTGACGCCTCGGGGGTCGCGGAGGCGCAACGCCACCTGCCCCAGGGCGGGCACGTCGTCGTGCGGCGGACTGCGACGACGGTCACCGTCGACGTCGGCGCCCGCGTGGCGATCGTCCCCGGGACAGACGTTGCCCTGGACCTCTCGGCAGCGTCCACCGCTGTCCTGGAGCCAGGAGGCGGGTCGTGACGAGGATCCATGGTCGAGCCGGCCTGCTTGGGTGCATCACGACGAGGCGACGGCAGGGCGAGGCCCTGCGGCGCAGGAGGCTCGACCATGGGTCGGCAACCGTGTTCACCGCGAGCATCGCCATGGTGCTCGTCGTGGTCGCGACCGCGGCCGTGACGGTCGTGGCCGTCATGCTGGCGGGACATCGGGCTCGGAGCGCCGCTGACCTCGCGGCACTCGCTGCGGCGACGGCCGAGGTCTCGGGGCTGGATCCGTGCAACGCGGCGAGGGCGAACGCCCGGGAGAACAGGGCTCGCATCAGCGCATGTCGGGTGTCCGGTCAGGCCTCGTCGTTCGTTGTCGCGGTGACCGCCGTGGTGAACACGGGGCTCGGCAGGCCGCTGCCGATCGAGGTGGGCGCCCTGGCACGCGCAGGCAATGCCCACGATGCCCACGATGGGTAGCTCGACCGGTGGGCCGTGGTGCCCCCGGACGGTCACCCGCCCGGGCGGGCGGCAGCGCCGGCTATGCGGGCAACTGCTCGTGCAGCAGGGCCAGGTCAGCGGTGACGTCGGGAAGCTCGGTCCACGACCTGAGAAGGCGGAGGGCCGCTACCTTGTCGATCTCGTCGTTGGACACGGGGCAGCCCGGGGCGAAGCAGCAGCGCGGGCAACCCGCCTCGCAGGAGCACTGGGCCAGCCGGTCCCGAGCGATGGACAGCCACGCGTCCGCACGCTCGTAGCCAGCCGCTGCGAACCCGGCGCCACCGGGAGCGGTGTCGTAGACGATCACTGTGACGGCATCGGTGTCCGGATGCCGAGCCGAGTACTCGCCGGCCACGTCCTCCCGGTCGGACCCCGCCACCGAGGCGAGCAGGGAGACGAGGAGATGCTCGGCTGCGTGAGCTCCCGCTCCGACGCTTGGGGTACGACGCGAGGGCGGGGCGGACGTGAACCAGACCGCCTGGGTCCGCAGCGTCCGAGGAGGAAGCCCGAGCGGGACGCGCTCGACCACCTGCCACGTGTCGGTGTTCCTCCGCAGGAAGGCGACGACCTGCGTGCGGACGTCCACGACCCCGCGGTGGACATGGCCGGACCCGACCGGATGTGTCTGCTGTTCCGCACAGATCGTGACGTCCGACTCGACCACCGGCATGGTGTCGTACTCTCCGGACGCCGCGGTCGCGTACGCCAGGCATTCCTCGTCGTCCAGCTCCGTGATGAGCCAGTGCTCTCCCTGGTGGAGGTAGATCGCGCCGGGGTGGACCACGCGGTCGGCCGTCACCCGGTCGACTGTCCCCAGGATCCTGCCCGTGGACTCCTCGATGATCTCGATAGGCCGGCCGCCGGTCGACCTGATGGAGATGGTGTCGACGGCACGTGCGAGATGCGGCCAGTACCAGCCGGTGGGGCGCCGTCGCAGCGTGCCGTGGGCGGTCAGCCGGTCGAGGAGGGGAGGCAGGACCGGTCCGAACCACCTGTCGTCGGCTTCGGCGAGCGGAAGCTCCTGGGCTGCCGCACCCAGGTGAGGTCCGAGGATGGCAGGGTTCTCCGGGTGCAGCACGATCGGCTCCGCAGGACGCGAGAACAGCTGCTCGGGATGGTCGAACAGGTAGGCGTCCAGCGGGTCGTTGCGCCCCACGAGGACGACGGTGGCGTCGGCTCCTCGTCGTCCGGCCCGTCCGGCCTGCTGCCACAGGGATGCGGAGCTGCCCGGGTAGCCGCCGATGACCACGGCGTCCACACCGGCGATGTCAACGCCGAGCTCGAGGGCGTTCGTGGTTGCCACACCACGCAGTGCCCCGGTACGGAGGGCCTTCTCCAGTGCCCGGCGCTCCCTGGCGAGGTAGCCACCTCGGTACGCGCTGACCGGATGGGACGGTGCGATCGCTGTGACCTGGCGGGCCACCTGCTCCGCCGAGCGGCGAGAGCTGACGAATGCCAGCGTCTGCTGTCCGTCGCCGACGAAGCGACCGAGAAGGTGCGCGACGTCGGCCTCGGTGGACTCGTACGGCTGCCACAGCACGATGTCGCGAGCGCCGTGCGGAGAGGCGTCCTCGTCGACGCGGACGATCTCGTCCACGGGGTCCCCGATGAGACTGCCCATAGCGTCCGCTGCGTCGACGGCTGTGGCCGAGGAGCAGAGGAAGGTGGGCGACGCCCCATATCGAGCGCAGAGCCGGCGCAGGCGACGGAGCACCAGCGCGACATGAGCGCCGAAGACCCCGCGGTACCGGTGGGCCTCGTCGACGACCACGTACCGCAGGCCGCTGAGGAACGACGCCCACGCCGCGTGGTTCGGCAGCACCGAGGCGTGGAGCATGTCCGGGTTGGTGAGGACCACGGTCGCGTAGTCACGTGCGAACCGTCTCTCGTCGGTGTCGGAGTCACCGTCGAGCGCCGTGATGCCCCAGCCGTGCGGGCCGAGGGGCCAGGCGTTGCGCAGCTGGTCGTGGGCGAGCGCCTTCGTCGGGGCGAGGTACAGCGCGGTGGTCCTCCGGGTGCGGGTCGCCTGGAGGAGCTCCGCGAGGCCGGGTCGCTGGCGGACCTCGTCGTCGACCGCCTCGTCAGCCATCCCGGGGAGGATCGGGTGAGGGGTGGGAGAGTCGACGGATGCCCTCGGTGGCGGCCTGAGCCCTGGTTGGGCGGTCGCCTCGAGGATCGGAAGGAGGTACGCGAGTGACTTGCCCGAAGCTGTGCCGGTGGAGACGGCGACGTGGTGCCCCGCACGGAGCGCATTGGCGGCCTCCACCTGGTGCCGCCAGGGACGAAGCACACCTTGCGCGCCAGCGCGCCGGACCACGTCGTCCGGAACCCACGACGGCCAGTCGACCGGGTCGCCTGCGGTCGGGCTCAGGTGCTCCACATAGACGACGCGGGGGTCGTCGGAGAGCCAGGGCGGAAGCACAGCGACACTGTAGGTCTGTCCGGTGACAGATCCCCCGTCGACGAGTCCTCCGTCCAACGGGACAGCGTTGAGAGAGGGGCGTGCCGCAGGCGACTGGGCCGTCCTGCCACAGCAGCGTCGCCCGCTCCACACGGAGGTGCGGCCCTGGCCGGAGACGTGAGCGCCGGTGGCGAGCGTGCGAGAGTGTGCGGGTGCCCGGACCAGACTTCAGCCTCTCCGACGACGATCTCCGACGTCTCCGGTCGTCGCTCGAGGGATACACCGTCGACGCGGTCGTCGAGGCCATCGGCGACCAGGGACAGGCGGCTCTGGGGCGGAACCACACGCTGGCAGCGCAACGGGCGCTGCGCGGACGCGACGACCCGGTCGCCACGCTGACAAGGCTGTTCATCCTGCAGGATGCCGTCTCCGACGAGGCGGTGCGCCGTGCGTTGCCTCTCGACGCCCTCCAGTCGTCCGGCATCCTCGTGCGGGACGGCGACGAGTGGCATGCCCGCGTGGACATCCGCCCGTACGCGTCGCCCGACGACGGGGCGGACGGCTGGCTCGTGAGCGACCACGCCGCAACGCTCGACACCGCGCGCGGCGCGCCTCGACCGGACCACGTGCTCGGCGTCTCGCCCGCGTCCACGACACTCGCGCAGCTCACGATCCGTACGCCTGTCGAGCGTGCGCTCGACCTCGGGACCGGGTGCGGCGTCCAGTCGCTTCACCTCGCCAAGCACGCCCAGTCGATCGTGGCGACCGATCTCAACCCCCGAGCGCTCCAGCTCGCGCGGCTCGGTCTTCGCCTCAGCGGCGTGGACGCGGCCCTGAGGCAGGGGTCGCTGTACGAACCCGCGGACGCCGGCCCGTACGACCTCATCGTCACGAACCCTCCGTTCGTCATGTCCCCGCCGTCGACCTCGCGGTTCACCTACCGCGAGAGCGACGTCGCCGCGGACGGCCTCATGCAGGCCGTCGTCACCGGCGGGACCCGCCGCTTGACACAGGGTGGAGTGCTGCAGGTCCTCGGCAACTGGGCTCACCAGGCGGGAGAGCCGTGGGAAGAACGACTGGCCGGCTGGGTGGCCGGCAGCGGCTGCGACGCCCTCGTCATCCAGCGGGAGGTGCTCGACCCGTACGAGTACATCGAGATCTGGCTCGCGGACGCGGGCCTTGCGGGAACGCCCGGCTACATGAGCGCGTACGAGGCGTGGCTCGACTACTTCGACCACCTCGGCATCTCGGCGGTCGGAATGGGCTGGGTGACCCTGGTGAACGCGGGACGGGACGTTCCCGACGTGCGGGTCGAGGAGTGGACCCATGCCGTCGAGCAACCCGTGGGTCCGGCGCTCGCCGCCCACTTCGGGGCTGTCGGCGCTGCTCGCTGGAGCGACGAGAAGGTCCTGGGTCACGCGTGGCGGCTCACGAGCGACGTGGTCCAGGAGACTCTCGGACCGCCCGGCGCCGAGGACCCGAGTCACATCGTGCTGCGCCAGCAGCGCGGGCTGCGTCGCGCGGTGGAGGTCGACACGGCGCTCGGCGGCACGCTGGGGGCGTGTGACGGCGACCTCACCCTGCGCGAGATCCTCGGCGCGGTCGCTCAGCTCCTCGACGTGCCCATCTCCGACCTGGTCGCCGACGTGCTGCCGCGTGTCCGACGGCTCATCGCGGATGCGTGGTTCGAGCTCGACTGACTCTCACCAGGAGCGAAGGCTCGTCCCCACACTGAGGACAGCGAAGATCGCCGAACGCTGACGAGGAGACGAAGGCAAAGGCGGGCTGGTCGACATCAGCGAGTCCTCGCCGCACAGGCCTCTGAGCCGCCGCGGCGGAAGGCCCACAAGGGGTCCAGGGCGCCCAGAGACGACGAGGGGCGAGAACCTCCACTGTCCGGTTCAGGGGTGGGCGCGGAGGCGGTCTGGTGGTTCTGGTCTACAGTGACGACGTTTCCGTACCCGAAGGAGTGCCCGTGGCAGGCCGCCGACTCGTGATCGTCGAGTCGCCGACGAAGGCGACCAAGATCGCCTCGTACCTCGGCGCGGGCTACATCGTCGAGTCGAGCCGTGGCCACGTACGAGACCTCCCGACGAGCGCCTCCGAGGTGCCGGACAAGTACAAGAAGGAGCCCTGGGCCCGCACCGGCATCGACGTCGACCACGGCTTCACCCCGCTCTACGTCGTCACCGCGGACAAGAAGGCGACGATCAAGTCGCTCAAGGCGAAGCTCGCCGACGCCGACGAGCTCCTGCTCGCCACCGACGGTGACCGCGAGGGCGAGGCCATCGCCTGGCACCTGCTGCAGGAGCTCAAGCCGAAGGTTCCTGCCCGGCGCATGGTGTTCCACGAGATCACGCCGCAGGCGATCGCCGACGCGGTCGCCAACCCGCGCGACCTGGACACGGACCTCGTCGACGCGCAGGAGACCCGTCGGATCCTCGATCGCCTGTACGGCTACGAGGTGAGCCCGGTCCTGTGGCGCAAGGTCATGCCGCGGCTGTCGGCCGGCCGCGTCCAGTCCGTCGCCACCCGCCTTGTCGTCGACCGCGAGCGGGAGCGGATCAGCTTCGTCCCGGCCTCGTACTGGGACGTCGACGCGACGCTTGACGCCGGCCCCACCGCGACCCCGAGCACCTTCACCGCTCGCCTCACGGCGGTCGGCGGCACCCGCGTCGCCCAGGGCCGTGACTTCACAGCGGGCGGCACGCTGCGCGGGACGCTCGTCCACCTCGACCAGGTCGCGGCCGAGACCGTCGCCAGCGCAGTCCGCGGGGCCGACGTCACGGTGACGAGCGTCGACGCCAAGCCGTACACGCGTCGCCCGTACGCACCCTTTCGCACGACCACGCTCCAGCAGGAGGCGGGCCGAAAGCTCGGCTTCACCGCTCAGCGCACGATGTCGGTGGCGCAGGACCTGTACGAGGGCGGCTGGATCACGTACATGCGTACCGACTCGGTGACGCTGTCCGAGACCGCCATCGCGGCGGCCCGCGCGGCGGTGCTCAGCCTGTACGGGCCCAGCTACCTCCCGCCGAAGCCCCGCGTCTACGCGTCGAAGGTCAAGAACGCCCAGGAGGCGCACGAGGCGATCCGTCCCGCCGGTGAGGTCTTCCAGACCCCGGCCGAGACGGGCCTGAGCGGCGACCAGCGCCGCCTGTACGAGCTGGTCTGGATGCGCACGATCGCCTCCCAGATGACCGACGCCACCGGCGAGTCCATGTCGGTGCAGATCGCCGCCCGTCACGCCTCGGTCGACGTCCTCGGAACGCCCGTCACCGAGTGCACGCTCACGGCGTCGGGCCGCACGATCACGTTCCCGGGGTTCCTCAGGGCGTACGTCGAGACCCACGACGACCCCGAGGAGGCGGGCGACGACTCGCAGGCGAGGCTGCCTCAGCTCGCCGCCGGTACGAGTCTCGACGTGCTCGAGGTCGTACCCGCCGGTCATGAGACCCGGCCTCCGGCCCGCTACACCGAGCCCAGCCTCGTCGCCAAGCTCGAGGAGCTCGAGATCGGGCGCCCGAGTACGTACGCGTCGATCATCCGCACCATCACCAGCCGCGACTACGTCTTCAAGAAGGGCTCGGCTCTCGTCCCGACCTGGCTCGCGTTCGCGGTGACCCGGCTCCTCGAGGAGCACTTCGGCCACCTTGTCGACTACGCCTTCACGGCCGACATGGAACAGACCCTGGACGAGATCGCCAACGGCTCGGCCGAGCGCGGGCACGTCCTCGCGGGGTTCTACTTCGGCGGCGACGGCATCGACGAGGGGCTGCGCGACGCGGTGACAGACCTCGGCGACATCGACGCCCGTGCCGTGTCGAGCTTCCCGGTGCCGGGCGCGGACGACATCACGATCCGGGTCGGCCGCTACGGCACCTACATCGAGTCGTCGGACGGCCGACGGGCGAACGTCCCCGACGACCTGCCGCCGGACGAGCTGACCGCCGACTACGCGCGCGAGCTCCTCGACCGGCCCGCCACGAGCGAGCGGGAGCTGGGGGTCGCCCCCGACACCAACCTGCCTGTCGTCGCGAAGGACGGCCGGTACGGCCCGTACGTCACCGAGGTCCTCCCCGAGGGTGCGCCGAAGTCGCAGAAGGCTCGTACGGGCTCGCTCTTCTCGTCGATGTCGGTCGACTCTGTGACGCTCGAGGATGCGATGCGGCTGCTCGCCCTGCCGCGTACGGTCGGGGTCGCGCCGGACGGCGAGCCGATCACGGCGCAGAACGGCCGGTACGGCCCCTACCTCAAGAAGGGTGCGGACTCCCGGTCCCTGACGAGCGAGGACCAGATCTTCGACATCACCCTCGACGAGGCGCTGGCGATCTACGCGCAGCCCAAGCAGCGCGGGCGCGCCGCGGCGGCCGCGCCGCTCAAGGAGCTCGGCAACGACCCCGTCACAGGGACGCCCATGGTCATCAAGAGCGGACGCTTCGGGCCGTACGTGACCGACGGCACCACGAACGCCACGCTCCGCAAGGACGACGACGTCGAGAGCCTCACCCCGGAGCGTGCCGCCGAGCTCCTTGCGGAGAAGCGTGCGAAGGGCCCGGCGCCCAAGAAGACCCCGTCCCGAAGGGCCCCGGCGAAGACCGCCACAGCGAAGGGGGCCACGGCGAGGACCGCCACGGCGAAGGCGGCCACGGCGAGGACCAGCGCGAAGGCCGGGACCTCGAAGGCGACGACGGCGAAGGCCACGACCTCGAAGGCCACGACGGCGAGGAAGACGCCGGCCAAGCCGCCAGCCACGACGGCACGTACGGTGGCGGCGCGCTCCGGGAAGAGCTGAGAGGTGCCCGGTCTGTTCGTCGTCCTCGAGGGCGGGGACGGCGCGGGGAAGACAACCCAGCTGCGCCGGCTGGCGACATGGCTGGCCGAGGCGGGCCGTGAGGTCGTCGTCACGTACGAGCCCGGTGACACCCATCTCGGCGCCACCATCCGGACCCTCGTGCTCGGCCACGCCTCCGGGGACGTCTCGCCGCGGGCCGAGGCGCTGCTGTACGCGGCCGACAAGGCGCAGCACGTGTACGAGGTGGTGCGCCCGGCGCTCGATGCGGGCAAGGTCGTCGTCTGCGACCGGTACGTGGACTCGATGATCGCCTACCAGGCCGCGGGCAGGTCGCTGGACGCCGACGAGATCCGCGGCCTCGCCGAGTGGGCCACCCACGGGCTGACACCGGACCTCACGGTCGTGCTCGACGTACCGGTCGAGCGGGCGGTGGGGGAGAAAGCCGACCTCGACCGCATGGAGTCTGCCGGCGCAGAGTTCCACGCCCGGGTCCGCGCCCATTTCCTCGACCTGGCGGCGCAGGACCCGTCCCGCTACCTCGTGGTGCCCGGCCGCCACGATCGGGACGCGATCGAGGCGGCGATCAGGGCTCGGGTCGAGCCGCTCCTGCCCTAGCCGCAGGGTGGGACGAGTCTGCTCAGCGTCACGTCCGTACCTGTTCCCCGCTGACCCATCACCCGGTGGGCTCGCCCCTCAGGCGAAGAGCTTGTCGTTCTTCCGACGGATCCGGCCGGCGTGGATGGCGCCGTCGAAGGCGGCACGACCGCCGCCGGCGGTGGCGAGCAGCAGGCCCGCACCTGCCAGCAGGACGTCGACGACTCCGATGAAGTCTCCTGCGCCCGGCTGGAAGGGGTTCACCGCGCCCCACTGCACGAATGCGAGCGAGGCGACGGAGAGGACGAGGAGTAGCAGGCCGGCGATGCGCGTGCCGAGCCCGAGGAGGAGCATGATCGCGATCGCGATCTCGAGCCCGATCTGCGCGTAGGCCACGGTCCCGGGGCTGGGCATGAGGGTAGCGGCCCACGTCGCCCGTGTGGCGCTGAGGTGGGTCACGTGCTGCCAGGCGCGGATGCCGACCACCGCGGCGACGACGAGCCGGAACACGAGAAAGCCCAGCGAAGGCAGGGCCCTGTACGTGGTCGGCGTCGTGTACCGCGCGGGGACCGGCTCGTCCGCGTCCTCGGGCGCGGCGATCACCTTTCCGAGCTGACGGTCGCGCGCGGCCCGCTCCTCGCGGCGCAGGCGGGCGAACTCGTTCGCATCCATGACGGCGGTCGGCTCGCCACGTCCCGCGGCCGCCGCCGCTCCTGCCGCCGCAGCGGCGGCGGCCGGCATGGCAACGGTGGGGGCCTCGTCCCGGTACAGGGAACGCTGAGAGGCCGTCGTCTCCGCCTCGGAGTCGATGGCGCCTTCCGGCGGTACGTGCCGCGCGCTCGGGTGGACCTCCGCCCACGACGCGGGCGGCTCGTGGCGGCGGACGTGCGTGTCCTCGGCAGCCGCGGCGGGCTCGACGGCCTGGGCGTCGCGCTCGTTCGTGCGCTCGTGCTCGGCGACTGCGCCGGCGGCCAGGGCACCTCCCGCGAGGACGGGTGCGGCGACGTGCGGGCCGGTCTCGGCACGAGGGCTCTGGTCCGCGGTCGAGCCGGGCTCCTCCGTGCGGCGGAGCTCCTCGCTCCTCGGGGCGTCCTCGACGGGGGCACGTCCTCCACCCGCGGCGAGGTCGTCCTCGCCGCGAGGCGTACGCACGTCCGCCCTCCCGGCGTCCTGGACGCCGTCGAGAACGCGCTCGTCCGGCCTGGCGACGGACTCGCCGGTCTCGGAGACGCGCTCGTCCGGCCTGGCCACGGCCTCGCCGGTCTCGGGAGCTCGCGTGTCAGGCGTGGCGAAGGGCTCGTCGGCCGCCGGCTCGCGTGCTCCTGTCGGGGGCTCGTTCGCTGCCGCGGTGCCCGCCGCCGTGGGCTCGGCGACATCGCGTCGGGGAGCCTCGGTGGCCGGCTCGCCCGTCTCGTCGACGGCGTCCGGCTCGTCGGTCTGGGTGAACCACGAGATGGCCTTGTCAACGCGCTCACGCATCGGGTGCGACTCGTCCGGTTGGTTCGTCACGGCTTCTCCTCGGTCCAGATCCTCGGGTGGTCAGACGTGGCAATGGTCCCACTCGGCCCACCGCAGACGGGGGAGCGCTGCGCGCGCGCCGTCCGAATGGAGCCGCCTTCGGGCGGCGTAGGGTCGGGCGCGTGAGCAGACATCCCGTGGGACCGGCCCTGCCAGGCCTTGCGGAGTCGGTTGCGGTCAGCCGGCGTGCCATCGACCGCTACGCCTACGCCCATGACGCCTCCCATTACCAGTTCGTCCCCGACGCTGTGGCCACCCCGACGAACGCCGCGCAGGTGGCGGCGCTGTTCCGGGCGGCCAAGGCTGCCGGGAGAACGCTCACGTTCCGTGCCGGTGGCACCTCGTTGTCCGGTCAGGCGGGCACCTCCGACATCGTCGTCGACACCCGCCACCACTTCCGTACCGTCTCCGTTACCCATGACGGAAGCGTTTTCACGGCGGGACCTGGCACGACGGTCAACCGTGCCAACGCCGCGCTGCGCCGTCATGGCCGGATGCTGGGGCCGGACCCGGCCTCCGAGATCGCCTGCACGATCGGCGGCATCGTCGCCAACAACTCGTCCGGCATGACCTGCGGGACGCACGCCAACCCGTACGCGACGCTGGACTCCCTCGTCGTCGTCCTGCCGAGCGGCACCGTGATCGACACGGCCGCCGCAGACGCCGGGGACAAGCTCCGTCGGCTCGAGCCCGGCCTGTACGAGGGGCTCGCGTCGCTGCGTACGCGCGTCCTCGCGGACCCGGCCCTCGTCGCCGGGATCCGGCGACGCTTCTCGATGAAGAACACCATGGGGTACGCGGTCAACGCGCTGCTCGACTTCGAGGACCCCGTCGGCATCCTCGCCCACCTCCTCGTCGGCAGCGAGGGCACGCTCGGGTTCATCGCGGAGGCCCGTTTCCGTACCCTGCCGATCCCCGCCCACGTCGGGACCGCGCTGCTCACCTTCCCCTCCCTCGCGGCCGCCACCGAGTCGCTGCCCGCGCTCGTCTCCTCCGGCCTGGCCGTCGTCGAGCTCATGGACGCGGCGTCTCTTCGCGTCGCCCAGGGGCTGGCCGGCACGCCCGACTCGATCGCCGCGCTCGCGGTGGCGGACCACGCCGCGTTCCTCGTGGAGCACCACGCGACCGAGATCGACGACCTCGACGCCAGGATGGAGTCGCTCGGTCGTCTCGCCTCCGACCTGCCGCTCGCCATGCCCATCGCCATCGCCGCGGACGCCGCCGAGAAGGCGCGGCTGTGGAAGGTGCGCAAGGGCCTGTACACGTCCGTCGCCGGCTCGCGCCCGTCCGGGACGACGGCGCTCCTTGAGGACGTGTGCGTGCCGGTCGACCGCCTGCTCGCGACGTGCGACGGGCTGACCGGGCTGTTCGCGGCACACGGCTACGAGTCGAGCGTGATCTTCGGCCACGCCCGCGACGGCAACATCCACTTCATGCTCAACGAGCGGTTCAGCGAGGCCGACTCCGTGAGGCGGTACGAGGCGTTCACCGCCGACATGGTCGACCTCGTGCTGGGCCAAGACGGCAACCTCAAAGCCGAGCACGGAACCGGCCGGATGATGGCGCCGTACGTGGAGCGCCAGTACGGCCGCGACCTGTACGAGGTGATGCGAGAGATCAAGCGGCTCGTCGACCCCGACCTGCTGCTCAGCCCCGGCGTGGTGCTCCCGGTCGAGGGAGCGTCGACCGATCTCGACGTGTCGACGCTGAAGCTTCCCGTCACCGTCGAGTCGGAGGTCGACCAGTGCGTGGAGTGCGGCTTCTGCGAGCCGGCGTGCCCCTCCAAGGACCTCACGCTCACACCGCGCCAGCGCATCGCGCTGCGCCGGGACATGGTGACGCTCCGCGGCGCGGGGAAGGCCGCGCTCGCCGACGAGATCGAGCACGACTACGAGTACGCAGGCGTGGACACCTGTGCCGTCGACGGGATGTGCGGTCTGGCGTGCCCGGTCTCCATCAACACGGGCGACCTCACGAGACGGCTGCGCCGGGAGGAGGCCAACCCCGTCCTGGCCGCAGCCTGGGGCGTCGCCGCTCGGGGCTGGGACGCGGGCACGCGCGCCGGCGGTGCCGCCATGCGCCTCGCCGATGCGCTCCCCGCGCCACTCGTCACCGGTGTCACCACCCTCGCCCGCAAAGTGCTCGGCACCGACGTCATGCCGGCCTATGACGGGCGGCTGCCGGGTGGCGGGTCACCGCGCGTGCCGGGTCGCATCGGCGCGGGGAGCCCCCACGCCGTGTACGTGCCGGCGTGCATCCAGACGATGTTCGGTCCGGAGCCGGGCGGCGACGGTGTCATGGCCGCGTTCCGGGAGGTGTGCGAGCGCGCCGGCATGACCGTCGAGGTGCCCGCGGGCGTCGGCGGCATGTGCTGTGGCACGCCCTGGAAGTCGAAGGGGTACGCGGCCGGGTACACGGTCGTGAGCGACCGCACGCTGCCACAGCTCTGGGAGGCGACCGACCACGGCAGGCTGCCGGTCGTCGTCGACGCGGCCAGCTGCACGGAAGGCTTCCGGGTGATGGTCGAGCACGCGGGTCACGCGTACCCGGGCCTCACCTTCGTCGACGCGACGACGTTCGTCGCCCACCACGTGCTGCCCGCGCTGACCGTACGGCGCACCCTCTCGAGCGTCGCCGTCCACCCGACCTGCTCCAGCACGCAGATCGGCTCGACGGCGGACCTCCTGGCCATCTGCGAGGCGATCGCCGACGACGTCGACGTGCCCCTCGACGCGGGCTGCTGCGCGTTCGCCGGGGACCGGGGCATGCTCCACCCCGAGCTCACCGCCTCGGCCACGGCTCGCGAGGCGAGCGAGGTGACGTCCCGTGAGCACGACGCGTACGTGTCGACGAACCGTACGTGCGAGCTCGGGATGACCCGCGCCACGGGCAGGCCCTACCGCCACGTCCTCGAGCTGCTCGCCCAGCTCACGAGGTAGTCACCGGACGGCTTTCGTGTGCCGCTCCGGCGTGGCCGCCGCAGCCGTCCGACCGCACCCCCTTGTCAGACGCGCGTGCCCTTCATTCCGGCACGCGCGACCGATGACTCACAGCGACTCGGCGAGGTCGATGAACAGCGCCTCCATCGCGAGCAGCGGGGCGACGTTGGTCTCGAGCGCGGTGCGGGCCGCGAGGATCGCGTCGAGCTTCCGCATGGTCGCTGCGGGGGTGCCGCGTCGCGCGAGCGACCGGATCGGCGCGTCCTGCTCGACGTTGACCAGCGGCGCGCCCGTACCCAGCTGGACGGCGAGGACATCCCGGTAGTACGTCGTCAGCTCGGTCAGCACCCGGTCGAGGCCGTCACGCTGCAGCCTCTTCACGCGTGCCTTCTGCTGGTCCTCGAGCTCCTTGACCTGCGAGGCCGCGTTGCGCGGACGCGCGCCCTTCGTGCCGAAGCCGAGGGCCTCGTTGAGCTCGGCGAGCTCCCGGGCGTCTCGGCCCGTCGTGGACGCGGTGGCCTCGTCGGCGGAGGCGGTCACGACGTTGGCCGCCGCGCGGAGGCAGGCGCCGAGGCTCGTGAGCTGGGGCGGCAGCTGCAGGACCTCGCGGCGCCTGATCCGGGACGCCTCGTCGCGGGCGAGGTGGCGAGCACTGCGGACGTGCCCCTGGGCGGCGCGGGCCGCGAACGATGCCATGGCCGGATCGATGCCGTCCCGTTCGACGAGGAGCCGGGCGACCGCGGAGTGCGTCGGGGTGGCGAGGTGGAGGTGTCGGCAGCGGGACCGGATCGTCGCCACGACGTCGTCGAGGGTCGGCGAGCAGAGGATCCAGACCGTACGGGGGGCAGGCTCCTCGATCGCCTTGAGCAGCGCGTCGGCGCCCCGCTCGGTGATGCGGTCGGCGTCCTCGATGACGATCACCTGGCGGTGGCCGAGCGTGGGGCT
>JAJZQV010000058.1 GCA_021803025.1 Actinomycetes bacterium | reverse complement strand
CACCGTGATCGTGACTGAGCACCCGTCACGGAGGGTGCTCAGTCACGATCACGGTGCTCAGTCGGACGGCTCGGGCTCCGACGCGGGGTCGACGACCTGCGGCACGTCTCCGCCGCCGTCGATCGAGGAGTCTCGCGGACTCTACGGAATCCTCTAGATGAGACAAGAGAGGGCAAGCGACGGACCGACTGCGACCCGTCGCCTGCCCTGGACGCCCCCCCGCGCGCCTGTCGGCTCGGCGAGGGCCGTGTGCGGGATCAGCCCTGGGCGGACCCGTACGTCGGCGTCCCGCTCCCGGCCTCGGTGACGACGGCCGGGCCGTGGTCGACGTCGGTGTAGCGGCGCGCCAGCGCCTCGAGGTCGACGCCCGTCGTGTTCTTGAGCATCTCGAGGATCTGGACCACGCTCGTACCGACCTGCTTCGGAAGTGCGTTCGCTCCGTCCGCGCTGATCACCGTGAGCTTGTCGATGTTGCCCATCGGAGCGGCGACCTCGCGCGCCATCGCCGGAAGCACGGAGACGAGCATCTCGAGGACGGCGGCCTGGTTGTAGTGGCTGTACGACTCGGCGCGGAGCTCCATCGCCTTGGCCTCGGCCTGGCCCTTCGCGAGGATCGCGGCACCGGCCGCCTCGCCCTCGGCGCGCAGCGCGTCGGCCTCGGCGATGCGACGCGCCTTCTCCGACTCGCCGGCCTTCGCGCCCTCGATCGCGACCGCCTCGGCGAGCGCGGTACGCCGGGACTTGTCGCCGACACCGATGAGGCGCGCCTGCTCGGCCTCCGCCTCGGCCTTCGCGATCGCGGCGGCCTTGGCGGCCTCAGCCTGGAGGATCGCGGCCTGTCGCGCCGCGGCGGCCTCGGTCTCGACCCGGTACCGCTCGGCGTCAGCCGGCTTGCGCACCTGGGTGTCGAGCTGGCGGTCGGTGAGCGCGGCCTGCCGTACGGCCACCTTCTCCTGCTCGGTGAGGATCGCCTGGTCGCGGTCGGCCTGGGCCAGAGGACCGGCGGCGGCGGCCTGGGCGGCGGCGGCGTCGGTCTCGGCCTTGATCTCGGCCTGCTTCAACATGAGGGCCCGGTGCGCGATCGCGATCTGCTGCTCGGCGGCAAGGCGAGCCTGCTCGGCCGACTGGCGGGCGCCCGCCTCGGCGATGGCGGCGACCTGACCCACACGGGCGGCCTCGGGCCGTCCCAGGTCCGACAGGTACGTGCCGTCGTCGGTGATGTCCTGGATCTGGAACGTGTCGAGGTTGAGGCCCTGCCCGGTCAGCGCGGCCTCGGACTCCTCGGCGACACGCTGGGCGAACGCGGCGCGGTCACGGATGATCTGCTCGACAGACATCGAGCCGACGATGGAGCGCAGCGCGCCCGCGAGCACCTCCTGCGTGAACGGCTCGATGGACTCCTGCTGGGTGAGGAAGCGCTGGCCGGCGGCGCGGATCTGGTCCTCGTTGCCGCCGACCTTGACGATGGCGACGCCGTCGAGGTTGAGCTTGACGCCCTGGCCGGAGACGGCGCCCCGGATCGTCACCGGGATCCGCCGGCTGGACAGGTCGAGGATGTACAGGCGCTGGACGAACGGCACGACGAACGCGCGCCCGCCCATGACGACCCGCTGGCCCGACAGGTCCTGGGTGATCACGCCGGCCGAGTCCGGCAGCTCCTTGCCGCGCGCGCCCGTGATGATGAAGGCCTCGTTGGGCCCCGCCACCTTGTAGCGCGTGATGATGACGATCGCCAGCAGCACGATGATGGCGACGAGGCCGATGATGGGAAGGGCGAGGGCAGGCACAAGGAGCTCCTTCGGCTCTGGCGGACTAGCGGTAGGTGGGTTCGACGACGACGGCGGTAGCGCTCAGCACGTCGATGACGGTGACCTGGGTGCCTGTCGTCAGCGGGATGGCGGACTTGGCGTTGAGCTTCATCATGTGACCGCCGCGGGTCACCCTGATCTCGCCGAAGCCCTGGGCCGGGATGTCGGACAGGACGACCCCCGTCGCGTCCACGAGGTCGTGGGTGGTGACCACGCCTCCCGTGTCCGCCCGGCGCATCATGAGCATCCCGTACGCGATGAGACCGCCGAACGCGAGGCCGAGGACCAGCCCTCCGACGATCGCGAGGAGCGTGCTCCCGGTCAGCTGCGCGACGATGGCGCCCCCGAAGCCCATGGCCCCGAGGAACGCTGCGAGCGAGGAGCCGGTGAACCAGTCCCCGCCCCCGAGGGCGTCGAAGATCCCATGCAGGTGCTCGCCGACGACCAGGGAGACCAACAGCAGTAGGATTCCTACGGCACCGATGGCGAGGAACGCGGTCACCTCACCCACCTCCGATCGACACCACCCACTGTAGGGGTCGCACGCTCCGTGAGACGGCGGGACACCGGCAAGGGTTCCGCACCGCCATAGCGCTGGCGACGAGGCGCAGGCCAGCGTCACCGTGTCCGCCCAGCCCCCCTGGAGCCCCACCGCTCCTCAAGGACGCCTACGATGCGGACGTGCCGCTACGAAGCTCGCTGCGCATCGCCATGGTCTCGATGCACACGTCCCCCCTTGATGCCCCAGGATCGGGAGACGCAGGGGGGATGAACGTCGTCGAGCGGCACACCGCGGAGGCGCTCGCCGAGCTCGGTCACGAGGTGGACCTCATCACACGCCGCAGCGACCCGAGCCAGCCTGACGTCGTGGACCTCGGCGGGGGCTTGTGGGTCCGCCACATCGACGCGGGACCCGCCAAGCACCTCGCGAAGTCGGCGATCGACGCGTACACGGGCGAGTTCGCGACGGCGATGGGATCCCTCGACCGGTACGACATCGTCCACAGCCACCACTGGATGAGCGGCATCGCGGCGCTGCCGCTGGCGCGGCGGTGGGGTGTCCCGCACGTCCAGAGCTACCACTCGGTCGCCGCGCTCCCCGGCGACTACCTCAGCGAGGGCGAGCCGCCCGAGTCCCCGGCTCGGGTCCCGGGCGAGGCGCTGCTCGCCACCGAGTCCGACCTCGTCGTCGCGATCTCCGCGGCTGAGGCCCGTACGGTCGTGTCTCGCTGTGGGGCCGACCCCAACCGCGTGGTGATCATCCCCCCGGGCGTCGACCCCCAGCTGTTCCGGCCGCGCGGCGCGGACGAGCCGAAGTGGACCTGGCCCCACGAGCGCGGACCCGCCTGCTCGAAGGGCTACCTGCTGTTCGCGGGCCGGTTGCAGCCGCTCAAGGGACCCGACCTCGCCATCGCAGCCCTGGGCCAGGTGCCCGAGGAGCTCCGCCCGCACCTCGTCGTCGCCGGCGAGGTGAGCCAGGACTTCGCAGGCTACGCCGACGAGCTCCGCATGATGGTCGACCGGCTGGGGCTCGAGCAGTACGTGACGTTCATGGGATCCCAGAGCCGCACCAGACTCGCGGAGATGATGCGCGGGGCGCTGCTGTGCCTCGTGCCGTCGCACTCCGAGACGTTCGGTCTCGTCGCGCTCGAGTCGGCCGCGTCCGGGACACCGGTCATCGCGTCGTCCGCCGGCGGGCTGCGGGAGGCGGTGGTGCACGGCGAGACCGGCCAGCTCATGGACAGCAGGCTGCCGAGCGACTGGGCCTCGGCGATGATCCGGCTCCTGGCGGACCCTGAGCTGCTGACGCGGATGGGGGTCGTGGCGCGGATCCACGCCCGCCGGTACGCGTGGCACAACGCGGGGCAGTGCCTCACCGAGGTGTACGAGCGACTGCTCGAGGCGCGCGACGGCTCGTACGACCAGGGCACGCGACCGCTCGACCTACTACCCGACGTCTCGCCGAAGCGCCGGAGCGGCGACCTCCACGCCGATGGACACGTGGCGTGACGTCGAGGACGTACCTGCTCTGTCACGCGCACCCGGACGACGAGACGCTCTCCACGGGCGCGATCGCGCTGGGCCTCCGAGCTCGAGGAGACGACGTCGCTGTCCTCACCGCGACGCGCGGTGAGCAGGGCGAGGTGCGCCCGGGCCGCTACGCGGCGGTCCAGGGGACGCCGGAGCTGGCCGCCATCCGTGACGGTGAGCTCGTCGCAGCGCTCGACGCGCTGGGAGTGACGACGCACGCCTACCTCGGTGAGGGGGCCGCGCGCGCCGCGGGCCTGAGGCCTCGCCGCTATACCGACTCGGGGATGCTCTGGGTGACGCCGACGCAGGCGGGTCCCGGCGACGATGCGGGCCCCGACTCCCTGACCGTCGCGGACGAGACCGAGGTGGCGGCCGATCTCGCGGCCTACGCCGTGGCGATCGGCGCGACCGACCTCGTCTCGTACAGCGACGACGGCGGGTACGGCCATCCCGACCACATCCGCATGCACCACGCGACGAGGTCGGCGGCACGGGCGCTCGGGCTGCCGTTCCACGTCATCGTCACCGACCCGGACGAGGGGTACGACGAGTGGCTCGACGCGTCAGGGGACCGCGAGGCGCTCGAGCGGGCGTACGACGCGTACGCCACGCAGTTCAGCCGTGACGGGGACGACGTGACGCATGTCGGGGGCCAGTCGGACCGCGTGGTCACGGCCGCGGGCCTGCGGCGAGCCTGACCGCGGAGAGCGACGACCTCCTCACGTACCGAGCCCGCCTGTAGCGGGGGCGTCCGGGCCTGATCAGGGCGGGCGCGAGGACCCCGAAACCCGCCGCGCGCCGCGGGAAGGAGGACCGGGACAGGGAGACTGGATACCATCGGGGACGTCAGTACAGGGTCCGACCACTGCCGTGCAGAGGGAAGGGGGCGCTCGTGGGGTTCCTCGGCAACGTCGAGAAGAGGATCGAGAACGCCGTCAGCGCTGCCTTCGCGCGCGCCTTCCGCGGCGACGTCCAGCCCGTCGAGATCACGGCGCGCCTCCTCAAGGAGCTCGACAACGAGGCCCAGCTGCTGAGCCGTGACAAGCGCCTCGTACCGAACGACTTCCTCGTCGGCCTGTCGGTGCAGGACTACGCCCGGCTGTTCCCGTACTCGCGGACCCTCAACGACGAGATCGTCGCCGAGCTGCGCGAGTACGCGACCCAGCGGAGCTACGTGTTCAACGGGCCGATCGCCATCCACTATGAGGAGCGCAAGGACCTGCCGACCGGCCGCTTCGTCGTCACCTCGGACGCCGTCGCGCTGGTCACGTCGGGCGAGGAGCCCTCGGCCACGCAGGTACGACGCGCCGCTCTCGTGCTCGAGGTGAACGGTGTTCGGCACCCGCTCAACCCGCCGGGCCTCGTCATCGGCCGCGGCACCGAGGCCGACCTCCGGATCAACGACCCCGGCATCTCACGCAGGCACGCCCAGATCATCGTGACCGGCACCGGCGACGTGCAGACGATCCGGATCGTCGACCTCGGCTCCACGAACGGCATCACGGTGGACGGACGCAAGGTGCGCGAGGCGGACGTCACCGACGGCACCCGCATCGACATCGGCTCGACCCGGCTGCTCGTCCACGCACCCGCGGCCGGCTGAGGCACCCATGGCGGATCTCATCGTCACGCTGCTCAAGGTGGCGTTCCTCGCAGTGCTGTGGCTGTTCGTCCTCATCGTCGCGAACGTCATCCGTACCGACCTCTTCCGTACCGAGCCGGTCGCTGCGAACGCCGTTCCGAAGCCCTCCGAGAGCTCGGCTCCTCCGAGGGGCCGGAAACGAGGACGCGGCGAGCCCCGGGTCCTCGCCATCGAGACCGGATCCCAGGCGGGCACACGCCTCGCACTGGTCGACGAGTTCCGCATCGGCCGCGCGCCCGACTGTGCGCTGATCCTCAACGACGACTACGTCTCCGGCGACCATGCGTCCCTGGCGCGGCAGGCCGACGGGCGCTGGGTCCTCACCGACCTGGGATCCACCAACGGAACCTTCGTCAACGACGTGAGGGTCACCGTCCCGACTGTGGTCACCACCGCGGACAGCCTTAGGATCGGGCGAACCCAGATGAGGCTGGAGACCTGATGCCGCTCACCTTGCGCACGGTCGCACACTCCGAGATCGGCCTGGTGAGGAAGAACAACCAGGACTCGGGCTATGCGTCCCCCACGATGGTGGTCGTCGCTGACGGGATGGGCGGCGCGGCCGCAGGCGACCTCGCCTCGACGGTCGCCATCATCGAGCTCCAGAAGGCCGACGGGCTCCACAAGGGCCGCGAGATGCTGAAGGTCCTGGGCGCGGCCCTGCAGAAGGCCAACGACCGCATCGCCGACCTCGTCGCGGACGACCCGTCCCTCGAGGGGATGGGCACGACGGTCTGCGGAGCGCTCTTCGACGGGGAGCAGCTCGGGGTGGCCCACATCGGGGACTCGCGCGGCTACCTGCGACGCGACGGCGAGCTCACCCGTCTCACCCACGACCACTCCTGGGTGCAGTCGCTCATCGACGAGGGCCGGATCACCGAGGACGAGTCCCACGTCCATCCTCACCGGTCGCTGCTGCTGCGTGTGCTCAACGGCCAGCCGATCTCCGAGCCCGACCTCGAGCTCGTGACGCTCAAGGCCGGAGACCGCATCATGTTCTGCTCGGACGGGCTGTGCGGCCTGGTGACCGACGACGTCATCGACGAGGCCCTGGCCGGCGACGACCTGGACCTCGTCCTCACCGACCTCGTCGAGGCGGCCCACACGGGCGGAGGCCTGGACAACATCACGATCATCGTCTCCGACGTCGTCGAGGCGGGCGCGGAGGACGCGGTGCCGCCCGCCGCTGCCACCCCTCGCGGCCTCGTCCTCGGTGCCGCCGCGACCCGGGAGATCCCGGCCCTTCGTTTCGACGTCGCCGACACTGAGGACGACCCGTCGGGCGCCCCGGCGCACACCGCTGGACACAGCGCTCCCGCCGCCGTCCCGGCGCTCGCCGCAGCGTCGGGAGGCAGCCGGTACGAGCCGGAGACGGGTGGCAGGCGTCGACGGCTCGGGCTCTGGGGCGCGATCGTCGCGGTCGTGCTCGTCGTGGGGATCGCGGCGTACGGCACCTACGCGTACGCGATGACCCAGTTCCTCGTCGCGCCGACCGGCAGCCAGGTCGGCATCTTCCAGGGGGTCCAGGGCAACCTCCTGGGTCTGTCCACGAACCGGCTGGTCGAGAACACCGGCATCCAGATGAGCGACCTGCCCCCGGCGTACCAGGAGAAGGTACGAGCGGGCATCACCATCCGGGAGGGCGGGCTGGACGCGGCCAACGCGGCAGCCGACGAGCTGCGGGCTCGGGCCCAGCAGTGCGTCGCCCAGCGTCTCGCTCGGGCGCAGGCCACCCAGACTCCCACCCCCACGGCGACCCCCACGCCATCGTCCGTGACGCCGAGCGTGCCCTCGGGCACGACGCCGGCCAGCGCCTCGATGTCTGCCCCGCCGTCGTCCGGGACGCTGCCCGTACAGAGCCCGACCGCCGTACCCACCCCGAGCGCGCCCGACGAGTGCTGACGTGTCCGCCACGGCATTGAGCACGGGCGAGGTCGTCGTCCACCGCGCCAGGCCCGCGATGGGCCTGACGCTCCTCCTGCTCGCACAGGTGGTCGGGGCGTCCGGGTACGTGCTCACGCATCTCGACATCGACGGTCACCTGCCGCGCGCGTGGCCGTACGTCCTGGTCGCGTGGTTCGCCGTCGGCGTCGCCACGCACCTCGTGGTCCGCTGGCGCCTGCCGTACGCCGACCCGGTCCTGCTCCCGGCGACGTTCCTGCTCGTTGGCGTGGGCCTCGGGATGGTCCACCGGATCGACCTCATCTCCGAGCCGGCCAGGACCGATGCCCAGACGCAGGCGATCTGGGTCCTGCTGGGCATCGTCGCGGCGATCGCGGTGATGGTCCTCGTCAGGGACTATCACGTCCTGCGACGGTTCCCGTACGTGCTGTTCCTCGTCGGCCTCGCCCTCCTGCTCCTGCCGCTCACCCCGCTGGGCGTCGAGCTCAACGGCTCGCGGATCTGGATCCGGTTCTTCGGCTACAGCTTCCAGCCGGCCGAGGTGGCGAAGCTCGTGCTCAGCCTGGCCTTCGCCGGCTACCTGGCCGACACGAAGGACGTCCTCGCCATGGCGGGGCCCAGGGTTCTCGGGCTCACCCTGCCGCGCGCGCGGGACCTCGGCCCGATCGCGGTGATGTGGGTGGCGAGCATGCTCGTCCTCATCTACCAGAAGGACCTCGGCACCTCGATGCTGTTCTTCGGTCTCTTCGTCGCCATGGTCTACGTGGCGACGGGCCGGTCCAGCTGGGTCGTGCTCGGCGCGCTGCTGTTCGCCGCCGGCGGCTGGTTCGCGTACCAGAAGTTCGCGTACGTGGACGTCCGCGTGAGCTCCTGGCTGCACCCGTTCAGCAACTTCGACAAGAACTACCAGGTGATCCAGGCCCAGTTCGGCTTCGCGTACGGCGGTCTGCTGGGCCGCGGCTGGGGGATGGGCCGGCCGGGCCTCACCCCGCTTGCGAAGAGCGACTTCATCACCGCTGCCATCGGCGAGGAGCTCGGCATCGTCGGCCTCGTCGCGGTCATCCTCGTGTACGCGCTCATCGTGGCCCGCGGCCTTCGGACGGCCCTGAGCTGTACGGAGCCGTTCGGCAAGCTCCTCTCGGCCGGGCTCTCGCTGGTCTTCGCCCTGCAGGTGTTCGCGATCATCGGGGGAGTCACGCGGCTGCTGCCCCTCACCGGGCTCACGACGCCGTTCATGTCGCAGGGCGGCTCGTCCATGGTGGCGAACTGGCTCGTACTCGCCGTGATGCTGCTGGTGAGCCACGACGCGCGGCGTCCGACCGTGGTCCGCGAGGCCGCGGGCGACGTCGCCTCGTTGTCCGCCGACGCGACGCAGGTCATCACCGTGCGGAACCCCCAGCCCCGCCGTCCGGAGGTCCGTACCGCGACCAGTCCCTCCCTTCCGCTCGACGAGGAGCCCTCGGCGGTCGCGGAGGAGGAGGACGCGGAAGCCACCGCGCCCTTCGTCATGCCGGGCACGGAGGCGACGGCCCCCTTGGGTACGCAGGACAGTACGGCGACCAGGCCGGTCGAGAGGCAGGACAATACGGCCACCGGGCGTGTCCCGACGCACGACAGCAGGGGAACGGCGCCGGTCGCCACGCAGGCCGAGCAGCCCACCGGGGTGCGGCCGCCCGAACCCGGGAGAGCTCCCCGCACCGACCCCGACGAGCCCACCCAGGTCCACCGGTTCGAGGAGGACGAGTGAACGCATCGATCCGCCGTACTGCCGTGGTCGCGTCGATCCTCTTCCTCGCGCTCCTCGTCAACGTGAGCATCGTCCAGCTGTGGCGCCAGAGCTCCCTGTCCGCCGACAACCGCAACCGCCGAGTCCTCGACGCCGAGTTCGCCCAGAACCGCGGCGCGATCCTCGCCGGCGACACCCAGATCGCCACGACGACTCCCATCAAGGACCGCTTCCGGTACCAGCGTTCGTACCCCCAGGGCAGCCTGTACGCGACGGTCACCGGCTGGTACGCGTACGACTTCGGCCGCTCGGGGCTCGAGGCGAAGTACTCGACCGAGCTCGCGGGCACCGCCTCCAACCAGACGATCGACCGGCTCGTCGACCTGTTCACGGGCGCCACGCCGGTCGGCGCGACGATCCAGACGACGATCAACCCCAAGCTCCAGCAGGTCGCGGCGCAGCAGCTCAGTGGGAAGAAGGGTGCGGTCGTCGCGCTCGACCCGAAGACGGGCGCGATCCTCGCGATGGTGTCGACGCCCACGTACGACCCGAACACCCTCGCCACGCACGACCTGGCGGCTGCGCGGGCAGCATGGACCGCGCTCAACGCCGACCCGGCCAAGCCGCTCTCGGACCGCGCGACGCGCGAGATCTACCCGCCGGGGTCGACGTTCAAGCTCGTCACCGCTGCAGCCGCCCTGGAGAGCGGGATGACCCCCGACACCCTCCTCAACACGCCAAGCCAGCTCACGCTCCCCAACTCCTCGAGCGTGCTCGGGAACGAGTCCAACTGCGGCAACACCCAGCAGACCATGGACAGGGCGCTGCAGCTGTCGTGCAACACAGCGTTCGCGAATCTCGGGGCCACGCTCGGAGCGGACAAGATCCGTGCGCAGGCGAAGAAGTTCGGCTTCGACTCGACGCCCATGACGGACATCAACGCGGCGAAGAGCCAGTTCCCCTCGAAGGCCGACGCCGCTCAGACGATGCTCAGCGCGATCGGCCAGTACGACGTCGCCGCCAGCCCGCTGCAGATGGCGATGGTCGCCGCCGCCATCTGCAACGACGGGGTCCTCAAGACGCCGTACCTCGTGAGCGAGGTGCGCAGCCCCGACCTGCGCGTGCTCTACCGCCACGGGCCGGACGACAAGCAGGCGATGTCCGCGGCCTCGGCACAGGCGCTGCAGCAGATGATGGTGAACGTCGTGCAGAAGGGGACCGGTACGAAGGCGCAGGTGGGAGGAGTCGTCGTCGGCGGCAAGACGGGTACGGCCCAGACCGACCCCACGAAGAACCCGTACGCATGGTTCGTCTCGTTCGCCAAGAACCCCGACATCGCCATCGCGGTGTTCATCGAGGACGCCAACGTGGACCGTACGGACATCGCCGGGGGAGCCCTGGCCGGACCGATCGCGAAGGCGATCATCCAGGCGTCGCGATGACGTACGAACCGGGCGCCGGCCCCGTCCTGAGGAGCCTTGACGTGGGCGTTCAGCCCACTCTCATGTTGAATGGGGACAATGTGCGGGCACTGAGCAGTCGAGCATGCGTCAAGGGAGGGTCATGGTGACAGCCGAGCAGGGGACGCTCCTGGGCGGCCGCTACCAGCTCGGCCCGGTGCTGGGCCGAGGCGGGATGGCGGAGGTCAGGCGTGCACTCGACACGCGGCTCAGCCGTCCCGTGGCGGTCAAGATGCTGCGCATCGACCTCGCGGGCGACCCCACGTTCCAGGCCCGGTTCCGCCGTGAGGCGCAGGCGGCAGCGGGCCTCAACCACCCCAACATCGTGAGCGTCTACGACACGGGGGAGCAGCTCGACCCCGCCTCCGACGTCCACGTCCCGTACATCGTCATGGAGCTCGTCGTCGGCCACACGCTGCGCGACCTGCTGCGCGAGGGCCGCAAGATCCTCCCCGAGCGAGCGCTCGAGATGGAGATGGGCGTGCTGGACGCGCTCCAGTACAGCCACCAGGCCGGCATCATCCACCGCGACATCAAGCCCGCGAACGTCATGCTGACCTCGACCGGCCAGGTCAAGGTCATGGACTTCGGCATCGCCCGTGCCGTCGCCGACACCTCCGCCTCGATGACCCAGACGGCCGCTGTCATCGGCACCGCCCAGTACCTGTCGCCCGAGCAGGCACGGGGCGAGACCGTCGACAACCGCTCCGACGTGTACGCCGCGGGATGCCTGCTGTACGAGCTCCTCGTGGGCGAGCCGCCGTTCAAGGGCGACTCCCCGGTGAGCGTCGCGTACCAGCACGTACGGGAGATGCCTGTACGGCCGTCGCTCCTCGACAGCGTCATCACCCCCGAGATGGACGCCATCACGCTCAAGGCCCTCGAGAAGGACCCCGACAGGCGCTACCAGTCCGCCAAGGAGATGCGCGACGACATCGGCCGCTTGCTGGCCGGCGTCGCTCCGACAGCGCACGTACCGGTCCTGGCGCACGCGGACGCGTCTGTCGCCGCCACGGCGCTCGCGCCGGTCGTCGAGCCCGTCATCAGCCCGGTGAGCGCGATGCCTCAGCGAGCCTTCCCGGAGTCGCCCGAGTCCCCGCTGTGGGAGCCGCGGCACCGCCGGAACCGTACGGGACTCGTCCTCGGCATCATCGCCGGGGTGGTGCTTCTGGGCGCGATCATCGGGTTCGCCGTGTGGTGGAACTCGAAGACGCCGGCCGTGGTGCAGGTGGTCGTGCCGCAGGTGTTGAGCATGACCCAGAAGAACGCCACGGACACACTGACGACGGCGAAGCTCCACGCGGTCGTGAAGACGGTCCAGGGAGCCAACGACTCGAGCGTCAACACCGTGGTCGACCAGTACCCGACCCAGGGTGTGCAGGTCCCACAGGGCTCGGACGTTACGATCACGATCAATGTGGGCCCTGCCAAGCTCAAGATCCCCACCGGCCTGACCAGCCAGAACAAGGACGCCGTGAAGGCCGCGCTCACTCAAGCGGGCTTCACCAAGGTGACCCTCGTCGCGGCCACGTCCGAGCCGCCGACCTCGACGGCGAACAGCGTCATCTCCATCAACCCCGCTGAGGGCGCCGAGGTCGCGGGTGACACGCCGGTCACCGTGACGTACGCGACCGGGCAGTCCGCGTTCCCGTACCTCATCGGCCTCGACCAGGCCACGGCGACGCAGAAGGCGAAGGACGCCGGGTTCTCCAACGTCACCGTGAAGACCGTCGTGACGACGAACCAGCAGGCGGGGACGGTCATCAACACCGACCCGGTGCCCAACACCGTCGCCGACCGTACGAAGCCGGTGACGATCTACGTCGCCACCGCCCCCTCGGCACCGCCCAGCAGCCCGTCGTCCACCCCGAGCGCCTCGGCGACGGCGACGAAGTCCTGAGCGGGCTGGTCCTCAGGGTTCTCTCGAGCGGGAGGCTCTTGGCGGACCGTGCTGCGGGGGAGGAGCCGAGACGGCTGCACCGCCCTGGCGTGGACCCGCGGCTGAATGATGGGGACGGCGCGCGAGAATGAGCGCATGACGCGGATCCTGGTGGTCGACAACTACGACTCGTTCGTCTACAACCTCGTCCAGTACCTGGGCCAGCTCGGTGCCGAGGTCGAGGTGTGGCGAAACGACGACCCCAGGTTCGCCGGGGAGGACTGGGTGGGAGGGTTCGACGGGATCCTCCTGTCGCCGGGCCCCGGCACCCCGGAACGTGCGGGGGTGTGCATCGACCTCGTGAGGCGGTACGGGGGCAAGCTGCCGATCTTCGGGGTGTGCCTCGGGCTCCAGTCGATGGGGGTCGCGTACGGCGGCGTGGTCGACCGCGCCCCGGAGCTGCGTCACGGTAAGACGTCGCAGGTGTTCCACAACGGGACGGGGGTGTTCGCCGGGCTGCCGTCGCCGTTGCGCGCGACCCGCTACCACTCGCTCGCGATCCTGCCCGAGTCGCTCCCCGGCGACCTCGACGTGACGGCCTGGACCGAGGACGGCGTGATCATGGGTGTACGCCACCGGTGGCTCCCGGTCGAGTCCGTGCAGTTCCACCCGGAGTCCGTCCTCACCGAGGGCGGCTACCAGATGCTGGCCACGTGGCTCGCCGAGTGCGGCGACACGGAGGCCGTCGAGCGCGGCCGCGGCCTCGCCCCGCTGATGTCGGTGAAGTGAGGCGGGGGCGCAGTCGGTTCATCACGTTAAGTGGGTGAGTTGTATGTTCTCATGGCCGGTTTGCCATGAGAACGTCACACCTACCTGGTTAACGTGGTAAACCGACCGGATCGCGAAACGGTCGCGGGCGCAATCTCGGCATCGGGTGTGACCTACCTGGCGGCCGGCTTGGCGTAGCCGAGGTCCAGGGCTCCGGTGTAGGCGGGGAGGGTGACGCCCGCGAGCCGCTTCTCGGCGTAGCCGAGCCCGTACCGGTCCGTGTACTGCCGGTACGCCTGGAGGTACGCCGACGCCGTGAGTGTCTCCTCGATGCCCTTCTGGTCGCCGATGGCGACGATGACGTACGGGGGCGCGTACGGCACGCCGTGCAGCAGGACGCTGTTGCCGACGCACTTGATGCCCGTACGCGACGTGACGCGCTGACCCTGGATCGTCATCGCTTCGGCGCCGCCCTCCCACATCGCGTTGACGACCGCCTGGATGTCCTGCTGGTGCACGATGAGCAGCTCCTCCGCGACGCCGACCGGCTTCACGTTGAGCGGGGCGTCAGTCAGGGTCACCGACACGGCCGGTCCCTTTACGGCGGTGAGCCCCCCGGCCTGCGCCTGCGCCGACGTGTCCACGACCGTACCGCCCTGCTGCGTCGACAGCTTGTCCACCTCCGTACGGAGCGTCCCCACCTGGCCGGCGAGGTCCACGTTGCGGGCTGCCTGGGCCCGTACGAGCTCGATGAGGTCCGTGTTCCGGTTAGGCCGGAGGTCCTGGCCACGTGCGACGACGGCTGCGGAGGCCATCATGAACCCCGCCAGGGCGATGACGACGACGGTGAGGAGCCTGCCCGCAGCCGTGCGACGTACCTCCCTCGCCTTCACCAGCGCACGGACCACGGCGCGCCGCACGGCGGCTGCGGGGGTGCGGGACATGGCTCTCCTCGCGGGCGGGACCGCCCTCGGGGCGCCGATGCTGCTCGACTGGGCGGCATTGACTACCCTAGTGCGGACAGGAAGGTAGGTGCGGCGTGCCCGAGTCCAGGACGAGGAAGGCTGCGGACGAGAAGAGGAAGCTCAAGAGAGCTGAGAATCTCGCCGAAGAGCGTCAGGTCAAGCAGCGCCGTACGATCATGCCCGGACAACGGGCCTGGGTTCCTCCGCTGTTCATCACCGTAGGTCTCCTGGGCGTCGCGTGGCTGGTCGTCTACTACATCGCCGGCAGCATGGTCCCTCTCATGAAGGACTGGGGCAACTGGAACATCCTCATCGCCATGGGCCTGATCGCAGCCGCGTTCAGCCTTGCCACCCTCTGGAAGTAGGACCTATGCCCATGCCCTGGGTGGCGCGCAGCCTCAACGACGAGGAGCGCGCCCGGCTGGTCGCCGACCCGAGCGCCGCAACGGCACTCGCAGCGGTACCCGGCAAGCAGCACATCGAGCTCAAGAACACCTGGCACGGGCTGAAGTGGCTCCTCGCGGCCGGCGCGGACATCCCGAGCGGGGCGGAGGACGCGATCCTCGGCGGCACGGAGCTTCCGAGCGAGCCCGGCCACCCCGTACGGCTGCTCGACTCCGACGCTGTCGAGAAGATCGCGACGGCGCTGAGCCCGGTGACCGCCGACGACGTCCGCGAGGCGTTCGACATCGACCAGATGCTCGATGCCAGCGTGTACCCGCCGATCTGGGACGAGCCCGACGTGCTCGAAAAGAAGGTCGTGCCGGCTTTCGAGAAGCTCCGCAGGTTCTACCTCACCTCCGCGGCCGAGAAGCGCGCCGTACTCATCGTCGTCGGCTGAGCGGACGGTCCGCTCGGGGCCTGGCTCTTCGGCGGCTGAGCTGAGCCTCTGACCGCGACTACTCGTCGCTGCCCGGTGAATGCTCCGAACTGGTCGCTATCCAGTGCGCGTGTGGCGGCCAGTCGCAGCCGTCCTCCGACGTGGTCGTCATTCAGGCGGTTCGGGGGCGAAATGACGACCAGCTCGGAGCACGGGCGGCGGACGGGTCCCGGGATACCCAGGAATGGCGACAGTTTCGGAGGATCGTCCGCGGAGATCACCGGTACGACTGAGCTGCTCAAGATCGGCCAGGAAGGCCGAGGCTCACAGGTTTGACGTCCACCGCGAACTGGACGACCGCGAACGCCACCAGCACCATGACGACGGTCCTGCTGGGCTGTGACGGCAGCATCGGCATCCACAACGCCTCACCCGCCAGCGCCGCCGTGTCCGACCCTCGCGCTCAGTCCTCGAGGACGACCTCGTCGACGGTCGCCGTGGTGAGCCGCAGCTCCACGGGCACCTGGTCGCCGATGGCGGGCACGCTCTTCGAGCCCGGCACGTACACCATCGACGCCTGCATGTGGGGCGGCTCGACGAACCAGCGCTTCTTCCCGGCGATGGTGAACGGGCTTCGGGCCCAGCCCAACGCCTCGACCGACCCGTTGACCGCAGAGATGAGGCGCTGGCGTCCCGTCGCGGCCGCCGTGGGCGCCTCGAGCGCGATGCCGTGCGCCGTACCTCCGCTGAGGACCACGATGTGCCCGTCGGCCGGCATCGGCCGCTGCCAGTAGCCCACGCGTTCCCCGCGCTTCACCGGATGCACGTCTAGGACCGTTGCGGTCGTACGGCGCCGTACGGACCCGCCGAGCCACAGGTCCGTACCGACCCGAAGCCTCGTCTCCGTGTACAGCGTCGCGCGCAGGCGATCGTGGTCGGCGCCGGTGAGGTGGCTGAACCACACGGGCGCCGTACGGACCGCGAGTCCCGCCTTCGCCAGCCGCTCGGCCTCCACGGCGTTCCCGCCCGTCGCCGCGGGCATGGGCAGGTGGACGGTCCAGCCGACGACGTCGACGGCGTCCCCGGCGAGCACCTTCCGGACAGCCGTCAGCTCATCCACGCGCATCCCGTGGCGCTTCATCGAGGTGAGGAGCTCGAGGAGCACGGACGGGCGGCGACCGCTCGCCGACAGGTGCTCCAGGTCGGTGACCCGGGACACCGTGTGCACGACTCGCTCGTCCGCCAGGAGCTCCTCGGCACCCGGCTCGCCGGGTCGCCACGGCTGCAGGACCACGATGCGGCCGCCGAACGCGTCGCGCACGGCTGCCACCTCCGACGGCGTGCCCACCGCGAGCGTGTCGACGCCGAGCGCTGCGGCCTCCGCGGCGAGCCGTGCGAGGCCGAATCCGTATCCGTTCCCCTTCGCGACCGGTACGAGCCCGGGCGTGGCCGCCAGGACGCGGCGCTGCTGGGCGCGCCAGTCGGCGGCCGGTACGCGCAGGACGACGCCCATGTCAGGCCTCCGGGTCGGGCGGCGGGGACGAGGGGCCCTCGCCGTGCGGGGGTGGGGACTCCATGGGCGCGGTCCGGCCGATGCGTCGCCGCACCATCCGTACACCGCGTGTCGGCAGCCGCAGGAGGCTCTTCGCGGCTCGCAGGTACCGCGCGCGGTCGAGGTACGCGCGGAACGCCGCGTACAGCGCACGGTTGACCGGGAGGTCCCACTCGCCCAGGTACTGGACCGCCTCACCCCCCGTACCCACCTTGAACTGGATGAGCCCGATCTCGGGGTCGTCCGCGGCGAGGCCCTCGGTGATTCCCCGCAGGTCGTACACCGTCGCCCCGGCGTCGAGCGCGTCGGTGATCATGCGCCACTGGACGGCGTTCGAGCCGCGGACGTCGCGCTTGGCGTTCGAGGAGGCGCCGTACGAGTACCACGCGTGCGTCCCGACCCGTATCCACGTCGTGGCCGCGACCAGGTCGCCCTCGTGACGCGCCAGGTACAGCCGGATGCGGTCCGGGTCCTCCGCGCGCAGCGCGTCCCACATGGTCTCGAAGTACGACAACGGCCGCCCCCGGAAGCCGTCGCGCGCGGCGGTCTCGAGGTACAGCGCGTGGAACGCCGGAAGGTCCTCCCTGGACCCCTGGGTGACCTCCACGCCCGCCTTGTCGGCCTTCTTGATGTTGCGACGCCAGAGCTGGTTCATGCCGGCGAGGAGCTGCTCCCGGGTACGGCCGGCGAGCGGCAGCTGGAAGTTGAACTCGGGCTGGCCGGCGGCGAACCCCTCGTCGCTGTGCTGCGGAAGCCAGCCGAGGTGGCGCAGCTGGCCGCGCAGCCGTGTCGCCGCCGGGTCGATCGCGTCCGGCTCGACGTCGGACAGGCGCGTGACGTGCTCGTCGGCGATCGCGCGCTTGATCGTCTCCGTGCCCCAGCGGCGCCAGGCGATCGTCGGGCCGATGCGTACGGCGAACGCGCCCCGGCTGGCGACGTACGAGACGAGCGGCTCAAGCATCGACGTCGCGGACGGGGACGCCCAGTCGAGGACGGGACCTTCGGGCAGGTACGCGAGGGAGCGTCCGATCCGGGGCAGGTCCCGGTAGAGGACGAGTCCTGCCCCCACGAGAGTGTCCCCGTCGTACCAGCCGAGGCTCTCGGAGCGCCATTCGCTCTTCACCCTGCCCCACGCCGGAGTCTGGAGGAAGCTGGCGGAGCCGCGCGCGGCGATGAGGCCGAGATGGTCGGCGGCGCTGATCGGCTGGACCCGGATGCTCACGGGGCGAATCTACCGGCAAGCCGCGGGAGGCGGGTTCCGCAGAGGCATGAGAAGTCCCTCACGAACTCTCCGTCTCTTATGTCACAAGGGAAAACTCTCGCCCCGGGAGGTGAGGTGACATGGTGTCACACGGCAGTCTTCTGGAGGCACTGAGGGAAGCTCTTCCCGGCCCGGCTGCACGGACCACGCTCATCCTCGGCCTCCTCGCCGCACTGTTGGCCGTCACGGTCCCGCTGGTGACAGCGTTCGACCTGCACGTCGCGACAGAGGTCTCGGTACAGCGCTAACGCCGGGTGCCCCAAACACCCGGAGCCGGTACGGAGACGGTGATCCCAATCACCGTCGTCCGACGCCCGAGGAGCGGATGTGCTGCACCGGGCCGTAGTGACCCCAAGCGCTACGGCCCGGTGACAGTCCGGGGGCACGCTTCTTCCACACCCGTCTGTCCCCTGCCTTGCCGTACCTTCGTTCCTCGGCCGCACGCCGCTGCTCCGGCTTCTATCCCCTACTCCGGCTGGACCGAGTTGGTCGAGATGCCGGGGATCCCGTCGTGGAGGATCTTGCCGGGGTTGAACCGGTGGTCCGGGTCGACGCCGTCGAAGAGCTTGCGCTGGATGAACACGCCCGCCGGTGAGATGTCCTGGTCGAGCCACGGGCTGTGCTCCTCGCCCACGCCGTGGTGGTGGGACACAGTCCCGCCGTGGTCCATGAACGACTGCTGGATGGCGCGCTTCACGAGGTCGTACGACTCCATGTTGCGCTCGCTGGAGTCGTTGATGGCGAAGGTGAAGTACTGGCATGCACCGGAGTGGTAGCTGTGCGAGAGGTGGCACATGACGAAGCCCTGGACGCCCGCCTCCTCCATCGCCTTGTACGCGGCGGCCACGGTCGTGTCGTGCATCTCGCGCAGCCGCGACCAGGGAGTCGAGGTCTCCGAGACGTCCGCGGGGATCCCGCGGTCGAGCAGGAAGTCGCGGATGTACGGCACGTCGTACTTCTTCTGGTCGTACAGCGCGCCAGGTCCCTTGCCGACGCTCATGCCGCCCGCCCGGCTGACGATCTTCGAGACCAGCGACTTCTCGTAGCGGACGTGGACGGCCGTGCCCTCGTAGCCGACGAACCCGAGTGCGATCTTCTCGAGGTCCCAGCCCTTGCGCGTCATGATCTCTTGGACCGCGCGGTTCATGAGGTGGGAGATGCGGCTGGACTTCTTGCCGTTGGCCATGGAGAACGCAGTTTCGTCGGCGTCCATGACCCGCGTGATCGACGGCGCGGCGTCCGACTCCATGATCCACTGCATCGCCTGCAGGCCGGCCTCGTACGTGGGGAAGAAGTAGGCCTGGATCTCGCGGACCGGCGGCAGTCGGTGCACGTTCACCCACGCCTCGGTGATGATGCCCAGGCGCCCCTCCGAGCCCAGCACCATCTCGCGCACGGACGGCCCGGATGAGGACGACGGCAGCGGACGCAGGACGAGCACCTGGCCGTCCATGACCATGCGCAGGCCACGGGTGATGTCGGCGATGTCTCCGTACTTGTCGGACTGCATGCCCGTCGACCGGGTGGCGATCCAGCCGCCGAGCGTCGACCACATGAACGAGTCGGGGAAGTGGCCCATCGTCCAGCCCTTGGCGTTGAGCTGGACCTCCATGTCCGGGCCGAGCACACCGGCCTCGATCCGGGCCAGTCCCGAGGCCTCGTCGATCTCGAGAACCCTGTTCATCCGGCCCATGTCGATGCTGACGACCTGGCGGGTCTCGGTGGGTACGGCCTCGAGGGCCCCCACGATGTTGGAGCCGCCGCCGTAGGGGATGACGACCGCGTCGTGCGCGACAGCCGCCGCGACGATGGCGACGACGTCGTTCTCGCTGCCGGGGTAGACGACGACGTCGGGCAGGCGCCCGAACTGCCCGCGGCGCACCCGGACCAGGTCACGGACGCCGCGTCCGAACGCGTGGATGACGCGGTACTCGTCGTCCACGACCACGTTGTCCTCGCCGAGGGCGGCGACGAGAGCGTCACGCAGGCCGTCCGACAGCTGGGATGCCGCCACGTCGAAGCTGGACAGGTCGCCGACGCGAGGGGCCGGCTTCGTCACGTCGACGCCGATCTTGTCCATGACGAACGGTGCGAACTTCGGCTTGTCGGCGAAGGAGAACTCCGTGCCCTCCGCGCCCCAGCCCCACCACTTCTGCTGCTTCACGGAGGCCGGTCCGACGCGACGGGTCCTGTTCTCGCTCATCTGTCGTCCTTGCCGGCGGGCTTCCCGCCATCGTCGTTCGGAACCTC
>JAJZQV010000170.1 GCA_021803025.1 Actinomycetes bacterium | reverse complement strand
CGGTTCGCGAACGAGATGTTCGAGCCGGTGTGGAACAACCACTACGTCGACCACGTGCAGATCACGATGGCCGAGGACATCGGCGTCGGCGGCCGCGCCAGCTACTACGACGGCATCGGCGCCGCACGGGACGTCATCCAGAACCACCTCCTCCAGCTGCTGGCCCTGACCGCGATGGACGAGCCCATCTCGTTCGACGCGACGAACCTCCGTCGGGAGAAGCAGAAGGTCCTGTCGGCCGTGCTGACGCCCAAGAGGCCGGACCTGCACGCGGCGCGCGGCCGGTACGCGGCCGGGTGGACCGGCGGGCGGCACGTCGTCGGCTACGTCGAGGAGGAGGGCTTCAAGGCCACCTCGACGACGGAGACGTTCGCGGCGCTGCGCCTCGACATCGACAGCCGCCGCTGGGCCGGGGTGCCGTTCTACCTGCGCGCCGGCAAACGGCTCCCCCGTCGCGTCACCGAGATCGCCCTGGGTTTTCGGAAGGCGCCCCACCTGCCGTTCACGGCGACCGACACCCTGGACCTGGGACGGAACGCGCTCGTCATGCGGATCCAGCCCGACGAGGGGGTCACGCTCCGGTTCGGCGCCAAGGTGCCGGGCAGCCAGATGGAGATCCGCGACGTCAACATGGACTTCGGCTACGGCGACTCCTTCACCGAGTCCTCGCCCGAGGCGTACGAGCGACTGGTCCTCGACGTGCTGCTCGGCGACCCGCCCCTGTTCCCGCAGCAGGAGGAGGTCGAGCTCGGATGGCAGATCCTCGACCCCGTCCTCGACTACTGGGCGAGCCTGAAGTCGCCTCCCGAGGACTACGAGTTAGGCTCGTTGGGCCCGGCCGGTGCCCACGAGATGATCGCCCGCGACGGCCATGCCTGGCGGCGGCCCTAGGAGACTCATGATCATCACACTGACGCACACCGACACCAGCGAGATCGCGAACGCCCTGCTCCATGCGCGCAGCCGTCTCGGGAACGCCTCCGGTCTCGTCCTCACGCTCATCGTGGCCGCCGAGCAGCGCTCCTTCGCGAAGGCGCTCGCGGCGGCTCAGACCGCTGCCCGCGAGCACCCGTGCCGCCTCATCGTCGTCGTCAAGACGACCGGCAAGACGGACAGGCTGGACGCCGAGATCCACCTCGCGGAGGACGTGCCCGGTGAGGTCATCGTCCTGCGCCTGTCCGGCGAGGTGCGCGACCACGCGGACTCCGTGGTGCTGCCGATGCTCCTGCCCGACTCGCCGGTCGTCATGTGGTGGCCGGGCCGGGCGCCCGACGCGCCAGGGGACGACCAGCTCGGACAGCTGGCCGACCGCCGGATCACCGACGCGGCGGCGAGCGCCGACCCCATCAAGGCCCTCGAAGTGAGGGCCATGCACCACTCGGCGGGCGACACCGACCTCACGTGGACCAGGTTGACGCTGTGGCGGGCCCTGCTCACGGCCGCGCTGGACCAGTACCCGATGCGCGTCCTCTCCGCCACGGTCGTCGGCCCCCGCAACAACGCCCCCGCCGACCTCATGGCCGCCTGGCTCGAGAGCCGTCTCAAGGTGCCGGTCACCCGTACGCCCTCGTCGGGCCCGGGCATCACGAGCGTCATCCTCTCCACCCCGGGGGGCGACATCGTCATCGCGCGCGAGGACGGCAAGACGGCGTCGTACGCGATCCCGGGCCAGCCACGCCGGACCGTCGCACTCAAGCGACGCGACATCAACGAACTGCTCACCGAGGAGCTCCGGCGCCTCGACGCGGACGACGTGTACGCCGCTGCGCTCGCCACTCTCCTCACGCGGGAGGGGCGGAGCATGCCGAAGCCGGAGCAGACGCGCAAGCGCAAGGAGGCGGGCGCGATCGCGGCGGCCCGTGTCGCGAAGACCGGGGCCCGGGCGGGCAGCCGCAAGGCCGCCAGGGTGCAGGAGGCGCTGGTTGGCCAGGAGCCGCCGCTCCACTCCGGCCACCCCCACGCGGCGGAGGCGTCATGAGTCCTCGTGTCGTCCGGCGCCTCCCGAACGCGGAGATGCTCGCCCAGGACGTGGCGGAATCCCTCGTGAAGCGCATCGAGGATCTCCAGGCGGGGGGCCGGATCGTCGAGCTGTGCCTCACGGGAGGCCGTGTCGCCAACCTCGCCTACGAGCACCTGTCCCGGATCGTGAGCCGGTCGAAGGTCGACCCCGGAGCCCTGGAGCTCTGGTGGACCGACGAGGCGTTCGTCCCCACGGACGACCCTCGCCGCAACTCGCTGCAGGCGCTGTCACGCCTCGCCGGGACGTTCCCGCTCTCCCCGTCCTTGACCCACCCCATGCCGTCGTCCGACGCCTCCCCGGACCCGGCGCAGGCAGCGCTCACGTACGGCACGGACATGGCCGGCCGCGTCATGGACATCTGCCTGCTCGGAGTGGGCGAGAACGGCCACGTCGCGGCGCTGCACCCGGACCACCCGGCCGCCGAGCCCACCTCCGCGGTCGCCGTGGGCGTCACCGACGCGCCCAAGCCGCCGCCGGAGCAGGTGTCGCTGAGCCTCGCCACGATCAACAGGTCACGGGAGGTGTGGCTGCTCGCCACGGGCAAGGAGAAGGCCGACGCCGTCGCTCGGACGTTCCGCGGCGACGCCACGACCATCTCGACACATGTCAGCGGCGTGGACCGTACGGTCTGGTTCCTCGACGAGGCCGCCGCTGCGGAGCTGCCGTTCCACTCCTGCCTGCTCTGAACGCACGAACGGCCGGCCTCGATGGCCGGCCGTCATGATGCGGAGATCAGCTGCGGAGGATCAGTAGATGACCTCGCCACGGGCCCTGCGGTCGCGCAGGCCCTGGAGCGCCTCCTCGAGGATCGTGTGCGCCTCGGCTGAGGTGCGCCGCTCCTTCACGTACGCCAGGTGGGTCTTGTAGGGCAGGATCTTCGGAGGTGGCGGCGGGTTCTCGGAGTCGAGGTTGGCAGGAAGCCCGCAGCGCGGACAGTCCCACTCCAGCGGGACCTGGGCCTCCGCCGCGAACGCGGGACGGGTCTCGTGCATGTTCGCGCAGAAGTACGAGACGTACAGGCGGGGAGCCGCGTCGCCGCGCTCCGCCTCCCCCATGGGTCCCGCACCGACGCGGCTGCCACGAATGGCGCTACCTCCGGCCACAGTCAAACTCCTCGATCGTTGTTCTGGACTCGTGAGAACCGCGGTCCGGCTAGACGCCGAATCGGTACATGATCAGCAGCGCGACGATGCACGCCAGCCACAGCGACCCCACGATGATGGTGATGCGGTCGAGGTTGCGCTCGGCGACACTGGTGCCGCCCATGGCCGTCGACATGCCGCCACCGAAGAGGTCGGACATGCCGCCGCCCTTGCCTTTGTGAAGCAGGATGAACAGGGCAAGGATCACGCTGGTGATCACGAGGCCGATGGACACGCTGAGGACGGGCCAGGTGATCAGGGGGACGAGCAGACTCACGGGCACATCCTAACCCAGACGTGCCGTGCACGAAGAACCGGCGCCGGGGCCTTCACGCCGCCGGCGCCGTCGGGTCGTACATCGTCCCGTCGTCTCGGTCAGCCCTGGAAGAGAACTATCTTCGAGAACTCGTCGGCGTCGAGG
>JAJZQV010000169.1 GCA_021803025.1 Actinomycetes bacterium | reverse complement strand
ACCGGAGAACACACATGCCTACACCCACGAAGGGCCCGCGCCTGGGCTGCAGCCCCACGCACGAGCGGATGCTCCTCGCCAACCTGGCGAGCCAGCTGTTCGAGCACGGGCGCATCACGACGACCGAGACCAAGGCCAAGCGGGTCCGTCCGCTCGCCGAGAAGCTGATCTCGAAGGCGAAGCGCGGTGACCTGCACGCGCGTCGTCTCGTGGCGGCCACTATCACGAACCGCGACGTCGTCCACGTCCTCTTCACCGAGATCGCCCCGTCGCTCGCCGAGCGCGAGGGTGGCTACACCCGGATCACGAAGGTCGGCAACCGCAAGGGCGACAACGCTCCCATGGCTGTCATCGAGATCGTGACGGAGTCGGTCGAGGAGTCCCGCAAGAACAAGGGACGCAGCGCCAAGCCCGAGCCGAAGGCCACCAAGAAGGCCGCGAGCAAGGCTCAGCCTGAGGCCGGCGCCGACGAGGCTCCGGTCGAGGCCAGCGAGCCGGTCGCTGAGCCGAGCGAGGTCGCCGAGCCCGAGGCCGCCAACGTCGGCGCCGAGCCCGAGGCCGTCGAGAAGGCCGACGACGCCGAGTAGTCGTCGCTGAGTACGCGCACGAGGCGCTCCCGGAGGTTTCGGGGGCGCCTTGCGCGTCGATAGAGTCTCGACGAAGCCCCCGGGAGGAGACCCAGTGCGGATCGCGCAGCTCGCGAACTTCGTGGGCCCGACCTCCGGTGGCATGCGGCGTGCCATCGACCAGCTGGGGCAGCGGTACGTCGCGGCAGGCCACGAGCGGCTGCTCGTCATCCCCGGGCCTGAGGACAGGATGACGGAGAGCGCCGCGGGCATCGTGGCCCAGGTGCGTGGCGCGCGCATCACCGGCGGCTACCGGATCATCCTCGCCATGGGCGGGGTCCTCGAGGCGCTGGAGCGGTTCGGCCCCACGTCCGTCGAGGTCTCGGACAAGTGGACGCTCGCCGGGATCGGGCCCTGGGCCCGACGGCACGGCATCGGCAGCATCCTGTTCAGCCACGAGCGGCTCGACGACATGGCGTCGGACTTCCTCAGGTTCGATGTACGTCCTCTCGTGCACGTCCGCAACCGCGCCCTCGCCAGGGTCTTCGACCGCGTCGTTGTCACGACGGAGTACTCGGCGGGGGAGTGGGCCGACACGAGCGCGCACCTCGAGACGGTGCCCCTCGGCGTCGACCTCGAGACGTTCCGTCCCCGAGCGGCACGGCGGGCGCCGGGGACCGTGGTCCGCCTCATCCACGCGGGCCGGATGTCGCGTGAGAAGTACCCGCAGCTCGCGATCGCCGCGGCGGCCGAGCTCAGCCGGCGCGGAGTACCGGTGGAGCTCACGATGGCGGGCACCGGGCCCCATGTGACGTGGCTGCGGGGGCTGGCCGACGAGGCGCCGGTGCGGTTCCTGGGGTACGTCGACGGCCGTGACGAGCTGGCACGCCTGTACGGGGAGGCCGACATCTCCTTGTCCGTCGCGCCGACGGAGACGTTCGGGCTCGCAGTGCTCGAGGCGCTGGCGTCCGGCACGCCGGTGGTGACGGCGGACCGGGGAGGGGCGCGGGAGCTCGTGGACTCCACGTGCGCCGAGTGGGCCGCTCCTCGCGCCTCCGAGCTCGCCGACGCCGTCCAGCGCCTGCACGGGCGGCTCCTGTCCGACCCGGAGGGGTTGCGCGGCGCAGCTCGGTCCCGCGCGGAGGGCTACTCGTGGGACACGTCAGCGCAGCTCATGCTTGCCGTCCACCAGGACGTCAGTGGGACGTCCTGACGAGCGGCCTCCCTCGGCCAGCATCGCGTAGCCATAGCCGTCGAGCCAGGGTCCCGAACGGTGCAGCGACTCGGAGAGGGCGTGAGACTCTCGCCGCATCCCGAGCCGCTCCATGAGCCGCCACGAAGGGTGGTGTCGGCCCGGTGCGGTGGGCGGCGCCGCCTCAGCGCAGCTGTCGAGCATGTCCGGTGACGCGCGAAGTCCCCGCCGGCGTATGCCGACGGGGACCTGGGTGACTCGCTCAGATGAGGCCGGCGGTCTGCGTCACGGCCCGGTCGTACCGGCCCTGGACGTCGGCCCAGTTGACTACGTTCCACCACGCCTTGGCGTAGTCGGTCTTCACGTTCTTGTACTGCAGGTAGAACGCGTGCTCCCACATGTCGAGCTGGAGCAGCGGCACCTGGCCGGCCGGGAGGTTGCTTTGCTGGTCGTACAGCTGGTTGATGTTGAGACGCCCACCGAGGGTGTCCCAGACGAGCATCGCCCAGCCGGAGCCCTGGATGCCGTTGGCGGTCTCGGTGAAGTGGCGCTGGAACTTGCCGAAGCCGCCGAACGTCTCCGCGATCGCGGACGCGAGCGAACCCGTGGGCTCGCCGCCGCCGTCGGGGGACATGTTCTTCCAGAAGACCGAGTGGTTGATGTGCCCACCGAGGTGGAACGCGAGGTCCTTCTCGAGCTTGTTCACCGCGGCGAAGTCGTCCTTGTCGCGCGCCTCGGCGAGCTTCTCGAGGGCAGTGTTCGCGCCCACGACGTACGCGTTGTGGTGCTTGCTGTGGTGGATCTCCATGATCTCGCCACTGATGTGAGGCGCGAGTGCCCCGTAGTCGTAGTCGAGATCGGGCAGCGTGTAGACGGCCATGGTGTCTCCTTCGAGAGTCGGACTGTGAGTGTCTGGGGTCTGTACCCCATCTGCCTGCTCCAACCCTGGCCCAGGTTCGGCTATTCCTCCAGCCCTTCGAGCTTTTCGAGTGCTGACTGCGCATTTCCCGTGCGCTCGGCCAGCTCACTACCGGTCCGGCCCCGCGGGGTGTTCAATGCGCGTGTGCCAGCGCTTCGGGTCGCCGACCTCGTCAAGTCGTTCGGCGACAAGCGCGCGGTCGACGGCCTGTCCCTCGAGGTGCCGGCCGGATCCATGTACGGGCTGGTCGGGCCCAACGGAGCGGGCAAGACGACGACCCTGTCGATGGTCACCGGCCTGTTGCGGCCCGACAGCGGGCGCGTCGAGGTCCTCGGCCACGACGTCTGGAGCGACCCGGTCGGCGCGAAGGCGCTCATCGGGGTCCTGCCGGACGGGGTGCACGTGTTCGACCGGCTGAGCGGCCGGGAGCTCATCCGCTACGTCGCCCTGCTGCGTGGCCTGGACCGGCGGGTCGCCGAGAGCCGGGCCGAGGAGCTGCTCCACGCACTCGGCCTCTCCGACGACGCCGAGCTCCTCGTCTGCGACTACTCGACGGGCATGACCAAGAAGATCGGTCTGGCGTGCGCCCTCGTCCACGCCCCTCGGCTGCTCATTCTCGACGAGCCGTTCGAGGCGGTGGACCCCGTGTCGGGGGACATGATCCGCCAGATCCTCCGGACGTTCGTCGCCTCGGGAGGGACCGTCCTGCTGTCCAGCCACGTCATGGAGATCGTCGAGGCCCTGTGCGACTCCCTGGCCGTCATGGCCCACGGACGGGTGCAGGCGGCGGGAACTCTCGACGACGTACGGCAGGGCGAGAGCCTCACCGACAGGTTCCTCGACCTCGTCGGCGCACGCCACCTCGAGTCGGAGTCGTTGACATGGTTGAACTCCTCGTCGGACTGAAGCTGC
>JAJZQV010000057.1 GCA_021803025.1 Actinomycetes bacterium | reverse complement strand
CGAACTCGGCGAGAGCGGACCCGCCGTACGAGTAGCCGGCGTTGATCTTCGCCTTGCCGTACCCGGGGATCGTCACCCACATGTCGCGGGGGAAGGAGACCAGATAGACGGACTTCCTGTCCGCGGAGATGTGCAGGACGATGAACGTGTCGCTTCGTCCCTGGTCGCTGCCACGGGTGTCGCTTCCGATGAGCAGGATGTTCATGGCCTGGTACGAGCCGTTGCCGGTCGCCGACGGGGGACGGCTGCCCGTCGGCAGCGCCGACGGCGCACGGGAGATGCTCGACACGGACTGGTTGAGCCTGACCCCGAAGTAGCCGACCGCGGCGGCGAGCGTCGCGAAGAGGACAGCGACGGTGATGATCGCGATGCGTCCCCACCGGACTCCTGTCGGGTGGGCACGACGGGGCTTTCCGCTGGGTATGGACGCCCGTTGGGGTCGGTCGTCGCGTCCGAACGGGGAGGACTCCCCGGAGCCCGGGAAGGACCCGTCTGACATCGCACCTCCATCCAGAACACCTATGCCAGGCGGTCCAGCCTACGGGGCCACCGCTGTGCCTTCGCTGTGACCAGCCCATGAGGTGGGCTGCGGCTCCGTGCACGAGCCAGCCCCGGAGCGGTTGAAGGCTCCGGGGCCAACCGTATACGACCTGCCTCAGACGAGCAGATCCGCGTACAGGGCAGTCGACAGGTAGCGCTCGCCCCACGACGGGATGATGACGACGATCGTCTTGCCCGCGTTGACGGGGTCGGCCGCGAGCTCGCCCGCCGCGCGCAGAGCGGCTCCGGAGGAGATGCCCACGAGGAGGCCCTCCTCCTTGGCCGCGCGGCGAGCCCACTCGAGCGCGTCGTCGGAGGTCACCTTGATGATCCGGTCGATGAGACTGGTGTCAAGGATCTCCGGGATGAAGCCGGCACTGATGCCCTGGATCTTGTGCGTCCCCTTGGGCTCACCGGACAGCACCGCGGACTCGGCCGCCTCGACCGCCACGATCGTGACGTCGGGCTTGCGCGCCTTCAGCACCTGGCCGACGCCTGTGAGCGTCCCGCCCGTACCCACGCCCGAGACGAAGAAGTCGACCTGGCCCTCGGTGTCCGCCCAGATCTCCTCGGCGGTCGTCTCCTTGTGGATGGCGACGTTGGCCGGGTTGGTGAACTGGCTCGCGAGGATGGCACCCGGCGTGTTCGCGACGATCTCCTTCGCACGCGCGTTGGCGCCCGTGATGCCGTCGGCCGCGGGTGTGAGGATGAGCTCGGCACCGAACGCGCGAAGCAGGGCGCGGCGCTCCTTCGAGAAGCTGTCGGGCAGCACGACGATCGCCTTGTACCCGCGGGCGGCCGCGACCCAGGCGAGTGCGATGCCCGTGTTGCCGGAGCTGGCCTCCACGATCGTGCCGCCGGGCTGAAGGGTCCCGTCCGCCTCGGCGGCGTCGATGATGGCGACGCCGATGCGGTCCTTCACGCTCGCGGCGGGGTTGTAGTACTCGAGCTTGGCGAGCACGGTCGCCTGCGAGTCGTCGTACAGGCGGTTGATCCTGACGAGCGGGGTGCGACCGATGAGCGCAGTCGCGTCTGCGTAGTAGGCCATGGCTGGGTCTCTTTCTGTGACAGGGATGCTTCGGGTGCGTACGGGTTCGAAGGGGCGGGTTCATGAACAGTCAGGCGGCTCTCCGAGCGGCCACCTCCTCGAGCGCCTCGAGCACCTCCGGCGCGCGAGCGGCTCCGACGATCCGGTGCCGGACGACCCCTGTCCCGTCGAGCAGGAGGACAGTGGGAGTACGGGTGATGCCGTACCGCTCGACGAGGTCGAGACGCGCCTCGGCGTCGACGTCGACGTGGACGACGCCCTCGTCCTCCGCGCTGATCTTCGAGAGCACCCGGTGGGTGGCGCGGCACGGCGCGCACACCGCGGACGAGAACTGCACGAACGTGGCATCCGTCCCCAGCCCCGTGCCGAGGTCCGCGGCCTCCAGCCTCGGGGACCGGCTGCCTGCGCCACGGACACGACCGTCCGTGACGTGGCGGCAGACGCCGAACGCGATCGCCAGCACAGCGGCGGCGACGACCACGTACAGGCCCGTCATGCGTCGGCCCCCGAGCCGGAGGAGCCGAGCGGGTGCCCGGCCACGCGACGGGACAGCAGGTAGACCTCGCATCCGAGGCAGAAGTCGAACATCGCGTTGAGCAGGGCCGCGACGAGGGCGAAGCCGACCGCGACATAGAAGAGGACCGGGGCCCAGATCAGGCCGACGAGCCCGGCGAGGGCGAAGACCAGACCCACGGTCTGGGCGAACCGAGGCGGCCTCGGGTCCTCCAGGTCACGGGGTGCGCCGAGCCGGGGCCGGACGAGGCGCCGGAAGACGATGCCGTAGGGCTGGGCACCTATCCCGATCAGGGATCCGAGCGCGAACGCCACGGTCTGGATGACGAGGAGGACGAGCGCGGGGACTCCCGGACCGAGAATGAGGACGAGCGCGAGCACCACGGAGGTGACGGCTGCGCCGAAGCGGGGACCACGAGGGTCGATCGGAGTGGGCTGTACGGGGGGCATGTGAGGTTCCTGGTCTCGTCGGGTCGGGGACTCGAGCGACAACACACCCGCGGCAGCGGCTGATACCGATGTGAGGCTTGGACTGCCGCGGCGCGTCGTCGCGGGGACAGTCGGGTCGTGTTGTCAGCGAACGCAGCAGCGACAACACATGCAGGAGCGCAGGAGGCCGGCGACGGCCGCACCTGATTGAGCGCTCAACATGCCGAGCAATGTACCAGGTGCGTCCCAGAACGGCCTACCTGCTGTCTCAGCAGGAGATACGCGCGGTCCGCCCCGGCGCACCCCGTCCTGCCCGGCCCTCAGGCTGGCCGGCGCTCCTTCATGAGGAGGACGATGAGCGGGTCGACGTCGTCGTGCCCGGCGTCCTCGGGCGTCGACAGGTCGAAGTCCTCCGACGGCGCAGGCCGCGGGAGCGGCGACTCGAGGTAGGCGGTCGCTGCAGGACCCACGAGGCCGTGCACCTTCCGGTACCAGGCCGGGTCGAAGTACGGGTTCGGCCGGCGACCTTCCCGGTCCCCCGTCTTCTGGTAGTGGGCGAGGGGGTTGATGCCCGCGGCCGACACGTCCGGGTTGTGGCTGAGGTAGTACGTGCTGTCGAAGAACGGGTGCGGCGAGCGGCCCTCGAGGCCGCCGACCGTGACGAAGTGCTCCGCCTGCTGGAGCCGGTTGAGGCCTGCGAGGTCGGGGTTGCTCGCGGCGTACCACTCGGGGTCGAACAGCGGGCTGGGGCTGCGACCGGCGAAGGCGCCCGTCTTCACGTAGTCGAGCAGCAGGTCCTTCCGGTCCCCCGTGATCCCGTACGTGCGGCTGTACCACGCGTCGTCGAAGATCGCCTGGACGGGGCTGCTCGTGGGCTCCACACGGCGGCGGACGCGGGCCGCAGCGTCGCGGACCCGACCGTAGGCGCCTTGCGTGAACCCGGACGGAATGGCATCGACGACGCGGGCGACGACCCCGAGCCGGGAGAGCGTGACGCGGGCCGCCGAGAGCCTCTCGCGGACGAAGTGGAGCTCAGCGGTGGCCCGGCGGGCCTCTTCACGGACCGCCGTGAGCTCACGCTCGACCTCAGTGAGGCGCTGCTGCACGGCCGCCACGCTGGGGCCCTCCATGGCCCACGGCGTCGGCACTGCGGCGCCCAGCCGTGCGTACGCCGCCCTCACGAGCCCCGCCAGCTCGCCGTCGGCCTGCAGCCCCACGAGGGCGCGGACCTTGGGCGGCACGTTCGGCCCGACCGCGACGACTCCGAGGCCGTTGCAGTGGGTGAAGCCGAACGTCGAATACCTCTCCTGCAGCTCCTCCCAGTACTGGTGGACGCCGAAGTCACGCTCATGGACGACGATGTCGTGGAGGATCATGACGCCGCGGTCGGACAGCGCCGACAGGTACGTCTCGACGTCCTCCTTGACGTCGTCGTAGAAGTGCCGGCCGTCCACGTGGACGAGGTCGACCGACCCGTCGGGGAACTGCGACCTGGCCTCGTTGAACGTGGCCCGCACGAGGTGGGCCCGGTCTGCGTAGTCACGGGCGACGACGGCCTGTACGGACTCGTACACGCTGTTGTCGTACACGCCGGAGTGGACGTCGCCCTGCCACGTGTCGACCGCGTACAGCTGCGTGTCGAGGCCGAGCGCCTTGGCGGCCTGGCAGAACGCGAAGAAGGAGTAGCCGTTGTGGGTGCCGAGCTCGACGACGGACGACGGTCGCAGCGCGTCCATGATCCAGAACGCGAACGGCGCGTGCTCCGTCCAGGCGGTGAGGCAGAGCTCCTGGACAGGCCAGAACGAAGCCTTCGACAGGAAGTCGTTGAGACTGGGCTTCGGCATGTGGGTCCTCCAGGGAAAACGGCTGAGGGACAGCGTAGCGGCCCCGTCGGGCACCGCTCTCGTCCCGACTCTCAGCCCGTCGTGGTCCCTGCACCCCACAGGGACGACCTCTCCGTCAGTCGTGCGCCGGCCCCGGGGCTCAACGTGAGGTGAAGGGTAGGGCCGTCATTCCAGGTGTCCTCGGCGCCGGGGATAGTGTGCCCGCGACCGCGCTGAGCAGGCGGACGCCTGCACCGAGTCGAAGGGACAGCCGTGCTGACCATCACACGTGCACTGCTCCGAGCCGTGAGGACCAGAAGGTGGTCCGGCCGTGACGCGCTGATCCTCGCCCTGGCGGCGGTCCTCTCGGTCGGTACGGTCGTTCTCGCGCCGACACGGGCGTACGCGGCGGTGCCGGAGGTCCGTACACAGCTCCACGCGGGTGTCGACGACTCAGGGCCCTTCGCCGTCTTCGGGTCCAACGTGGCATTCGGCACCCACCGCTCGACCGACACCGGGGCGACCTGGCTCACCGACGTGATGATCCCGAGCGACGTCACGTGGGAGATGGCCTACGGCGGCGCCCTCATCGGCTACAGGACGTCCGGGGCCTCGTACGTCGCGGTCGTCTTCTGGGTCGGCGCGGGAACGGAGTCGACGTACCCGCTGCCCAGCCAGCCGCTCAGCATGAGCTCGAGCTGGAGCCTGTCCTCCAACGGCACGGCGTACAACTTCGTGTCCGGTGGCTCCTCCGTGGGCCTCGCCGCCCCTGCGGGCAGCGGCATCTCCACCGTGTCGGCTTGCCTCACCCCGACCGGCGGCGTGCTGTGGACAGGCACCACCAGCACGGGGCAGGCGGCCTACGCGTACGCCAGCAGCCCGACGTCGTACCCGTCGCCGTGGTCGACGGTCGACGGCACCGACGCCGTGGCGACGCCCGACCAGATCGTGTACGTGCAGTGGACGAGCACCCAGTACCGGATCTGCTCGCGGCCGCTCACCAACCTCGCGGGCTCCGAGAGCTGCGCCGCGTGGGTGACCGGGTCCTACGACACCGTCTACCCGCAGTACGCGAACTTCGGCATCTGGACCCTCGTGACGATCTGGACGGCTCAGGGGGCGACCGGCCAGTACACGTCGTACATCTGGAACGGCAACGACCACACGTCCACGAAGATCGCGCTGCCCGCCGGCACGTACATCGACATGCCGCCGGCGGCCGGAGGCGACCAGTACGGAGATTTTGCCCCCTACGCGCTGCTCCGTGACGGCAACACCGTGCCGACGATCCGGCGCATCATGGCCGACGGCAGCGTGACCCCCGGCTTCTCCATCCCGCCCACGTCCGCCGCCTCCGTGGGCTACCTCGCCACGGCCCCCGATCGAATGGTCGGCGCGGACACCCGTGACGCAGCCCGCGAGCTCCAGACCTGGACCCGCTCCGTCTCCGGAACGGGATTCGCCGGCGAGACGATGCTGCCGGTACGGTCGTCCGGCCTCAAGACCTCCGCGGCCCGTACGGTCGTCAGCGGGCCGGCAGGACTGTCCGTGTACGACCGGGGCGCCGCCAAGACCACGATGGCCGACGCGAGGCTGAGCCAGCTGAGCGGCCCGTACGTGTCACGCATCGGGTGGGACGCCGTCGCGAGCACGGCCCAGACCGAGATCTCGACGATCGGCAACACGCCGGTCGGCACCTTCCTCGGTGCGTCGGGCTCGCTGTTCGGCTCGGAGTTCGTCACGTGGGCGCCGGACCCGACGCTGACGACGTCGGCCCGCGTCGTGACGAACGACCTCACCGGCCGCTCGTCGCCCAAGACGCTCACGCTCCCGGCGGGGACGGCGGGCTGCCAGGGCGGCCGAGTATGGAGCACGATGCTGTTCCTCAACTGCGAGGGCACGAAGCTCCAGGCGTACAACCTCACGAACGGAGCGCTGGCGAACTCGCTCAACGCACCCCAGGGTCAGTTCGTGAACCTCACCGATGTCGGCGACGGGTACGGGATCGTCACGTTCAACAACATCGACTACAGCCTGTGGAACATCGCTCAGGGCAGTCTCATCCCCTTGACGGACTGCACGTACGACGCCACCTCGGACGGGGTCGGCCACGTCGGCTGCTCCTCCTCGACCCAGCTGATCTGGCGCGACTTCTCATCGGTGTCCACGAGCGCGCCGCGCCTGCTCGGCACCGTGACGACCAGCACCGTCGACTTCTCGAAAGGCGCCACGTGGGGCATCGACATCGACACCACGAAGCCCCTGGCGGCGGGCACGCTGACGATCGCCGCGTACGACGGCTCGGGCCACCAGGGCAAGGTCGTCCGGAGGTTGACGACGCCGGCCTCTCCCGATGGCTCCCTTCGCGGGATCACGTGGGACGGCCTCAGCGACGCCGGCAAGTCCGTGCAGGCGGGCCGCTACACGTACACCCTGTCTGCGCCTGCCGCCGACAGGTCAGGCGCGGTGACGACCGTGGACGGCTCACCCATGCCGTTCGACATGGGTGAGCTCACGATCACGTCCGCCAACCCTGCGGGCATGAGCCCCGGCGCCCTGCTGTCGGTGTCGCCGTCGCGGCTGCTCGACACCCGGACGACCGGTCCCACGCTGGGTGCGGGGCAGACCCGGTCGTTGAAGGTGACCGGCGTGGGCGGTGTGCCCTCCACGGGTGTGTCCGCGGTGGTCCTCAACGTCACGGTGACCGACACCACGAGCGGCGGCTACCTCACCGTGTCCCCGACCGGTACGCCGCGGCCGGTCGTCTCGAACCTCAACTGGGCCGCGGGCGCGACGATCCCGAACGCGGTGACGGTGAAGGTCGGCGACGGCGGCAGCATCGACCTGTACCAGTCCGGGCCGGGCTCGACCAACGTCATCGTCGACGTGGCCGGCTACTACATCGGCGGGAGTGTGAACGCGCCCGGCGGGTTCACGTCGCTGACTCCCGCGCGCATCCTCGACACGCGGACCGGCGTGGGCCTCCCGGTCGGCAAGCTCGGCAGCGGCCAGACCAAGACACTCCAGGTCACCGGAGCCGGGGGCGTCCCGGCGAGCAACGTGTCCGCGGTCGTCCTCAACGTGACCGTCACCGACACGAACGCGGTCGGCTACCTCACGGCGTACCCCTCCGACGCGCAGCGGCCAGTGGCGTCCAACCTCAACTGGAACGCGGGGGCGACGGTCGCGAACCTCGTCACCGTGAAGCTGAGCAGCGGGACGAGTCCCGGCCGGGTCAGCCTGTTCCAGTCCGGGACAGGCAGCGCCAACGTCATCGCGGACGTGGCCGGCTACTACCTGGGCGGCGGCGTCCCCAACCAGCCCGGCATGTACGTGCCGGTCACCCCGGCGCGCGTCCTCGACACGCGGACCACGTCGAGCCCGGTCCCGGGACTCACGAGCACCATCCTGAAGATCCTCGGGCAGGGAGGCGTACCGGTCAGTGGAGTGTCCTCGGTCGTCGTCAACGCCACGGTGACGGACACGAACAGCCCGGGCTACCTCACGGCCTTCCCAGGCACGAACGCGCTGCCGACCGCGTCGAACCTCAACTGGACGGGCCCGAACGCCACGGTCGCCAACCTCGTGACGACGCTCGTCGGGAACGACGGGACGATCAAGCTCTACAACGGCTCGTTCGGCAGCGCATCGGTGATCGCCGACACAGCCGGCTACTTCATCGGCTCGTAGGGACCGATGGCGAGACGTACGGCGTCCAGGACGTCGAGGGCCCCGAGCAAGGAGTCCGTGGCGCCGCGCACGGAGCCGGTGGCCCTGACGGCCGCTGCCGCAGGCATGGGTTTCGTCCTGCCGGTCGCCGAAGTCCCGTTCGCAACCGACCCCGTCATGCCGGCGCGGGTCCTCGTCCTCGGCGCCGTGCTCGCCCTCGGCCTGCTGTCGGCGTCGAGGGAGCGCCTGAGCCGACGCATGACCGTCGCCCTCGCGGTCGGGGTTGCCGTCTTCGTGGCCGCCGCGCTGCTCGGCCGGACGCCCCTCCTGTCGCTGCTCGGCCGCTACCCCCGCTACGAGGGCCTGCCCATGGTCGCCGCCTACGCCGCGGCGCTCGCGGTGGGCGCGCGTGTCCTCGCCGCCGCACCCGGGCGCCGGGTCTTCACGTCGGCCGTCGCCCTCGCCGCCGCGGTGAACGGGCTCGTCGCAGCGGGACAGTCGCTGTTCGCGAGCCACGATCGCGTCACCGGACTCCTGAGCAACTCGACGACCCTGGGGACGTTCGGTCTGGTCGCCCTGGGCGTCGTGGGCTGGTCCCTTCTCGCTCACCCCCGCCCGCTGCTCTGGGCGGGCGCCGCCGGCGCGGCGGGCTGCATCGCACTCAGCGCGTCCCGCGGCGTCCTCGTCGGCGTGGGCGCGAGCCTCGTCGTGGCGCTCCTGCTCCGGAGGCGGGCACTCGCCCGGCCGAAGTGGTACGCGCTCGTCGGCGCGGCTGTCGTCGTCGCCGTCGGAGCGTTCCTCGTCCCCGCCACCGCGGCCCGGGTCATCGGCGCGTCTCCGTTCGCCGACTCCACGGTGAGTGGCCGGGTCCTGCTGTGGGGGGAGTCCGTACGGCTCTGGCTCTCCCACCCGCTCGCCGGTGTCGGACCGTCACGGTTCGTGGACGCCGTCAACCGCTTCCACACCCCGGAGTGGGCGGCGGCCGTCGGTCCGTACGCACCGCCGGACTCGCCGCACGACGTCGTGCTGCAGGTGCTCTGCGCCACCGGCGTCCTCGGCCTCGCAGCGCTCGTCGCGATCGGCGTGGTGGCGCTCCGGGACGCGCTCGCGCTGCGGTCGCCCCTCTTCGTGGTCTCCGCGACCGTGGCCGCCGGCCTGCTCGCGACGTACCTCACGTCGTTCACCGACCCGGTGACGACGACGCTGGGTGCGTTCGTCGTGGGCGGGTGCCTCGGGGTACGTCACGAGGCTCCGCAGCCCCGACCGTTGAGGATCGGCACCTCGGTGGCCGTCGGCGTCGTCGCCCTGTGGCTCGGGGTCAGCCTGCTCGTCGCCGAGGCCCAGTACTCTCGGGCCCTCACGGCGACCGCTCCCACCGAACCTGCCATGAGCGCGGTCGCCGCCAGGCCCTGGGACCCGGATCTCACGCGGCGGGTCGCCTACACGCTCTCCGCGCTCGCCCAGAAGTCCGGGACGGACCTGCGCCCTGTGCTCGTACCGCTGCGTGACGCCTGCGCGCGACTGCCCGAGTCGACCGAGTGCCTCGTCACCCTGTCCGCCGCGACAGACGTCAGTGGCGACCACGCGGCCGCCCTCGCTGCGGCAGAGACGGCGCTCGCGGTCGACCCCACGGACGTCGACGCCCACCTCGCGCGTGGCATCGCCCTCGCGGAGCTGTCCCGCCAGGACGAGGCGGAGGCAGCATTCCTCACGGCTGCCCGGCTCCGCCCCAGCGCCCCTGAGCCGTGGACCGATCTCGCCCGGCTGTACGACACGCAGGGCCGTACGGCGGACGCCTCGGCGGCGCGTGCGACCGCCGCCCGGCTCACGAAGCGGTGACCTCGGCACCAGGCTCTCCTTGGGGTGGATAGATACGGGAAGCGCCGACCACACTTCGGGTGAGCGATCACGCCGCCGCGATGGTCAGCCGCGAGGGCGCACCGAGGTCCCATCCTTCTCATAGATCAGATCGTTCTCGGCCCGCACGACATAGCCATCGGAAGAACAGACCTTCGACGAGAAGAAGCCAGACTTGAAGAGTTCCAAGGCCAACCACCCCCTATCGGCGACCAGCCGTACCGGTTCAAAGGCTATCCATGCCCGACCGTCAATACCGCGAACAGCGCAAAAGAGGGCGTTCGTGGCTGCGTCTGGTGAGCCCGTCGGCGTGGCTGCCGGCTTATCGTCGGGGAAATCGCGGGGGTGGTTCAGTTCAGCGGGATGCGAATTGGACTGCAGCTGCCGCCCGCGCCGCTTTGCCTCGGACCCCGAGCTTGCCGTAACAATTGGACAGGTGTCGCTCGACCGTGCGGACGCTGAGATGCAGCACGGTGGCGATCTCCTGGTTGTCGCGTCCTTGGGCGACCAATTCCATGACGTGCTGCTCCCTGATGGTGAGGTCAGCCACGACGCCACCAGGTTGATATGCGGGAACGAAGGCGCGTAGTTCGCTGCGGAATTGTTCCCACCCAGGGTCTGTCCTGAGCAGTACGTGGTTGGCGCTGTTGAGGGCAACGAACCGGGCTTCGGGGATGAGGGTTGCCACTTCCCTTCCAAGGTCGAATGGCACCACCGCGTCCTCGCGGCTGTGCAGGACCAGGGTCGGCACTTGGAGCGTCGCGGCCAGGTCGCTGACGTCGACGGTGTACCTGGCTTCGCGGGAGCGGGCCGCATGCTCAGCCGAGCAGGAGACTTGCTGCAAGTCGTCGAACCACGTCGCCTGTTCGGCCGATCCGCCAGGGATGAACAAGTTCGTGAAGAGCCGGCGGAAGGCGGGGTTGCGCTTGCCCCACCCGGTTCGCGTGAGCGCAATCAGCGCCTTCGCTTCTTCCACCGTGCCCGGGTCGGTGGTTCGCTGCAGCCGACCCCGGACGTAGGTGCCGCACAACACCAGCCGGCTGACGCGCTCGGGATGGCGCGCCGCGTATGCGATGGCAACCGGCCCGCCTTGGCTCAGCCCGAGAAGGCAGAATCGGTCGACGCCGGACGCCTCGACAACTGTTTCGAGGTCACTCACCCAATCCTCGAAAGTGAGGCTCGGATAGAGCCGACTCGATAACCCGCATCCCCGCTCGTCGTAGCGGACCAGCAGATTCTCGGAACTGAGGAACTCGGTCCAGTGCCGCCAGACGGGCGACTCGGCGTCGCGTTCGATGTGGGTCAACCAGTGTCCGGCCTTCACGAGGGGAGCACCGCGGCCGCTGACCGCGAAGGCGAGCCTGACGCCGTCAGACGTCGTCGCGAACTTCAACTCCTGGCGCATGTGCAGATCGTACGTACCGGCGCCGGCAAGGTCTACGTGTATGCCGACAACGACGAGACCGCCAAGGGGCGAGGTTGGGTGCTGCCACCGATGCGCGCAGACCGCCGCTTTCCCTAACCTCATGGAACGCAATCGAAACGAAAGGAACGACAATGCCGTTCATCAATGTGAAGGTCATCGAGGGCGTCTTCGACACCGCCCAGAAGCAGCGGATCATCAGCAAGCTCACCGATGCCATGGTCGAGATAGAAGGCGAGAACATGCGCCCGGTCACCTGGTGCGTGGTCGAAGAGGTGCGAAGCGGCGACTGGGGCATCGCCGGCAATCCCCTCACCACCCAGGATGTGCGAACGCTCGCGGCTGGCGCGGCAGCCACCTCCTGAACCGATGACACGCAGCCCCCCCACATTCGGACGGCGCACCCAAGCATCCAACCCGGCAACCACGACCCGAGCTTCGGTGCCATGGCTCGAATCACAGACAGGTTACGAACCACGCCCGCAGCTCCCGGTGCAAACAGACGCCCTGACCGCAGCATGACAGGACGTCGGCGACCGATCGAGGCGTGGGGCGCGGCGCGTCGTTGATTACGATCACTGGGTGATCACCCAGGCCGTCGACGGAGTGCCGGTACGTCTGCGCGAGCCGCACGACCTGTCCTTCTTGCAGCGGTGGGGTCGGACCTTCTGCGTCTTCGACGATCAGGACTCCGGCAACCTCTGCTTCGGGGTTCAATCAGCGGATGGTGCGTTGTTCGTGAAGTACGCGGGCGCCCCGACTCTGCGTTACCACGGGGAGAGTGGCCAGGCCGTTGAACGGCTACGTCGAGCTGCCTCGGTCTACCGTGCGCTCGCACATCCCAGCCTGGTTCGCCTCCGCGAAGCAGTGGAGGATCCTGGCGGTTACGCGCTGGTGTTCGACTGGTCGGACGGGGTGAGCCTGGGCCGCCAGTACGAGCAGCGTGCCCGACTCGACGGGCTGAGCGTGGAGAAGCGGGCCGGGGCGATCCAGCAGATTCTGGACTTCCACGTCGAGGTGGCTGCGCGCGGATGGGTTGCGATCGACCTGTATGACGGATCGATTCTGATCAATCCTGACAGCGGTGTCGTGACGCTGTGCGACCTGGACGTCTACGAGCCGGCACCGGTGGCGAACACGATGGGCCGAATGTGGGGATCGTCACGGTTCATGTCGCCAGAGGAGTTGACATTGGGCGCCCCGATTGATGAGGTCACCAACATCTTCGCGTTGGGCGCCCTGGCGCACACTCTGCTCGGCGACGATGCGACCAAGCTGCGCACAGCCTGGCGAGGAACCGAGGACCAATACACTATCGCCGCCGCCGCTATGCAACCTGTACGACAGGACCGCTGGCCATCCATCACTCAGATGGCCGGCGCGTGGCGCAACTCATTGGCCTAACCCTCGAACAGTTGCCCAAGGCAGTACGGCCGGCGGAGAAACCAAGCCCATCCCTGCGACAGCACGCCGAGATGACAGCGGCATTTAGGATGTTTGGCGAGCCCCGGAACTCCAGCCGCGAACTCCCGTTTGTAGGCTGGCATGTACGAATTTCGCCGGCTCGTGGCGGCCTCCACGCCGCGGTTGCTGGGACGCGGCCACCGAGCGGTTCGTGGCGGCGGTGGAGTGCGTCAGCACCACCGTCACCGAACACGGCTACCAGGTTGTGCGCCCAAGACCGACCCCCGCTACGAACCACCACGACCTTCCAAGCGGCCAAGCCCCGGTATCCCGATCTGAGCCCCGCGCCCGCGGTGCCGATCCGGGCGTCGGGGCGATCTGCTCCGTGCGGCCTTCGACGACAGCGCTGTGCTGCGCTGCGACCGGCCTGGTGCCACGGCCGATGGCCCAGAACCCTTTTCCGCCGCGGGTACTGGAGGGAGAGCGGCTCATTGTGGAGCCCGGGTGCAGGCCGGTTGCGTGGTCACCGGAGCCTTGGGGCTCCGCTGCGGATGGGAACGCGAGGAGCGAACGCCCTCCCGACCTCCCGGGCTGGGAGACGATCACCGACGTCACCCTGGACGTCGACGGCAATCAGGCAGTTCAAGCAGGCCATCACCGCGGATCGCGGGCGGACGCGATCGACTTCCTCGACTCGATCGCCTCGGAGCCGCCGGGGCGGGCGGGTGAGCGTGGCGGCGGGATGAAGGCGCCGCGGGCTACTGCGCGGTGTACCCGCCGTCGATGACGAGTTCGGAGCCGGTCATGAACTTCGTCTCGTCGCTGGCCAGGTAGAGGACGCCGTAGGCGATGTCGTCGGGCTCGCCGACGTGACCGATCGGGTGCATCGCGGCCAGGGCCTTCTTCGCACCCTCGAGGTCGCCGGACGCCTTCGCGTAGTTCTCGACCATCGGCGTCCAGATGTAGCCGGGGTGGATGGAGTTCACCCGGATGTTCAGGCCGTTCAGGGCGCAGTAGAGGGCCACGGACTTGGTGTAGAGGCGGACGCCGCCCTTGGACGCGTTGTACGCGCCCAGGTTGGGGTCGCCGACGATGCCCTCGATCGAGGAGAGGTTGATGATCGACCCCTGGGTCGCGGGCTTGTGTTCCTTCATCGTGCGGATCGCGTGCTTGGTTCCGAGCATGATGGCGTCGAGGTTGACGGCCATCAGCTTGTGCCAACTCTCGAGGGTCTCCTCCTCGGGGGCTCCACCGATGCCCAGGCCCGCCGAGTTCATGACGACGTCGACGCGTCCGAACCTGTCGACGGCCGCCTTGTAGACCGCCTCCCACGCCGCCTCGTCGGTGACGTCGTGATGCAGGAAGAACGCGTCCCCGCCCGCGGCGGCGATCTGGTCGGCCACCGCCTGACCGCCCGCGTCGTTCAGATCGGTGACGACGACCTTGGCCCCTTCCTTGGCCAGCAGCACGGCGGACGCGGCACCCAGACCGCTGGCGCCTCCGGTAACCACTGCGACCTTGCCCTCAACACGTCCCATGGCTCGCTCCTTCCGATTCGGCCCCGGTGTGTTGGCTCGAGAATTCGATGCCAGACACCTCGCGGTTCACGAAACCCCCGGGGGCTTACGCACGCGAGGATTGCGGGCAGGCCGCCGACAGTCGCCACGCCGTTCAGTGAACCTGCGGCGGATCCGCCTTCGCGCCCAGGATGGGGCAGGGCAAGGGGGTGCTCGGCGACCACCCGACTCACGGAGCCGAGCAGCAGCACCGGCGGCCGGCACGCACCGCAGCGATGATCTCGTCCGGGGTGGGCCCGTTCGAGCGGTCCCGCGCCGTCAATCGGGCGACGATCTGCTCGATCGTGGGTCGTGCTGCGATCTTGGCCAGTTCTGCGGCGACACACGCCGACAGTGACTTGCTATCAGCCGCCGCCCGTTCCATGTCCACTTCATGAGGACGATCCCCTGGAACGCGCGATCCGCGGCATTCTGCCGTACGTCCTCCGAGAGGAGTTGGTGAGGGGCGGTTGCAGCGTTAGGCCGCGGCAGGGCCGGGTTGCGCGTAGCGTGGTTGGCGCCCGGAGATGGAGTTCCGATGACGCTGGATGGCCCCAGGACAAGTGGGTTCGCGTGCGACGGCGTCGCCGCCCTGACGGTGCTGACGTGGTAAGCCCTCCCGGAGGCCGTGCGCTCCCGCCGAGCACGGCCCTTGATCAAAGCCCGACCCTCGGCGTGAACCGCCGCAGGTCCAGCGATGATCCTGCACGTGTTCCCCGACGAGCGGCGAGCGTCGGCGGATCATTCAATCAGGAGGTTGGTGTGATGAGCAGCATGGGGACGAGAATCTCGACACTGTGGGTCGTGGTGATGTTTAGCATGGTCTTCGCGGACATTGTGGGCATGATGATGCCCGGAGTGCTGACGGCAATGTCTGCCGGGCAAGTGGGCGTGCCAGTGACTCAGGGGCTTCTGCTGGTGTTTGCGATATTGCTGGAGATCCCGATCGCGATGATCTTCGTGTCTCGCGTCCTGAAGCCGGTGGCCAACCGTTGGGCGAACACTGTTGCGGCGGTGATCACCACGCTGTTCGTGATAGGCGGTGGGTCGCTGTATCTCCACTACTACTTCTTCGCAGCCGTGGAAATCGCCTGCATGGCGTTGATCGTTTGGACGGTCTGGGTGCGCCCCAGCTCAGAAGCTGCGGCGTCGCGAGCGGTGGACTAGTTGCGAGCATCGGCTCGAGCGCGGACAGCGGCGGATGTTCGGCGTCGTGGCGGGCCTGTTCGGTCTAGCCTGGCTGCGGTGGAGGACGCGAAGGCGTATGTGCCGATTGATTTGCTGTCACAGCTGGTGAAAGGGATCGCTCTGTTGATCCTGTTGGGGTTGTGCGCCGGCTGCGCATTCGGCCCTTGGCAGGGCGTACGTCCCTCTCAGAGCACCGTCCCGACCGCAAGCGTTCTGCCGGGCTTTTCGACACCGTCCGTTTCGCCGTTGGCGTCGCGATCTGGGGTTTCCATCAGCGCCTTATGCCAGATGCCGTTGCCGACTGACTGGGCCTCATCGCTCGCCAAGAACATCGTGACTCGCCAAGCGGGTATCTCAGTTGCGCCGGTAACGGCCCTTGGGGACAAGATCGTCGTGCGCGTTTCGTCGGGGTCAAGCAGCTGGGTAGAGGAGCGGTCCGGATCGAAGGCCCGACGGGTCATGACGCTGAACGACGTGAACGACGTCTACCTCGCCGAGTACGCCGGAAGTGATCTCGTCCTGTATGCGTTTGACAACCCCAACCTGGATTCACCGTTCACGCTCTTCTACTGGTCGTCGAAGACCGGCAACGTCACCAAGATCGGTGCCTCAGCCCGCGATTCTCAGGGGCGACCGATTGCTACGCCCTTCATTCGTCCGCTCGTGGCCGGGCCCTACGTCTATTGGTCCCAAACCCTCAGTTCCGATCCTGCCCGAACGGTGACCTTCCGCTACGACACGACCAGCGGGGCCAAGCTGCAGGCTTCCCCGAACTTCGGGTTGACGCCCGTCGCGCTGGGGTCCGACATGCTGCTTCAGCCCGTTGTCGACGACCCACAGGGCCAGCGGTATTTCAAGGCCCTTCGCCTGGATCTGTCACCAGCCGACCTGCCGGGCGCGTTGGCCGGGGTGAGTGGGGTCAACTCGGTCGCCAGTGACGGGACCACAGTTGTGTGGACCATCGGTTCGGATATCGAGTACTGGCGAGCGGGCTGGAGCGCGCCGCGACTGTTGCGGACCACGTTCGGACCTCTCTGGGAGACGACCGTGTCGGGCGATATCGCCACCTTCTCCTCGACAGCCAGGACTGTCGTCGTCGACTTGAGATCCGGTGCGTGGACGCCAGTCACCACCGAGTACGGCTCGTCATCGGCCATCAATGGCTGGCTCATCGTCGGCGACCCTCCCGCTGTCAAGGGAGCCACCCCCGATTCACATCTGGTGAAGATCGCTTCCTTGTCGCCGCTCCCGTCGTGTTGAGACAGCACCAGGAGCCTGAGGCGTTCATCATCTCGATCCCCTGCTTGGACCAGTCCAACTCGCCTGGGGCTGGTCGCGGAGGTTGGGCGCGAGGCCCCTCCCAGGCGCTCACGCCGGCGCCCATCGCGGCATTTAAGGTTGATTGTGCGTCGGAGCCCCCTTGTGTCGGGGTCAGTGCGGGGCTCCGGGTGTGACGGGAGTCCACAGCCGGTCGATGGGCATGACGTGGAGCCGGTCGGCGTAAGTGTAGGAGCGGGTTCCGGTGGTGAGGATGATTCCTCCGGCGAACCGTGGTCCGAGGGCATCGCGGAGTTGACCGAGACCGCGGAAGTCGCCGCCGGGTGCCCGTTCGCTGGCTTTGACCTCGAGCGCAACGACTGTGCCGTCGTCGTACTCGATGACCAAGTCGACTTCGGCACCGTCGCTGGTCCTCCAGTGGCCAAGGGTGACGGGCTCGTCGAGCCAGGAAGCCTGCTTGCGAATCTCCCCGTCGACGAAGGTCTCCAGCAGGTGCCCGAAATCGGTGAGTGATGCCGGGTCGAGTCGTGTGAGCTTGTCTGGCGTCAGTCGCAGCAGCCGGGCGGCCAGTCCGGAGTCGACGACGTGAACCTTGGGTTTGACGCTAACCCGTGAGCGCAGGGTCTTGCCCCACGCCGGCAGCCGAACCACAAGGAAGAGGTCCTCGAGCAGCCGCAGGTGACCCTCTACGGTGGCTCGACTGACGCCGAGCCTCTCAGCCGCAGCAGACACGTTGAGCAGCTGCCCGGTCTGTGCCGCAATCAGACCCAGCAGGTCGGTCATTGCTTGTCGTTCACGGATTCGGCCCAGCTGCAGGGCATCCCGCTCGACCGATGCCCGCACGAAGTCATCGAACCATCGGGCTCGAGCCGCACCGGAACGTCGCAGGGCCAAGGGCAGCCCCCCAGCGCAGACACGCTCCACGTAATCCTGGCGCGTGGTTGTTGAGGAGGGGATCCGGCCGACCACACCCTCAGGGTCGGCAGGCAACACCTTGAGGAGGTTCTCGCTCACCCCAGCGATCTCACCTTGGGACAGCGGCCAGATGGTCAGGGAGTGCAACCGTCCCGTGAGAGCCTGCGCCGTGGCAGGCAGGGCGTCCTGTCGGGTCGATCCAGTGATCACGGCGGTTCCGGGCAGGCTGCCCTCCCGATTCAGCCTCGCTTTGAGCGCATCCAGGATCTCGGGCACTCGCTGGTACTCGTCGACGCACACCGGTGCCGCACCACCGACGACCGAGGCCAGATTCCCCACGACCGCCGCGCGCACCTCGACGTCGTCCAGGTCGAGAACCGATCCCCCCACATCGGCAGCGAACCTGCGCAACACCGTGGACTTACCCACCGAGCGCGGGCCGTGCAGAGCGATCACCGGTTCCACCGCAACCAGCCCCGTCAGGAGTTCACCCACCCTACGTGGGACGAGCGAGTCGAGGACCATGAGCCTAACCTAGCAGACATGACGCTATATACTACGCAAACGTGAACACTTATACCTAGCAAACATGAGCGCCCTCGGTGTGCAATCTTGAACGACCGACCATCGGGCACGAGAGGTCATTTGGTGCGGCGACACGCCGAAGGGACCGCGCGTGTCGTGGCCTCTCGACGGGAAGGCGGTAGCGACGCACCACTCTCGGCACGAGAGGTCATTTGGTGCGGCGACACGCCGAAGGGACCGCGCCTGTCGTGGCCTCTCGACGGGAAGGCGGTAGCGACGCACCACTCTCGGCACGAGAGGTCATTTGGTGCGGCGACACGCCGAAGGGACCGCGCGTGTCGTGGCCTCTCGACGGGAAGGCGGAACTACGAACCTCGCGCTCCCCCGCCAGCGCCCCCATCGCCCGGCCGGCACCGCCCCGACGGCGACATTCCCGCTTAGTGGCACGGAGGCAGTCTTCGGCGAAGCTCTTTGCCGCGCGGGCCTCGAAGGCGGGAGCGGTGGCCCGGGACCCCTCTCAAGGACTTGTCAGCACCAGAGCACACCCCTGCCGAGCTCGCGACCCGCGGGCCTCCGGCTGCCCGCCGACCACCCTGGGCGGCCTCAGGTCTCGTCACCCTCCGGGGGCAACGCCCGCCGCGGGGCCGACCGTCTCCCGGCCTGCCCCGTCGCCGCGGCCCGGCCGGCCGCCGACGCCACGTCGTCGTCGGGCACGATGACCGGCTCCTCGTCGTCGCTCTCGGTCCTGCGCCCACCCGAGGCCGCACGCGTCGAGGGACGCGCCGCACGGGCCGACACGAGGGCGAACAGCACGAGGCAGAGGACACCTGCGAGCATGAGCAGCGATCCGCTGACGCGGCCCACGACCGCCTGGAACCGTGCGGGGACACCCTCGAAGACGTACCGCGCGATGACGGCCAGGTAGCCGACGACCACGAGCACGGCGGTGCCGGTCCAGAGCCACGCCCGATGGTACGGAACGTGCCGTGCGACGAGGTATGCCCACGCGATCACGACGACAGCGAGCATCGTGTGCAGCACCATCGCTGTCACCGGGGCCTCCCGCCAGTCAGGTCACGAGGCGCGGGGTCGCGCTCGGCTGCGCACAGTATGCCGGGTGGCGACAGGCTCAGCGGCCCGTACCGCCGTACACGACCGCCTCGCCCTCGGCGTCCAGCCCGAAGGCCGTGTGTGCGGCCCGTACGGCGTCGTCGACCTGCTCGGCCGGAACGACCACCGAGATCCGGATCTCGGACGTCGAGATCATCCCGATGTTGATGCCGGCCGCGGCAAGCGCCGTGAAGAACGTCGCGGAGATGCCCGGGTGCGAGCGCATGCCCACGCCCACGACCGACACCTTGCCGATCTCGTCGTCGTAGAGCAGGTCGGCGAAGCCGATCTGGCCCTGTACGGAGCGCAGCGCCTCGATGGCCGTCTTCCCGTCCGACTGCGGCAGGGTGAACGAGATCGCCGTCGACGCGTCCTGCACGGAAACGTTCTGGACGATCATGTCGATGTTGATGCCGGCGGCCGCGACGGTCTCGAAGATGCGCGCAGCCTCGCCGATCTTGTCCGGCACGCCGACGACCGTGATCTTCGCCTCGGTGCGGTCATGGGCGACACCGGTGATGAGTGCGTCTTCCATGGCTTGTCCTTTCGAGATGAGCGAAGCGTTCTTGACCCAGGTGCCGGGCTTGGTGGAGAACGAGGAGCGCACGTGCACGCCGACGCCCGAGCGCCGCGCGTACTCGACGCAGCGCAGGTGCAGGATCTTGGCGCCGTTCGCGGCGAGCTCGAGCATCTCCTCGTACGAGATCTCGGGGATGCGCCGGGCGCCGGGGACGATGCGGGGGTCGGCGGTGAAGACGCCGTCGACGTCGGTGTAGATCTCGCAGTACTCCGCGTCGAGCGCGTCGGCGAGCGCGACCGCCGTCGTGTCGGAGGCGCCGCGTCCGAGCGTCGTGATGTCCTTCGTCGTCTGCGAGACGCCCTGGAAGCCGGCGACGATGACGATGTCGCCGTCACCGAGCGCCTCGACGATCCGCCCGGGCGTGATGTCGATGATGCGGGCGTTCCCGTGGGTGGCCGTCGTGATGACGCCCGCCTGCGAGCCCGTGAAGGAGCGGGCGTGGAACCCCGTGTCCGCGATGGCCATCGCCAGCAGCGCCGCGCTCATCCGCTCGCCGGCGGTGAGCAGCATGTCGAGCTCACGGGCCGGCGGCTGCGGACTCACCTGCTGGGCCAGGTCGAGCAGCTCGTC
>JAJZQV010000168.1 GCA_021803025.1 Actinomycetes bacterium | reverse complement strand
GGTGCGCGTGCCCGACCGCGTACCCCAACGGGATCCCGATGAGGCAGGCGACGGCCGACGCGAGAGCCGTGTACCAGAGGTGCTCGAGCATGCGGGCCTGCCAGCCGTTCGGCCCGGACATGTTCGAGGGGTCGGCGAGCCACTGCAGCGCGGCGGTGATGTAGCTCATGACGGCGCCACCGTCTCGACCTCCGCGTCGCGCCGGCCGTCGCGCCTGACCCGAGGAATCTCCCACGGCATGAGCAGTCGACCCAGCATGACGAGGGCAAGGTCGACGACGACAGCGACCACGACGGTGGCCACGATGCCCGCCAGAACCTCGGCGAAGATGCCGCGCTGGAACCCGTCCGTGAACAGCAGGCCCAGGCTGTTGACGCCGAGCAGGGCGCTGACGGGTACGAGGCTCACGGTGCTCACCGCCACGACCCGGAGCCCGGCCAGGAGCGCCGGACCGGCCAGCGGGAGCTGGACGCCGAAGAAGCGGCGCCAGGGTCCGTACCCCATTGCGGTCGCCGCGAGCACGGTGTCGCCGCTCACGGCGTCGAGCGCATCAGCCGCGTAGCGGACCATGAGGGCCACCCCGTACAGGCCGAGTGCGGCGATGACGTTGACGATCGACCGTACGGACGTGCCGAGCACGAGCGGCAGGATGATGAACAGCGGCAGCGACGGGATCGCGTAGATGAGCCCCGCGAGCAGGAGCAGGCTGAACCGCGACCGGCGGAACCGGCTCGCCACCCAGGCGACGGGGACCGCGACGACGAAGCTGATGACGATCGCGGGAAGGGCCAGGAGCAGGTGCGCCCAGGTCGCGTCGGCGATGGTGCCGCCGTTGTCGAGCATCCAGCTCACGCGAGGCGCCCCACCGGTCGTCCACTGGGGTCCACGACGAGGTCGCCGTCGACATGCAGGGAGCGGCCTCCGTCGAGGCCGAGGAACGACGTGACGAACTCGTCCTTCGGCTCGGCCATGATCTCGGCGGGCGACCCCTGCTGCGCGATCCGGCCCCCCTTCGCGAGGATCACGATCTTGTCCCCGAGGGTGATGGCCTCCGCGATGTCGTGGGTCACGAACAGGATCGTCTTCCCCAGCTCTGCCTGAAGGCGGAGCAGCTCGCGCTGGAGGTCTGCCCGCACGATCGGGTCGACGGCGCCGAACGGCTCGTCCATGAGGAGGATGTTGGGGTCGGCGGCCAGGCCGCGGGCGACGCCGACGCGCTGCTGCTGGCCACCCGACAGCTGCCACGGGTAGCGCCGGGCCATCGAGCGGTCGAGCCCCACGGTCTCCATGAGCTCGAGGGCGCGCTTCCGGGCCTCACGGACGGGCGTACCCCTCAGCACGGGGACGGTGGCGATGTTGTCGACGGTCGTCCGGTGCGGCAGGAGACCGGAGTTCTGCATGACGTAGCCGATGCTGCGACGCAGCTCGACGGGGTGCCGGTCAGCCACGTCGACGTCGTCGATGAGGACCTGGCCGCTCGTCGGCGTGACCAGCCGGTTCACCATCCGCAGCATCGTCGTCTTTCCGCAGCCGCTCGACCCGACCAGCACGGTGATCTCGTGAGACGCCGCCGTGAGGTTCAGCTCCGACACGGCGAGCGTGCCGTCGTCGTACGACTTCGACGTGTTCCGGAACTCGATCATGACCCACCTTCCCACGCGTGCCAACTGGGGCGGGCCGATCTGCATTCCGCTCCTCAGCGGCGTCCGGAACGCTCAGGAGGATGTCCACACTTAAGAAGCGGGCACGTCGGCGGGGCTGGATACTGTGGCCTCGGAGGTGAACCGATGACCGAGGGCGAGGTGCCACGACCTGCGACGCCCGCGCTCGCGACGGGCGCGGTGGGCATCGTGTACGACCGGACTGTGCTCGGTGCGGCCCTCAACGACCTCCGGGCCCGGGACTACCGCATCGCGGCGTTCGACTGCCGGCGGTGGTCCAACCCTCTGGAGGCCGGCCAGGAGCTCGGCAATGCCCTGGGTATGCCGGAGTCTCTTCCCCGCACGATCCCCGTCGTCGGCAGCTACGTTCAGGAGCTCGCACGAAGCGACGAGCCCTTCGGCGACCTCCGGCTGCGGATGGCGGTCGTGCTGGGGGTCTTCGACGACTTCCTGGGTCGCCACCGCGCGGACGCGCTCGTGCTGCTCGACGAGCTCGCGCAGGCGTCCCGGATGGCCCTGCTGTTCCATCACCGCATCCTCGTCCTGGTCCAGTCGGACGACCCGGCGCTCGACGTCGTCGCCGTCCCGACGACGGTGATCACAGACCGCCAGGCGTTCCGTTCGTCGCTGTGGACACGCGGCCAGCGCTGACGGGACAACACCTGCCCGGGTACGGACGACACTGCGGGCTGCAGGGGCGCGGCAGGCCCGCGAGGCGACACCACCGCTGACACCACTCCTTCGCTGGGCTTGGGGCACTGCTCCCCACCCGGAAGGACCTGTCATGGCCTGCCGCTCGACAAGCTCAACGCGCTTCGACGCCGACTGGGCCCGCCGCCTCGACGACGTCCTGAACGCACCGTTGTCCATCACGGCCCGCGAGTCACTCCTCCGGATCCACGGCGAGGGGGACCCCTGGCTCGTTCGGCTCATCGCGGCGGCTCAGTCGGGTGATGAGCTCGCCGGCCGATGCGTCGTCCAGGCCGTCCTCGGTCGCCTCGTCGCCATGTCGCGGCGTGACGGACGGCTCGACCTCGACGAGCTGGTCGGGGCGGTGTGGCTCCGGATCCGCTCCTACCCCCTGGACCGCAGGCCACGGGCGGTCCTCACCAACCTCGTGCTGGACGCCCGCAAGGACGTCCTGGCGGAGCAGCGTCCGCTTCCCCTCGCCCCGCCGCCCGCGCCACGCCGTCACGACGTGGCCGCGCACCTGCTCCTCGAGGCGCAGCAGATCGGCGTCATCGACGCGCCGATCGCCGAGGTCATGCGCAGCGTGTACGTGCTGGGGCTGAGCGGCGAAGCGGCTGCGGTGCGGCATGGGGTCGCGCCGACCACCGTGCGGTGGCGCTGTAGCGCCGGCATGCGACGAATGGCCCAGGCGCGGGCGCTCCTCGTCTGAGTCCGACGACCGGGCCGCTCGTTCGTACAAGAACGCACCCTGACACACGAAGGCCGGGCCGCAATAGGCCCGGCCTTCGTGTGTCGCTGGTCGTGCTAGCCGGTCAGCTTCACCGTCTGGACGCCGAAGTGAGCGGCGTTCGGGTCGACGTCGAACTGGCCGTTGTAACTCGTGTACTTCGTGAAGTGGCCCTCGATGCGCTTGTCCGACGGGCACTGGGTCATGTTAGCGGGCGCCTGTCCCTTTGGGCCGAGGCAGATCGCGGTGATCTCGAACGCGGCCAGTCCAGAGATCTGGTATCTAGCCTTCGTGCCTTGGAGCTCGTAAGCCTCGAAGATCGGCACGAGGACCCTTGTGTTGATGATCGAGCTCCAGTCGAAGCCCTTGCAGGACTCGGGCCCGTCGTTCCCCGGGTCGGAGTAGATCCAGCCACCCGCCGACACAATGGTCACGCAGTTGGTCCCCTTGAGCTCTCCGAACCCCCCCGGAACCTCGTTGTGGGCCGGCGGCGTGCAGGCGCTCTCCACGATGTGGCTGACCGTCGGCGTGTTCTGCAACGGAACGCCCTTGTCATCCCAGCCGCCGG
>JAJZQV010000056.1 GCA_021803025.1 Actinomycetes bacterium | reverse complement strand
ATCTCGGCGACGCGCTCGCGGCGCGGGGGCTGGGGGAGGACGACCGGAGGATGTCGGTCGCGGACACTACGATGACGCCGTGAGCGACCAACCGCCCGTCACGGGCCGGGACGACATCGACGCCGCCTGTCGCGACGTGGCCGACCTGGGAGACGTCCCCCTCTCGGAGCACGTCGACCGTCTCACGCGTGCTCACGAGGTCGTCTCCGGCGCCCTGTCGAACGTCCCGTTGGTCGCGCTGCCACAACCCGGCGGCCCGCTGGCCCCGACGCTGCCCCAGCCGGGTCGGCGGTGACGTGCGCCTCGACCAGGCCCTGGTCGGCCGTGGACTGGCCCGGTCGCGGCAGCACGCGAGCGAGCTGATCCGGTCCGGCCGGGTCACCGTCGACGGAGTCGTCGCGGCCAAGCCGTCGGTGAACGTCGGAGACGAAGCCGACGTCGACGCCCCCGTCGATGCGTACGTGGGGCGCGCCGCACACAAGCTCCTGGGTGCGCTGGCCGACTCGCACACATCCGTGCACGGTCGGGTCCTGGACGCCGGCGCCAGTACGGGCGGCTTCACGCAGGTGCTGCTGGAGGCCGGCGCGGAGCGCGTGTACGCCGTCGACGTCGGCCACGGCCAGCTCGCGGACTCTCTGCGGAGCGATCCCCGGGTCGTCGTGCACGAGGGGACGAACCTGCGCGACCTGACGATCGGCCTCGTGGAGGACGAGCCCGTCGACATGGTCGTCGCCGATGTGTCGTTCATCTCACTGCGACTGATCCTGACGCCGATGCTCGGCGTGCTGCGTCCGGAAGGCACGGCCCTGCTCATGGTGAAGCCGCAGTTCGAGGTCGGTCGCGACCGGCTCGGCGCGGGCGGTGTCGTGCGTGATGAGAAGGACCGGACAGCCGCGGTGGACGGCGTCGCGGACACCGCGAGAGAGCTCGGCTGGACCGAGGACTGGCGTGGCGTGTCCCGGCTCCCGGGGCCTGCCGGAAACGTCGAGCTCTTCCTTCGCCTCCGTCGGACGGGCCACTAGGGTGTGGCCATGACATCCCCCTCCAGCACCCCGCGGATGGTGGCTGTCCAGGCCCATCTCGGTCGGCCGGAGGCGATCGCCGCCACGTGCGACTTCGTACGCTCCGTCACCGCCCACGGGATCATGGTCGCGGCCGAACCGGACGTGGCAGAGGCTCTCCACGCATGCTCACCCGGTCTCGGCATCGTCGACAAGAACGGGCTCGACAACCTCGAGGTCGTCGTCGTCTTCGGCGGCGACGGCACGATCCTCAAGGCCGCGGAGTGGGCGCTCGGCACGAGGGTTCCCGTCCTCGGCGTCAACCTGGGCCACGTGGGCTTCCTCGCGGAGCTCGAGGTCAGCGACCTGCCCCGCATCGTCGACCAGGTGGTCCGTCGCGACTACGTCATCGAGCGCCGGCTGGCGATCTCCGTGGAGCTGCGGGCGGACCGCGACGGTCCGGTCACCTGGCGGTCGTTCGCGGTCAACGAGGTCTCCATCGAGAAGCTCTCGCGGCGACGGATGATCGAGGTGCTCGCCCAGGTCGACGGGCTTCCGGTCTCGCGCTGGGGCTGCGACGGGCTGCTCGTCTCGACACCGACAGGATCGACGGCGTACGCGTTCTCCGCCGGCGGCCCTGTGATGTGGCCCGAGCTGGACGCGTACCTCATGGTCCCTCTCAGCGCCCACGCTCTCTTCGCCCGGCCTCTCGTTCTCGGCCCGGAGAGCGAGGTGGTCGTCGACCTCGTGGGAGGCGGGGACGCGGTGCTCTGGTGCGATGGGCGCCGCACGGTCGATGCACCGCTCGGGGCACAGGTCGTGGTCCGGCGCCACGAGAACCACCTGCAGGTGGCGCGCCTGTCCGAGCAGCCCTTCACGAACCGGCTCGTCAAGAAGTTCGGGCTGAGCGTCGAGGGCTTCCGGAACCGCTACGAGTACCCGCTCGGCTGATGCTCACAGAGCTGCGGATCGTGGGGCTCGGCGTGATCGACGACGCCGTGCTGGAGCCCGGTCCTGGGCTCACCGTCGTGACGGGGGAGACCGGCGCCGGCAAGACGCTCGTCGTGTCGGGGCTCGGTCTCGTCGCCGGTGCCAGGGCCGAGGCGCGGGTCGTCCGTCACGGCTCCGACCGGGCCGTCGTCGAGGCGCGCTTCGTCGACGTCCCTGACGCGGTGGCGACGAGCGTGGACGACGCCGGGGGAGTCCTCGACGAGCGGGAGCTCCTCGTCGTGCGTCAGGTGGCCGCCACCGGGCGGTCCCGCTCCCTCGTCGGAGGGACACAGGTGCCTGCTGCTGTCGGCGCGGACATCGGCGCCCAGCTCGTCACGATCCACGGACAGTCCGAGCAGCAGCGCCTCGCCGCCCCCGAACGTCAGCGCGAGGTGCTGGACAGGTCAGCCGGCCCGGAGCTCGCCGCCGAGCTCGCCACGTACCGGGATGACTACGCGGCGCGACAGGTCGCACGTGCGGAGCTGGCCAGGCTCAAGGAGCAGGCCCGCGAGCGCGCCCGGGAGCAGGATCTGCTCGCATACGGGCTCCAGGAGATCGCCGCCGTCGCTCCCGAGCCGGGGGAAGACGGCGTCCTCGCCGCCGAGGCGGCCCGCCTGCAGGCCGTCGACGACCTCCGCCTGTACGCCCAGCGCGCCTCGGTCGCCCTGTCCGGCGACGAGGACGGGATGGCCGACGAGCCGAGCGCGCTGAGTCTCGCGGCGGCTGCACGCAAGGCGCTCGAAGCAGCAGCCGCCGCGGACGTACAGGCGGCTGAGCTCGCGACGCAGGCACGCGAGGTGACCGCCCTTGTCGCCGACCTCGCGGCCAGCACTGCGTCGTACCTGGCCGACCTCGACGCGGACCCTGTCCGGCTGGAGTGGGTCGCGTCCCGGCGGGCGCAGCTCCAGGGCCTGACGAGGAAGTACGGGGAGACCGTCTCGGAGGTCCTCGAGTGGTCGGCCGCCAGCGCGGCTCGGCTGGCCTCGCTCCAGGCCAGCGACGACCACCTCGACGGCCTCGTCGACGAGGTGTCGAGGCTGACTGAACGCATCGAGGCGTCTGCCGCCCGCATCACGGCGATGCGCGTGGCGGCAGCAACCCGCCTGTCCGAGGCGGTACGGAAGGAGCTCGTCGCACTGGCCCTCCCGCACGCGCGGCTCGAGTTCTCGGTGACCCCGCTGGCCGAGCCAGGTCCGTACGGGGCCGACTCCGTGAGCCTGCTGTTCTCGGCGAACCCCGGATCGCAGCCGGGCCCGTTGGCGAAGGTGGCCTCAGGTGGCGAGCTGTCGCGGGTACGGCTGGCGCTCGAGGTGGTGCTCGCCGACGCGACCGGCGGGGAGACGTTCGTCTTCGACGAGGTCGACGCGGGCATCGGGGGAGCGGTGGCCCTCGAGGTGGGAAGCCGCCTCGCGCGGCTCGCACAGCTCACGCAGGTCATCGTCGTGACCCACCTCGCCCAGGTCGCGGCCTACGGCGACCGGCACTTCGTCGTCGCCAAGTCGGACTACGGCACCGTGACCACCTCAGGGCTCCGAGCCGTCGACGGCGAGGAGCGCTTGCGCGAGCTCGCCCGCATGATGGGCGGTCACGACGACACGACGGCTTCCCGGGACCACGCCCGGGACCTGCTCGCCCGAGCCACCCGGGACCGCGGGTCCCGATGAGCCGGTTCGACGACCTGGCCGCCACGTGGGAGGACAACCCGAGCCGGGAGGGCCCGCGTGGTGGCCGACGCCATCGTCGAGCGTGTCCCGCGCGCCGACACCTGGTCGGTACTGGATCGTGACGCAGAGGGACGGCCGGGACGTGTCCTACGCCCTGCTCCTCCCCGCCGCTCGCGTGCCCGTGACGGTCACGTCCCCCGGAAGGAACCCGTCCGCCAGACAGAACCGAGTCAGCGCAGCCTGTCCTGACGGTCGTGAGGAGTGACGGCACCGCGACGCAGCGCTCGCCGGCGCGCCTTGAGGTGGGTCTGGGTGCTGCCCAGGACCGTGCTGGCGACGATCGCGACGAGGATGGCGGGCCACCAGCTCACGACGCCCATGATCGCCAGCACGATCATGACCGGCCAGACCAGGCCGGCCACCGTGCCGAGGAAGGTCTCGGTGACCGAGGGCGGCGCGACCCTCGGTCGCGGCATGACGACAGATCCCGGGACGACGGGGCCCTGCACGGGCTCCGGTGCCGGCTCGGACGGGAAGGGCGGCTGCTGCCACTGGGGCTCCGGCTCCGTGGTCACGTCTCATCGTAAGCCGCATCCGCCTCGTACGGAGCGGTGAAGGCAGCACGAGGACGAGCTCACCGCGGAGCGCCGCCTCGTCCTGCGCGAGAGCCCGCGCGGCGCGCCAAGGGATGGGCGTGAACCGGCACGGGGGCATCGCCGTATAGGCTGGAGGCCCGTGGGAAAGACAGAGAACACCAAGCACATCTTCGTCACCGGCGGCGTCGTCTCCTCCTTGGGCAAGGGCCTCACGGCTTCCAGCCTGGGCTCGCTCCTGGTCGCCCGAGGGCTCAACGTGACCATGCAGAAGCTGGACCCGTACCTCAACGTCGACCCGGGGACGATGAACCCGTTCCAGCACGGTGAGGTGTTCGTCACCGAGGACGGCGCCGAGACCGACCTCGACATCGGCCACTACGAGCGGTTCCTCGACGTCAACCTCACCGCCGACGCGAACGTGACCACGGGCAAGGTGTACTCGTCGGTGATCGCCAAGGAGCGCCGCGGCGACTACCTCGGCGACACGGTCCAGGTGATCCCGCACATCACGAACGAGATCAAGGACGAGATGCTCTCCATGGCGAAGCCGGGGGTCGACGTCGTGATCCACGAGATCGGCGGCACCGTCGGTGACATCGAGTCGCTGCCGTTCCTCGAGGCTGCCCGCCAGGTGCGCCGGGACGTCGGCCGCGAGAACGTGTTCTTCCTCCACGTCTCGCTCGTCCCGTACATCGGTCCCTCCGGAGAGCTGAAGACGAAGCCGACGCAGCACTCCGTCGCGGCGCTGCGCCAAGTGGGCATCCAGCCGGACGCGCTCGTCTGCCGCTGCGACCGGCCCGTACCGGACAGCGTCAAGCGCAAGATCGCCCTCATGTGCGACGTCGACGAGGACGCCGTCATCTCCTGCCCGGACGCCCCGTCGATCTACGAGATCCCCAAGGTGATCCACGGCGAGGGCCTGGATGCGTACGTGGTCCGTCGGCTCAACCTGTCGTTCCGCGACGTCGCCTGGAAGGCGTGGGACGACCTGCTCGAGCGGGTCCACAACCCCAAGGACGACGTGACGATCGCGCTCGTCGGCAAGTACATCGACCTGCCCGACGCGTACCTGTCGGTCCTCGAGGCGCTGCGCGCCGGCGCCTTCGCGAACTGGGCGAAGGTCTCGATCCAGTGGGTTCCCTCCGACGACTGCGCGACGCCCGAGGGTGCTGCGAGGGCTCTCGGGGACGTCGACGGGATCGTCGTGCCGGGCGGCTTCGGTATCCGCGGCGTCGAGGGCAAGATCGGCGCGATCCGCTTCGCGCGGGAGAACCAGGTGCCGATCCTGGGGCTGTGCCTCGGCCTGCAGTGCATGGTCATGGAGGTGGCGCGCAACCTGGCCGGCCTCGAGGGCGCCGCGTCGACGGAGTTCGACCCTGAGACCTCGCACCCGGTCATCGCGACGATGGCGGAGCAGGTCAAGATCGTGTCCGGCGACGGCGACATGGGCGGCACGATGCGTCTCGGCTCGTACCCGGCGGAGCTCACCCGGGGCTCGATCGTGAGCCGTCTGTACGGGACGAGGCAGGTCACCGAGCGTCACCGACACCGCTACGAGGTCAACAACTCCTACCGCCAGCAGCTCGAGAAGGCAGGGCTCGTGATCTCGGGGACGTCACCGGATGCGAAGCTCGTGGAGTTCATCGAGCTCCCCACCGAGGTGCACCCGTTCTTCGTGGCGACCCAGGCCCATCCCGAGCTCAAGTCCCGCCCGACGAAGCCTCACCCCTTGTTCAAGGGTCTCGTGGAGGCCGCGCTCCATCGGCGCAACGCCGGCCGCCTGCCCGAGGCGGACGCGTGAGCCTCCCGGGTTCGGACCTCAGCTGGGACGACCTGCACGACGTGCCGCTGACCTGGCCGTCACGACGGGTGGACGAGGTACGGGGACGGCTCATGCGCTTCGTGACGGACGAGGTCACGACGCCCGACGGGCACACGATGGTGCGCGAGTACCTCGAGCACCCGGGCGCGGTGGCGATCATCGCCCTGGACGACGCGCAGCGTGTCGCGGTGGTCACCCAGTACAGGCACCCGGTCGGCTCGCTGGAGGTCGAGGCCCCGGCCGGCCTGCTCGACGTCGACGACGAGGATCCTCTGGTCACCGCACAGCGCGAGCTCGCGGAGGAGGCTGAGCTGGCCGCGAAGGACTGGCGCGTGCTCGTCGACATGTTCACCTCGCCGGGAGGCACCTCCGAGTCGATCCGGATCTACCTCGCCCAGGACCTCGTCCAGGTCCCGCGCCCCGACGGCTTCGTCGCCAGTGGCGAGGAGGCGCACATGAACCTCCACTGGGCCGCGCTCGACGAGGTCGTCGAGCGCATCTACGAGGGCCGCCTCCAGAACCCCAGCCTCGTCGTCGGTGCGCTGAGCCTTGCGACAGCCGTCCACGAGCGCCGGCTCGAGTCCCTGCGACCGGGGGACGCACCCTGGCCGGCACGGGTCGTACGGACGGACAGGGGATAGTCGTGGCGGTGTGGCACGACACGTCGCGCAGCGTCACCGAACGGGCGGAGGCCCTGCTCGCCGAGCTGACGGTGGCGGAGAAGGCCGCACAGCTCGGGTCCCACTGGGCCCGCCCGGTTCGCGTCTCCGCAGGGGGTGAGGTCGCACCCATGGAGAGCGTCTTCTCGACCACAGGCCTCGACGTGGTCGCGGCCGACGGCCTCGGTCACCTCACCCGGATCTTCGGGACCGAGCCTGTCGAGGTGGCCGACGGCGTGGCTCGTCTCCGCGCTGCTGAGCGACGGGTCGTCGAGCTCAATCGCCTCGGCATCCCGGCCATCGTTCACGAGGAGTGCCTCACGGGCTTCACCACGTACCACGCGACCGTGTACCCGGCTGCGATCGCGTGGGGCGCCACGTTCGACCCCGGGCTCGTCGAGGAGATGGCCCAGGCCATCGGCGAGGACCTGCGGGCCGTGGGCGTCCACCAGGGACTGTCGCCGCTGCTCGACGTCGTGCGCGACTACAGGTGGGGTCGTGTCGAGGAGACGATCGGCGAGGACCCGTACGTGGTCGGCACGATCGGCACCGCGTACGTACGGGGCCTCCAGGGGGCCGGGGTCTCCGCCACGCTCAAGCACTTCGTCGGGTACTCCGCCTCACGCGCGGCGCGGAACCATGCGCCGGTGCCGATGGGGCGACGCGAGCTCGAGGATGTCATGCTGCCGAGCTTCGAGATGGCGGTACGACTGGGCGGTGCCGAGTCGGTGATGAACTCCTACTGCGACATCGACAACGTGCCCGTTGCTGCCTCCCAGGAGCTGCTCACGCACGTGCTGCGGGAGCGGTGGGGCTTCACCGGCACCGTCGTGAGCGACTACGGCGCGATCGGCTTCCTCCACCTCATGCACCACGTCGCGCGCGACCTGCCGGAAGCCGGCCGGCTCGCGCTGGCCGCCGGCCTCGACGTCGAGCTGCCGCAGACGGTCGCGTACAGCACGCTCGCAAGGGACGTCGCGGAGGGCCGTCTCGACGAGGTCCTTCTCGACCGGGCGGTGCTGCGCGTCCTCGAGCAGAAGATCCGTCACGGCCTGCTCGACCCACAGTGGCGCCCCGAGACGCAGGGAGACCCGTCCCGTGACCTCGACTCCCCGCGGAACCGCGACATCGCGCGCCGGGTTGCCGAGGGCAGCGTCACGCTCCTGGCCAACGACGGCATCCTTCCGCTGGCGGCGCCGACCGTTGCCCTCGTCGGACCGGTCGCGGCGGAGCCTCGGTCCTTCATGGGCTGCTACGCGTTCCCCAACCACGTGCTGGGCCGCTTCGAGGGCGGTGGCACCGGCCTCGAGGTCGCCTCGTTGGCTCAAGGCCTCGGGGCTGAGCTCCCGGAGGCCCGTGTGGTCACCGCGCCGGGCGTGCCGTTCATGGCCGAGGACCGGTCCCAGCTCCAGGCGGCCGTCGAGGCCGCGAGCCAGGCGGACGTGGCCGTCGTCGCGGTGGGCGACATCGCGGGCATGTTCGGCACCGGCACCTCGGGCGAAGGGTGCGACTCCGAGGACCTGGACCTGCCCGGGCTCCAGGGGGAGCTCGTGGACGCAGTCCTCGCCACGGGCACGCCGACGGTCCTCCTGCTCGTCAGCGGCCGTCCGTACGCGCTCGGCGCGTACGCGTCGCGCTGCCGCGCCGTCGTGGCCGCGTTCATGCCGGGTGTCGAAGGGGCTGCCGCGATCGCCGGCGTCCTCAGCGGACGCCTCAACCCGTCAGGGCATCTGCCCGTCGCCATCCCGTCCGGCACCGGCGGCCAGCCCGGCACGTACCTGGCGGCGCCGTTGGGCTGGTTCTCGGAGGGGGTGTCCAACCTCGACCCGAGACCGCTGTACCCGTTCGGCCACGGCCTGTCGTACACGACGTTCGAGCTCTCGGACCTCACCGCTGAGGAGCCGGAGGTCGACGTGGCGGGGACCGTACGGCTCACGCTCCGCGTGACGAACACGGGGACGAGGCCCGGAGCTGAGGTCGTCCAGGTGTACGCGACCGATCCGGTCGCCTCGGTCGTACGGCCGCTCAAACAGCTCGTCGGCTACATCAAGGTGACCCTGGGGGCGGGCCAGTCGGCCGAGCTCGGCGTGAGCCTCCACACCGACCTGTTCTCGTTCACCGGCCTCGACTACCAGCGCGTCGTCGAGCCCGGCGAGATCCTGCTGAGCGTGGGCACCTCCAGCGAGAACCGCCCCCTGGCGACGGCCGTCACCATCACGGGGTCGACCCGAGTGGTCGGCGAAGGCCGGGTGCTGACGTCCGAGGTGACCGTCCAGACGGCGTGACGGGCCAGGGCGTCGAGTGCGCTCAGCGCGTGCCGAACCGCTCCGCGAGCCACGTGAGGGTGTGCCACGTGTGGTGGTCGCCGCCCCCCTCGTGGCCGTTCCACGGGTAGTACGTGATCTCCTTGTCGTCGTTCCCCCACGCGTGGTAGGCCGCGTAGACGGTCGACGGGGGACAGATCTCGTCCATGCCCGCGGTCGAGAACAGGGCTGGAGCCTTCGCGTACCCCCCGAGGTTCGCCCCGTCGAAGTACGACAGCGTCGTGAACGCACGAGCTTCCTCGGCGGGGTGGGCTGCGAGGTACTGGGCGATCTCCGCATAGGGGTTGGCGTCGGTGAGGCCCACGGCCCGACGGAAGTGGCACAGGAAGGGCACGTTCGGCAGCGCGGCGGCGAGGGGCAGGCCCGCGAGCGCCGCGAGACCGGCCACCGCGATCGTGAGGCCACCGCCCTGGCTGGTCCCCAGCGCCGCGATCCTCGTCGCATCCACGCGGGAGTCCTGCGCGGCGAGCTGGAGCATCCGGACTGCATCGACGTACAGGCGGCGGTAGTAGTACCGCCCGGGGTCGGTGATGCCGCGCGTCATGAGGCCGGGGTAGTGCATGTCACCGGCGGCCGGGTCGAGGTCGGGTGTGGGGGCCGTGAGCGAGGGCGTGCGCCAACCCTGGCCTCGCGACTCGAGGAGGAAGTGCGCATAGCCGGCCGAGGCGTACTCCGACTCCACGAAGGGATAGCCGCGACCGCCGGAGTAGCCGCGGTAGTGCAGCACGGTGGGGAGCGGCTCGGTCGCTCCTGCCGGCACCCTCAGCCACGCCTGTACGCGCTGGCCGCCGTAGCCGACCCAGGAGACGTCGTACACGTCGAGGGTCTTCAGCGGGGTGTCGACCGGCACGACCCTCGCCTCGAGCGGCCGGGACAGCTCGGCGTCGAGCGTTCTCGTCCAGAAGGCATCGAGGTCGTCGGGCCGGGCGATGGTCGGCCGCTGCTCCTGCAGCTGGTCGAGAGGGAGGTCGAAGAAGGCCATGCCGCCGACCCTAGCGGAGACGGCCGCTCCGGAGAGCCGACAGCAGGCCGCGCGCAGGGAGTTGCCGTAGCCCCCGGTGCCGGAGGCAGGCGTCCTGGGGCACCCGACGAGGTGGCAGGAGATGGCATTCGCCCTTCTCCATCCGGTCGCATGGGTCCGCTTTCACCTATACCTCACGTGAACTATCGATTTAGGATCCGGTCCGCACGGCGATTCCACAGGACGCAGAAAGGGTGAGAGAAAGCGTTCCTGTATCCTGCATCGCCGCCCCACGACTCCTCTTATGGACGTAGGATTCTGAGCCTTCTGCGTGGTAGCGTTGACCCAGGAAGTCGGCTTGGGGCTTGACATCCATCAACGTCAGTTGTTTTGACGCGCGCATCCTTGGGGGGGGCGGGTTGACAGTGTCGTCTCGTTGTGTCCCGTTCCACCTTCTTCCGCGCCGCCGAAATGGCTCGTTGCGATGGGTCAGTCACGACTTCCTGAGCCATGCATGAGGTATGGCGACGATTGATCCGGGGGGAATCATGAATCAGCCTTCGCGACGCGCCCGTCGCATCGGGCCAGGGCGGTGGAGAGGTACTCGCTTGGTCGAGCCAGCAGCCACGAAGACGTGGGAACGCGGCTGGCTGACGGCCCTCGTCGCATGTGCTGTGGCGATCGCCATCACGCTGCTGCCGGGGACGACCCAGGTTGCGCAGGCACAGTCAGCCGTGACGACAGCGACGGCCTCGGCGGCCGGCGCGAGCTCAGTCACCACGGCGTCGGCGGAGCCGAGCGCAACGTCGACGCCGAGCCGGCCGCCCAGCACCGGTACGGCCACGACCACCGCGGCAGCGTCCGGAGCGACCGGCTCCGCGACTGCGTCCGCCCCCGTGACCTCACCGTCCGCATCCACCACGACGACGGTCCCGCAGCTTCGCACCCCGCAGGTCAAGGCCGCTGGGTCCACGCTGTCGACAGGAACAGCCACCAGTGGCTCGGGCTCGTGCGCGGTGAACTCCGGAACGGGCTCGATCGACACGTTCATGCAGAAGTCGGCCGTGACGTCGTTCTCCAACGGCGCCCTGACCGTGGGTCTCTACGAAGGCGGGTACGTCGACGAGCGTGTGGAGCTGCGCAACCTCTCCGCCGGAACGAACGTCCTCGTGTTCACGTACCAGGTCCGGTACAAGCTCACGTGGGCGTACGACTACGTCGACCGGTACAGCGTCGCAGGCGGCACCCTGAGCGGTGCTCCGGTCGTCACCTCCGGACCTCTCAATGCCAGCGGCTACCAGGTGAACACGGTGACGGTCAGGTTCGACGTCGCGACGGCGGGCGCTGCCACGATCTATTTCAGCGCCCACATCGCGTCGGAGCTCGACCACGGGTACGGCACGGGTGCGGGGTCCATCATCGGCGCTCCGTACCACGTCTCGCTGGTCTCGCTGAACTGTGCCTCCGCGGGCGGCAGGGACAACCAGATCATGGCGTCCTCCATCCAGGGCGCGTCGGTGACGATCGTCAAGCAGGCGTCTCCGGCCGACGGGACCCCCTTCCCGTTCCACATCTCGCTCGCCAACGCGGCAGTCCTCACCACGAGCGGCACGTTCACGCTTGCTGTGGGCAGCTCGACGCTTCCCCAGCAGGTGACGTACGGCAAGGTCGCACCCGGCGCCCTGAGCATCAGTGAGGACGCGCTCCCGTCAGGGTGGCATCTCAGCGGAATCTCGTGCGTCGGTGCCGACGCTGCGGTGTCCGGCCAGTCGGTGACGTTCAACGTGGTCGACGAGCAGTCGGTCACGTGCACCTTCCGCAACGCCAGTGCCGGGAACCTGACGATCACCAAGGTCTTCGACCCGAAGACCTCCGGGTACGAAGGGACCTTCAGCCTCGCCTACGCGTGCACCGACGAAGTGCACAGGGGCGCTGTCGACCTGGCGGCCGGGGCGTCGGCCACCATCACGGGCATCGCGGCCGGCACCACGTGCGTGGTGAGCGAGCCGGCACTGCCGTCCGCCCCCGACGGCTGGACCTTCGGGACTCCGTCCGTGAGCTCTCCCAACCCGGTCACGATCGTCGGCGGGAACACCGTGACCGTCACGGTCACGAACTCGATCGCCCACGCCACCGGCGCTCTTCGGATCAGCGAGTCGACGTCGAACGTGGATGGTGCGGTGTTGCCGGCGGAGTTCACGGGCACGTATGACTGCGGGTCTGGGTATGTCGGCACGTGGAGTGTTCCGGAGGGTGGTTCGCAGACGGTTGCGGGGATTCCGACGGGGTCTTCGTGTTCGGTCAGTGAGGATGTTCCGGCGGTGGTGGCGGGGTTATCGTGGGCGTCGCCGGTGTTCACCCCGTCGTCGGTGGTCAGCGTTGATGTGAAGGGTTCGACTGTCGAGGTGGCGGTGCGGAACTCGATCACGCGTGACCGGGGCAGCTTGGTGATCAACAAGTCGACGTCGAACGTGGATGGCGCGGTGTTGCCGTCGGTGTTCACGGGGACGTATGACTGCGGGTCTGGCTATGTCGGCACGTGGAGTGTTCCGGAGGGTGGTTCGCAGACGGTTGCGGGGATTCCGACGGGGTCTTCGTGTTCGGTCAGTGAGGATGTTCCGGCGGTGGTGGCGGGGTTCTCGTGGGCGGCTCCGGTCTTCTCTCCGTCCTCGGTGGTGACAGTCGCGGAGAAGGACGCCACCGTCGAGGTGGCGGTGCGGAACTCGATCAGCCGTGACCGAGGCAGCTTCACCTTCACGAAGGTCCTGGTGAACCAGGGTGGTGCGACGGTCCAGCCGACGTTCCCGCTGACCTGGAGCTGTGGCGTCGACGCGAACGGCTCCGCCCTGACGGGGACGGTCGACCTTGCAGCCGGCGCCAGCCACACGGTGGACGGGATTCCCACGGGGAACGTCTGCGCGGTGTCGGAGAGGGCCTTGGCTCCGGTCCCGCTGTGGGCATGGCTGCCTCCCCACATCTCCGCCCCGGTGACGGTCGACCATGACGAGGCGACTGGCGATCTCGTGACGGTGACCAACACGATCGTGAAGAACTGGTTCAACCTGTCGCTCACGATGGCTGTCACCTCGTCGGGCCCGTACTACGGCGGGTCGAACGTGACCTACACGTTCCTGCCGCACAACGACAGTCCGCTGATGGCTCAGCCGGGTTGGTCGGTCACGGCGCTCCTGCCAGAAGGCAGCACGCTCGTCGGTATCAGCGGTGATGGCTACACGTGCTACACGACGCTGCGGTGCGTCGCCGCGACGGGTCTCGCTGCGGGGGCCGACGGGATGCCGATCACGATGATCGTGACCGTCCCGGAGGGCTTCACCGGTCAGTTCAAGGCCGTGTCCTACGTGTCACCGATGGCGCCTGACGCTCCGGAGAGCAACCCGCTGGTCGTACCGACTCTCGCCACGGACACGGCCGCGTCGGCTACTGACAACGACGCCCAGGCCGTGGTCGACGTCCTCTCTCCCCAGACCGAGGGCATCGTCCTGACGCTGGCGAGCACGGGAGCCGAGGCCCCCCTTCCGTGGCTTCTGGGAGCGCTGGGGCTGGTGGCTCTCGGGACGATGCTCCTGGGCGTCGCTCGACTGGACCGGAGGGCGCGCAAGAGCTGACGTCACACGTCAGCTCTCGAGGGTGCCGCTGAGCGTCGGCGGCACCCTCGAACGCGTCCGCGTGGGGTCGTTGCTGCGCAGCTGGACACACTGGCACAGTGGGATCCGTGGCCAGCGACGCGCTCGGGCGTGGAACGTCGGACTACCTCGACCACATGCGGGTCGAGCGTGGCCTCAGCAGCAACACGCTCGCCGCGTACGGACGGGACCTCGACAGGTACGGCGCGTTCCTGCGAGGGCGCGGGGTCAGCGACCCGGCAGCGGTGACGGGCGACTTGCTGGAGGCGTACGCCACCTCGCTGAGGAGCTCCTCCGAGGGGCCGGATCTCGCTCCGGCGAGCATCGCCCGCATGCTGGCTGCGGTACGAGGACTTCACCGGTTCTGGGCCATCGAGCACGTCACGGCTGACGACCTCACGCGGTACGTCACGCCGCCGAAGCCTGATCGCCGGCTCCCCAAGGCACTGTCGGTCGACGAGGTGCAGCGCCTCATCGCGGCGGCGGCTACGGACGGGGACACACCCTCGACGACGTCGTCCCAGCTGTGCGACGTCGCGCTCACCGAGCTGCTGTACGGCACGGGGGCACGCATCAGCGAGGTCGTCGCGCTCGATGTCGACGACCTCGAGCGCACACTCAGCAACCCGGACATAGGACTGCGACTCATCGGCAAGGGCGACAAGGAGCGCCTTGTTCCCCTCGGCTCGTACGCGCGGGCAGCCGTGGAGGCATGGCTGGTACGGGGGAGGCCGGCGCTCGCAGCTCGCGCCGTCCGTGCGACGCCCGCCCTCCTGCTCAACGAGCGCGGCGGCAGGCTGAGCCGGCAGAGCGCGTTCAACCGGGTGCGGGCGGCGGCCCATCGCGCCGGCATCACGACGGAGGTGTCTCCCCACAGCCTGCGTCACTCGTACGCGACTCACCTCCTCGACGGCGGAGCAGACGTCCGTGTCGTGCAGGAGCTCCTGGGTCACGCCTCCGTGACGACAACGCAGATCTACACGCTGGTGACCGTGGACCACCTGCGCGACGTCTACCGGGAGGCGCACCCGAGGGCGCGAGCCGTCGCCCCGTGACGGGTGGGGCGGCGCCAGCAGGAGGCGACGCTCCTCCCGTACATCCTCACGACACGCCCGCCGCATGGCTGGTCGGTTCCCGTTCTCCGGCCGGAGCGGCACTAGTGTTGCGAGAGCAATAGCGATAAATCACCACAAGGAGCTCCGTTGGCCAGGGACGACGAGGAAACGCTCTCGGACGAGAAGCTGGGTCCCACGGGGCGGCCCTGGCCGACGCTGCCGCCCGTCCGTCCGCCGCGGTCAGGCTCGAAGCACGGCCTGATCATCGCGATGTGCAACCAGAAGGGCGGCGTCGGGAAGACGACGACGACGATCAACCTGGGTGCTGCCCTGGCCGAGACGGGCCGCAGGGTGCTCCTCGTCGACTTCGACCCCCAGGGCTCTGCGTCCGTGGGGCTCGGCGTCAACCCTCACACCCTCGAGCGCACGATCTACAACCTCCTTCTGAGCCGGACGATCGACCCGGTGGACGTGATCGTCACGACGAGCGTCGAAGGGATGGACATCCTTCCGGCGAACATCGACCTCTCCGCCGCAGAGCTCCAGCTGGTCAGCGAGGTGGCCAGAGAGCAGACGCTCAAGCGAGTACTCGACCGGCTCCGGGGCGACTACGACATGATCCTCATCGACTGTGCGCCGTCACTGGGCCTGCTCACAGTGAACGCGCTCACCGCGGCGGACAAGGTGATCACCCCTCTGGAGTGCGAGTTCTTCGCACTGCGAGGCATCGCCCTTCTCACGGACACCGTGAACAAGGTCAAGGACCGCCTCAACCCCGACCTCGAGATGCTCGGCATCCTCGGCACGATGTTCGACGCACGCACGCTGCACAGCCGCGAGGTGCTCGACCGTGTCGTCCAGGCGTTCGGCGAGACGGTCTTCCACACGGTCATCCGGCGCACGGTGAAGTTCCCTGAGACGACCGTGGCCGGCGAGCCCATCACCACGTACGCACCGTCGTCGAGCGGCGCCGACCAGTACCGGATGCTCGCCCGGGAGGTGCTGGCCAGATGCCCCGACGCGTAAGTCTCCCCGGAGCCAGTGAGCTCTTCCGCGGCGGTCAGGAGCCGACTGAGCCGCAAGTGGGCACGGCGTCCGGTCGCGTCCGCCACGACGAGAAGATCACCGTGTACGTGTCGGCGGAGGAGCTCATCAAGCTCGAGCAGGCACGCCTGACGCTGCGGGCTCAGGGGATCGCCGTGGACCGCGGCCGGCTGGTGCGCGCAGCCATCGCCGCCGCGCTCGCGGACCTCGAGGAGAACGGCGAGGCGGCAGACGTCATCGCCCGGCTCGGGGACTGATGACGGAGGAGAGCGTCGGGACCCGGGCGGAGCAGTTCTCGGTCCACCTCGAGAACTTCTCGGGACCCTTCGACCTCCTGCTCCAGCTCATCTCACGTCACAAGCTCGACGTCACCGAGATCGCGCTCGCCACGGTGACGGACGAGTTCATCGCCCACATCCGCCGGCAGGGGAGCAGCTGGGACCTCGAGCAGACCAGCCAGTTCCTCGTCGTCGCCTCGACCCTGCTCGACCTCAAGACGGCACGGCTTCTTCCGCAGGGAGAGGTCGAGGACCTCGAGGACCTCGCGCTCCTGGAGGCACGCGACCTGTTGTTTGCGCGGCTCCTCCAGTACAGGGCCTTCAAGCAGGTGGCGGCCTGGATTGACGAGACACTGGCCACGGAAGGGCAGCGGTACGTACGACCGGGTGGCCTCGAGCCGCAGTTCGAGGCGCTCCTGCCTGACGTCGAGCTCGACCTCACCCCGGATGCCTTCGCCGCGCTGGCGGCGCGCGCCATGGAGCCACGGGCCGCCATCGAGATCTCCGTCGCCCACATCCATCAGGTCCGGGTCAGTGTCGCCGAGCAGGCTGTCGTCGTCGCCGAGCGGCTCCGTCGGTCAGGGTCGTCGACGTTCCGGGCGCTGGTCTCGGACGCCCCGGACAAGCTCACCGTCGTCGCCAGGTTCCTCGCGTTGCTGGAGCTGTTCCGCAGCGCGTCCGTACAGTTCGAGCAGATGACACCGTTGGGTGAGATCGTTGTCCGTTGGACGGGCACGACGAGCGGTGAGGTCGAGGTGTCCGACGAGTTCGACGAGCCGGCTGCACCGGCCGGTGAGGAGTGACATGACCGAGCAGGCTCAGTCCGACCTGGACGACGAGGCGCTGTCGGGCGCGATCGAGGCGTTGCTGCTCATGGCCACCGAGCCCATGCCCTCCGTCGAGCTGGCACAGGCGCTCAGGGCCCCGCTCGCGCGGGTCGAGGCGACGTTGGCCGCCCTCGCGCGGTTCTACGCCGAGACCCGCCGGGGGTTCGAGCTCCGCCACGCCGGCGGCGGCTGGCGGTACGCCACGCGGCCCGAGCACGCGGCCGTCATCTCCGCGTACGTGCTCGAGGGACAGCACGGGAGGCTCTCGCAGGCAGCGCTCGAGACATTGGCCGTCATCGCCTACCTGCAGCCGGCGAGCCGCAGCCGGATCTCCGCGGTCCGGGGCGTCAACGTGGACGGCGTCGTCCGTACCTTGCTCGCACGCGACCTCATCGCCGAGACCGGACGGGACCCCGTCTCGGGCGCCGTGCTGTTCACGACGACGCCGTACTTCCTGGAGCGGATGGGGCTCACGTCGCTCGCCGACCTGCCGCCCCTCGCCCCGCACCTTCCGGACGCCATGACGCTCGAGGCCGAGCTGCTGGCTGCGGCGCAACCCATGTCCGTCCCCACGTCACCCGAGGAGCACCATGACCCCGACGCCCCCTGACCCCCGTCCCGGGCGGCCACCACGCGGGCAGAAGGGCCGTCCCGGACCCGTCAGGGATGCCGACCAGACGGTGCCCGACGTGCCCGACGCGGACGGGCCCGAGGGTGTACGGCTCCAGAAGGTCCTCGCCGCGGCAGGCGTCGCCTCCCGGCGCGCCAGCGAGGAGCTCATCGACCGCGGCCGCGTCGAGGTCAACGGCCGCGTGGTCAGGGAGCAAGGCCTTCGCGTCGACCCCGAGCGGGACGTGATCCGCGTCGACGGCGCGAGGATCCCGCCCCCGCGTCGCCACGTGTACCTCGTCGTCAACAAGCCTCGCGGCGTGGTCTCGACGCTGTCCGACCCGGAGGGCCGACCCACCCTCGCCGACCTCGTCGAACGCCGTAGGGAGCGCCTCTTCCACGTGGGACGGCTCGACACCGACACCGAGGGCCTCATCATCCTCACCAACGACGGCGAGTTCGCGCACAGGCTTGCGCACCCGTCGTACGAGATCCCCAAGACCTACCTCGCGGAGGTCGATGGTGTCGTGGACCCGGGAGCGCTCAAGAGGCTGCGTGGCGGCCTCGTGCTCGACGACGGTCCCGTGCATCCCGACAAGGTGACGTTGACCAGCACGGGAGCAGGGAAGTCCCTCGTCGAGGTGACCCTCCACGAGGGCCGCAACCACATCGTGCGGCGAATGTTCGACGCCGTGGGACACCCCGTACGACGACTGTCCCGGATCCGCATCGGACCCGTGCGGCTGGGCCAGCTCGCCCAGGGAGCGTCTCGGGAGCTCACGTCGAAGGAGCTCGGCGAGCTCCTCGACGCCGTCCAGCTGTGAGAGGCCTGCCCTGCCGAGCCTCTCAGTGGACTCCGGTACCCTTCCACGGTGCACATGTTTAGCCGCCGCCGCGTGGGCGGTCTGGTCGTTGCGCTGCTGACTCTTCTCCTGGCCGCCTGCAATGCCGGCCGGGCCTCGTCGAGCGCGTCGCCCACGACCACCCAGTTCGTCCCGACCGCCCCGACGAGCGCGAGCGCCTCGGCCAGCGCGTCGGCCAGCGCCCACGCGTCCATCACGCCCTCGACGAACCTCGACGGCATCACCGTCACCGGCGACTACGGGAAGCTGCCGAACGTCAAGATCCCCGCGCCGTGGGGGATCGACAAGACCCAGTCGAAGACGATCGTCCAGGGGACCGGGGACGCCGTCACGGCGAACTCGATGATCGAGGTCAACTACTGGGGGGCCAACGGCTACACGGGCAAGGTCTTCGACGAGAGCTTCAGCGCGAACAAGCCGATCTCGTACGCAGTGAGCGGCTTCATCCGCGGCTTCCAGACCGGCCTCATCGGACAGAAGGTCGGCAGCCGTGTCCTCATCGGGATCACAGGCCCCGACGGGTACGACTCGAGCGGCGGCAACTCGAGCATCGGCATCGAGGTCGGCGACAGCCTCGTCTTCGTCGTCGACATCCTGGCCGTGTCCGCCACAGGCCCGTCCGGAGCCCCGGTGACGCCTCCCGCCGGCCTTCCCACGGTGTCCGGCGACCTCAAGTCTCCCGTCGTCACCATCCCCACCACCTCGACGCCTCCGAGCAGCCTGACGGTCCAGCCGCTCATCAAGGGGACCGGCCGGGCAGTCACCGCGACGTCCACGATCCGCGTGGACTACGCCGAGTACGCGTGGAGCACGGGCAAGCTCATCAAGAAGACGTACGGCTACGCGCCCCTCGACGGCGCCTTGAGCACGACGATCCCGGGGTGGCAGACCGGACTGGTCGGCCAGACGGTCGGAAGCCGGGTGCTGCTGGTCGTCCCACCCGCGCAGGCCTACCCTTCGGGAAACCCGCGCATCGACGTGAAGCCCGGCGAGACGATGGTCTACCTCGTGGACATCCTCTTCTCGTACGAGGCCTGACTCTTCTCGCACGAGGCCCGACCGCTTCCTCGCGGGCTCAAGACGGCCGTGAAGGTCGAAGCGTGCCAGCAGGAGCCCTGTCGTCACGGCGGCGGCCGCGCGAACAGCCATGCGAGCAGCGCCGGCCGAGGTGGAGGTCGGCGAGGGGGCGAACCTGCCGCCACCTCCTCTCCCTCGGGGTGGCGCGGGCGTTGCGGCGTCACCGATGCAAGACTGGCCCAAGCCTAGGAGAGGAGGGGCATGGCGCCGCGCAAGACCGAACGTCAGCTCAACCTCGTGATCTGCCTGCTCGCCGCGCGACGGTTCCTCACGCGCGAGAAGATCCGCGACTCCGTCGAGGGCTACCAGGGCCTGTCCGACGCGGCGTTCCAGCGGATGTTCGAGCGGGACAAGGACGACCTCCGCGCTCTCGGGATCCCCATCGAGACGGGCTCCAACGACTCGTACTTCGACGACGAGCAGGGCTACCGGATCCTGCCCGGCGACTTCGAGCTGCCTCCCGTCGAGTTCACGCAGGCGGAACAGGTCGTCCTCGGCATCGCTGCTCACGTCTTCGACGGTGCCGCCCTGGCGCCTCAGGCCAGCGCGGCGCTCGGCAAGCTCCAGGCGGCCGGCGTCGAGCTGTCCTCGAGCGGCTTCGTACAACCCCGCATCGGGGGGGACGACGGGGCCGTCGGGGTCGTCTGGGAGGCGATCGCCGCGAGGCGGCGCATCCGGTTCGACTACCGTGCGGCGGGCCTCACCAGGACGGTCGAGGCGTGGGGCGTGCTCGTGCGGCGAGGCGTCTGGTACGTGTACGGGCTCGACGTCGACAAGGACGCTCCACGGATGTTCCGGCTGTCAAGGGTCGCGGGCGAGGTCGCGGCGCTCGAGCCGGCCGGAGCGTACGAGCTCCCCCACCGGAGCGTGGTCGAGGCCGCCGCCGCCTCCCTCGAGCCCACCGCGGTCACGGACATCGCCCACCTCGCGATCCGGGGGACCGCGGCCCCTGCGCTCCGTCGCCGTGGCACGGAGGCGGACCTGCCCGCACCCGAGGGCTACGTCGTCCACGCCGTCCCGTACGGGTCGGTGCAGGAGATCGCGGACCAGGCTGC
>JAJZQV010000167.1 GCA_021803025.1 Actinomycetes bacterium | reverse complement strand
GTTCGGAGCCCGTGGGGATCAGAAACCCCGAATCCATCACGCAGCGACTCGTTCGTATTCGTGGATGAGCCCACCGAGCAGGCCCGCCGGCGGACATCGTGCGGGTCGACCGGGATCGGGGATCGTAAGTTCGGCCAGCGGTGCAGCGAGGCCGAGAGCGCGAATGGGGGCGCGGCCGGTTGTAGTGCTCGGCGTAGGTCCGCAGCGCCCGATCGAGGTCCCGCCGCCCCCAGACGAGGGTCCAGTCGAGGCACTCGGATAGCGTCGCCGGCACGTCTGCGGGCAACCTCGCGACGGCGGCCCTCTTCGTTCTCTATCACGTGCCTCTCTGGCTGGCGAGGGGCAGCGACATCTCGGCCGCAGGGTGTCTGTGGATCGCGGTCTTCTCGGTCTGCGTGGGCTATGTCTTCCACAAGACGGGCTCGCTGTGGACGTGCATCGGTATCCATGCCCTCAACAACCTGATGCCCGGCAACTGACGGCGCAGGCGGCGGCGAGCGCGCCGTCGTCGCCGAACAGCGACCCCCAGCGGGGAATCGCGTCAGCCGGCGGCCCCAAGGGGGACTTCACCTGCCGTCGCCTGAACGGCGAACTGCGTCCGGTAGAGCTCGTCGTAGAGCCCACCGGCGGCGAGCAGCTCGGCGTGGGTGCCCCGCTCCACGATCCGGCCCTGCGCGACGACGAGGATCTGGTCCGCCTGGCGGATCGTCGAGAGCCGGTGGGCGATGACGATCGAGGTGCGCCCGGCGAGCGCGGTCCTGAGCGCTCGCTGGACGGCGACCTCGGACTCCGAGTCGAGGTGGGCGGTCGCCTCGTCGAGGACGACGATGTCGGGCGCCTTGAGCAGCAGCCGGGCGATCGCGATCCGCTGCTTCTCCCCGCCCGACAACCGGTAGCCGCGATCGCCGACGACCGTGTCGAGGCCGTCGGGAAGGGTGTGGACGAAGGGCAGGATCTGGGCCGCCCGGAGCGCGTCGATGAGCTCCGCCTCGGACGCGCCGGGCCGCGCGTACAGGAGGTTCGACCGGATCGTGTCGTGGAAGAGGTGCGCGTCCTGCGTGACGACCCCGATGATCGCCCGGAGCGAGTCGAGGGTGGCGTCGCGCGTGTCGAGCCCGTTGATCCGGACCGCCCCGGCGCGCACGTCGTAGAGGCGCGGGACGAGCTGGCTGATCGTCGTCTTCCCCGCGCCGGACGGGCCGACGAGGGCGACGAGCTCGCCGGGCCGTGCGGTGAACGAGACGTCGTGGAGGACCTGGCTCGAGGGGGCCTGGTCGAGCACCGCGACCGACTCCAGCGACGCGAGCGAGACCTCGGACGCGGCGGGGTAGCTGAAGTCGACGTGCTCGAACTCGACGCTCGCCGGTCCGCGGGGGATGCCGACCGCGCCCGCCTTCTCGGCCACCAATGGCTCCAGGTCAAGCACCTCGAAGATGCGGTCGAACGACACGAGCGCCGTCATGATGCTGACCTGCACGTTGGACAGCGAGGTGAGCGGTCCGTACAGGCGGTTGAGATATGCGGCGAGCGCCACGACCGTGCCCACCTGCAGCGCGCCCTGGACGGCCAGCACGCCGCCCACCCCGTACACGAGCGCGGTCGCGATCGACGCCGTGAGCAGCAGCGACGTCATGAAGACCGCGGTGAACATGGCCTGCGTCACGCCGATGTCGCGCACCCGCCCGGCCTTGGCCTCGAAGCTCTCGATCTCTCGGAGCGGCTTGCCGAAGAGTCGCACCAGCAGCGCGCCGGCGACGTTGAATCGCTCGGTCATCGTCGAGGTCATGGCCGCGTTCAGGTTGTAGCTCTCGCGCGTGATGGCCTGGATGCGCCGGCCCACCCAGCGCGCCGGCAGCACGAACATCGGGAACAGGACGAGCGCGAGCAGCGTGACCTGCCAGCTCAGGAAGAACATCGCGACCAGCGTCACGACCACCGTGATGGCGTTGCCCACGACCGACGACAGGGTGTTCGTGAACGCGCTCTGGGCATCGAGGACGTCACTGTTGAGGCGGCTCACGAGCGCACCGGTCTGGGTCCGGGTGAAGAACGCGACCGGCATGCGCTGGAAGTGGGCGAAGACCTGGGTTCGCATGTCGAAGATGAGCCCCTCGCCCACCCGGGCCGAGATCCACCGCTCGACGAGCGAGAGCACCGCGTCGAAGACCGCAAGCGACATGAGGAGGAGCGCGAGCCTAATGACCAGGCCCGTGTCGGCGGGCAGGATCCCGTGGTCGATGATCGCGGCGTAGACGAGTGGGTTTGCCGCGCCGACCGCGGCGTCGATCACGATCAGCACCAGGAATACGAGCAGCAGCCGCCGATAGGGCGCCGCGAAGCGCGCGATGCGGCGGGCCAGGCCCGGCGAGAGGCGCTGGGAGCGGACGGAGTCGTCGCGCCTGAACGAGCGCATGAGGTGCCAGCCACCCATGCCGCTCCCGCCCATCATGCTCATCGCGCGTGGCCTCGGGCGATCGGGGCCGGATCCGCCGTGATCGGCGTCCTGGGCCCGCACCCGTCGGCGAGCCCCTCCGCCAGTTCGCGGAGGAGCCGAAGGAGGACCGCCCGTTCTGCCGGGTCGAGCCGTCCGAGCACCTGCTCCGCGCTCTCGCGCCGCGCGACGTCCAACTGGTCGAGGAGGAGCCGACCGCTGGCCGTCAGCTCGACGAACGTCGAGCGACGATCCTGCGGGTCAGGATGGCGCGCAACCAGCCCGGCCACCTCGACCCCGTCGACGAGATCTGTGACCGTCCGCGGCACGACCGAGAGCCGCTCGGCGATGGCCGCCATCCGCAACGGCCTGTCGGCGAGGAGACGGACTACCCGCGACTCGGCCCGGGAGAGGCCAAGCGGTGCGAGGGCCTCGCTCGTCCCGCGATGGAGGCGGCGGACGACCTGGCCCAGGAGGTCCGCGATCTCGAGCGCGGGCTCGACCTCGGCCCGGTCCGGTGCAACGGGTGTGGGGGTCGTTGGCGTCGACATACACGGAGGATACCTCACAATGAGGACCCACCTACATCGGACATCGGCGGAGACATCCTGGCCCCGGCTACCGCTTCGTCTTCGCGAACGGATGCGCGTCGCCTTGGTCGGGCCGCTCCGGTCGGCGTCAGCCCTCGACGACTGGTGGTGCCGTCGGAGGCGGGCCCCTCGTCGCTGCCGGCGGGCGGCCCGACCGGCGAGCGGCCAGCGCAGGTCGCCACGATGCCGCCCGACGAGCTCCGGCTCCGCCGTGCGCGCAGGGTGCTCGCGGAGTTCGGGCGGCTCTGGCGGAACCCGGCGGTGTCCGACCGGCTGCGCGAGGAGGCTCTGCGCGAGAACCTCGGCCAGGTCGATGTGGACGGCGCCGAGATCATCGCGGTGCACCCGGCGCCGAACGAGAACGCGTGGCTGCTCGGGCTCGTTGCCGTCAGGCAACAACGGTTGACGGTGCAACGACAGGTGGGACTGGTCGGGGCGAGAGGAGTCGAGCCGCCATCAGCGACCTTAGCGTCCGTTCGAGAAGGCTCAATTGCGTCGTCGTCGGAGCGGATCGCTGGCTCGCCGGGACCGGCTGATGCTCCCGACTCACGAACGGCGTGCCCACAGCCGTCCCGTCCTCCAGACTCCCTACTGCGACCAGCCGTCGCCTTCGACGGAAGTCCGAGCGCGCTGGCCTG